>CAMZHU010000059.1 GCA_947306975.1 uncultured Clostridia bacterium | reverse complement strand
GTCGAATGAAAATAGCGGTATACCCGGGCAGCTTCGATCCGATCACGCTCGGACACCTCAACATCATCGAACGGTCAGCGGCGGTCTTTGACAAGCTCTATGTCTGCGTGATGATCAATTCCGATAAGAAGCCGATGTTCACCCGCGAGGAACGCATGGACATGATACGCGACGCAGTCGACGCTGCTGGCCTCAAAAACGTCGAGGTCGAAACAGCCGGCGGACTTCTCGTAGAATACGCAAAATCCAAAAATGCCAACGCTATCGTCCGTGGTCTGCGGGCCGTGTCCGATTTCGACTGGGAATTCCAGATGGCGCTCGCAAACAAGTGCATCGCGCCCGATATTGAAACGGTTTTTCTGGCTTCCAGCGAGAAATTCACATATCTGAGCTCGACGATAGTCAAGGAGATGGCAAGATACGGCGCGGATCTCCAGGGCTTTGTCCCGGCAAACGTTATAGATAAAATAATGCAAAAGGTATGATATGGAGGAAAAGCTGATGGGTAACAGCGTACAGGAACTTCTGGAGATGCTCTATGACACTATAAGGGAAGCCCGCGGCTTTCCGCTGGTAGCCGAAAAATGCGTCATCGAGAGAGATAAGGCCCTTGATCTTCTCGATGAGATAAGAGCAAAATTCCCCACTGAACTCGCTGAGGCAAAGCGCCTTGTTGACGCTCGTGCGGAGTTTATAGCTAATGCCAAGAGAGAAGCGGAAACTATCCGTAAGGCTGCGGAGGAACGTGCAAAGCAGCTTGTTAATGAACAGGAAATCTATCGTGCGGCGAAGGAGAAGAGCAGCGAGATGATCAGTTCCGCTGAGAAGTCTTCCGCTGAACTCCGCCGTGTTGCGAATGAGTATGTCGACGACGCGATGAAACGCACGGAGGACGCGCTTGCACAGGCGCTCGGTGAGATCAAGAATTCCAGATCCAGTTTCCGCAATGCTGTGAACAATATGGCAAAGAACCAGCCTGCATCCGTTGACAGCAACATAGATGTGGCGATGGACGAGTAAAAACCAGCCCCTTGTAATTATGGCATCGATCTGAAAACAGCCGGACGGTCTAGACCGCCCGGCTGTTTTTGCGTATGGTGCAAGTCAGAATGCCCTGTGAACGTGTTTCACGGGGCGTTTTTTTATGAAAAAACCGGCAAAAACTGCAAATTAACTATTGCAATCGTGTGGGTGGTGGGTTATAATCTGGACATAAAAGTGGGTAAAAGTGGTGCTAAGTGTAATAAATTCCCACGATTTCGGACTGGAGGGATGAAAATGACAGGCGTTTACCAGCATACGCTCGACGCTAAAGGGCGCCTGTTTATCCCTGCGCGTCTGAGAGAAGAACTCGGCGATACGTTCTTTGTAACGCTCTCTATGGAAAAGTGCCTCTCGGCATATTCGGCACAGAGTTGGGAAGAGTTCATGGAGAAGATAAGAACGATGCCGAAGGTAAAGCAGATTAAGATGCGCCCGCTATTCGCGCACGCGGCGAAGTGTGAACTGGACGCACAGGGAAGGATACTGATTCCGCAGGCGCTGCGTCAGTTTGCCGGACTTACTAAGAATGTAGCCGTCGTCGGCAACGGCGGATATACGGAGTTCTGGGATGCCGACGCGTGGGCCGCTGTCGACACTGCCGAGACCTCGCCCGAGAATATCGCGGAGGTCTTCAGAGAACTGGATATCTGATGGAACATATACCTGTACTTCTGAAGGAGTGCCTGGAAGGACTGAATATCCGGGCCGGAGGCACTTACGTGGATGCGACCCTGGGCAGAGGAGGGCATTCGGCAGAGATACTGAAACGCCTCGACGGCGGCCGGCTGATCGGGATAGACCGCGATGCAGCCGCGATAGAAGAGACGTCAGCCCGGCTTTCCATATACGGAGACAGGTTCGTGCCGGTGAAAGGCAACTTCCGTGATCTTCCGCAGATACTGGACAGGCTGGGAACAGACGGGATCGACGGCGCATTGTTCGACCTGGGGGTATCATCCCCTCAGCTCGATGACGCAGAGCGCGGCTTCTCCTATATGAACGACGCGCCGCTGGACATGCGCATGGACAGATCTGAGCCGCTTACAGCAGCGGATGTAGTCAACGGCTGGTCATATGAAGAACTGCGAAGGATACTGTATGAATACGGCGAGGAGAGATATGCCCCGCAGATCGCCTCGGCGATAGTAAGAGCACGCGAAAAAAGCCCGATCGAAACAACGTTCGGGCTGGTTGATATCATCAGGAGCGCGCTTCCTGCAAAAGCGCTGCGCGAAAAGCAGCATCCGGCGAAAAGAAGCTTTCAGGCTATACGCATAGCAGTGAATGATGAACTCGGCGCGATACCGGAAGCGCTGGGAGCCGCAATGGACAGACTCAAGCCGGGAGGACGGCTCTGCGTCATAAGCTTTCATTCGCTTGAGGACCGACTTGTAAAAAACGCGATAGCATCCCGAGAGAACGGCTGCACATGCCCAAAGGATCTGCCAGTGTGCGTGTGCGGATTCGTCAGGACCATGATGAGTATCGGAAGGAAGCCGATACTGCCGACAGAGGAAGAGATATCTGTTAACCCGCGGGCCAGGAGTGCAAAACTCCGTGTTGCCGAACGGGTCGTCGACGATAGAAAGAGAAAGAAGGTTATATGATGGCCGCAACTGCAGCCAAAAACAGATACGCGCACCGCTCTATGTACAACGGCAGCGCGGCATATGACCTTGACCGCCGCGAGTGGTACGAGGAGGAACAGAAACAGCAGCATGTTCCGCAGCCGAAGCCGGCAGTGCGCCGGAGAGAAAACTACAGGTTTTCTCCGCTCTCGGCCGTCGGAGCGGTGGTAGCGGCTGTCCTCATCGTCTTCTCGCTCTTGGGATACGTCAACTATAACGAGCTCACTACAGAAACGGTACGGCTTGAAAACAGAATAGAAGAGCTCCGTGAGCAGGAGAGAAAGCTCACGGTTAAATACGAAGAGACATTCGATATCACCAGCATAGAGACATATGCTGCAAACGTGCTGTCAATGTCAAAACCTGATCAGAGCCAGATAATAGAACTGGGACTCTCTGCTAAGGACAAAGCCGTAGTCATCTCCGACCCGGCAGTGAAACAGGCGGAAGCGGGAGCATCCTTCGGCGGACTCGTACAGTTCTTCGGAACGCTGGCGGCATATTTCAAATAGTGCCCGGAGATCATTCTGCAAGGAATAGACACGTGCATTAGGAGGAAGAACGCATGCAGGCGTCAAAAGGGAAAAAACGCGCTGTAAAGCCAAACAGGACAATACTCGGCCGCACACTCGTGCTTATGACAGTGTGCGGCATAGTTGCATTTATAGTTCTGGCTTTACAGCTCTTCAAGATCCAGATTCTTCAACACGACCACTACGAAGCACTGGCCGTTGGCCAGCAGACCAGGGAGTCGGAGATCACTGCGGAAAGAGGCGCGATTTACGACCGGAACGGCAAAGTCCTGGCTATGAGCGCGCCGGTGGACACGGTGTTCATCAGCCCTCATGAGATACAGCTCTACAAAGAGGATCTTCAGCTTATTGCCCGGACGCTTTCCGATGTGCTCGGTGTGGACAAGAACGACATTATCGAAAAGGCAAAGGATACCGATTCCTGGTATAAGGTGATCAGCAAGAAGGTCGAGAGTGACAAGGCGGACCGGATACGCACTTTCATAAATGATAACGGACTTATGGGCGTGCATCTTGAAGGCGATACGAAAAGGTACTACCCCTACAGCAATCTGGCATGTCACATAATCGGATTCGTAGGCGAGGACAACTACGGTCTGGAAGGACTCGAATTCCTTTACAACGAGGAGTTGACGGGAAAGAACGGACGAACGATCAGACTCGAGAACGGCGCGGGAACAGATATGCTCTTCAAAGACTTCCAGGACTATTATGACGCAGAGGACGGAAGCGATCTGACACTTACGATCGATGTGTCCATACAGTCTTACGTTGAAAAGCATCTTGCGGAAGCGGTCGCAAATTACGATCTTCAAAACGGCGCCGCGTGCATCGTCATGGATCCGAAGACATGCGAGGTGCTCGGCCTGGCAAGCCTCGGCAATTTCGATCTGAACAATTACCTCGACGTCAGCGACGAAGTCAAGGCGCAGCTGGCGGAACTCGAGGAGACAGATAAGGACGAGTACGACAGGGAACTGGCTGAGGCCAGATTCAGACAGTGGCGAGACAAGGCTGTCAGCGACACTTACGAACCCGGTTCAGTGTTCAAAACTATAACGCTTGCCGCAGCGCTCGACAGCGGGGCAGTGACGACTGCCGACACGTTCTACTGCGAAGGCTCGATGGAAGTACCGGGCCGTGATACTCTCATGTGCTGGGCGAGCTATGGCCACGGCACACAGACACTGGCCGAAGCTGCTCAGAACTCCTGCAACGTAGCCTTTACAAATATCGGAATAGCGATGGGAGCGGAGACGTTCTGGGACTATATCGGCGCATTCGGCTTCTTCGAAAAGACCGGCGTGGATCTCACAGGTGAGGCGGACAGCCTCTGGTGGCCCAAAGACGTGTTCTGCGACAGATACAATCTGTCATCGCTTGCCGCTGCATCATGGGGGCAGACGTTTACGGTAACGCCTATCCAGGTCGCGACGGCTATGTGCGCAGTTTGCAACGGCGGTTATCTCATGAAACCATACGTTGTCAAAAGCATACAAGACGCTGAAGGAAATGTCGTAAAAGTCAACGAACCTGCGGTGATCCGGCAGGTCATAAGCGAAGAGACGTCACACACCGTGAACCAGATACTTGAGAGCGTCGTTTCGGAGGGAACCGGAAAAAACGCATACGTGGCGGGTTACGGTATCGCCGGAAAGACGGGAACATCGACAAACACGGTCCTTGAAGTCTCGGGCGGCAATTCTTATATCCTTTCATTCTGCGGCTATGCGCCTGCGGACGATCCGCAGGTCGTCGTACTTGTCCTGCTTGATTCGCCCGGAAGCGGTACTGATGTTTACCCGAGCGGAGGAAATATGGCGGCGCCGGTTGTAGGAAGCATTATCACCGATGTCCTTGACTATATGGGATACGAACCAAGATACACTTCTGAAGAACTGGATATGATCGACGTCAAGGTGCCGAACATATCCGGCATGACCGTCGAGGACGCGAGCGATGTCATAAACCATGACGGCTTCTCTGTCTCCGTAATAGGAGAGGGGGACCGCGTAAAAGACCAGCTACCGGCGGCGCACTCGAAAATAGCGCCCGGATCTGAGATCATCCTTTACACTGAATCCGCAGCGCCGGATAGACCGACAACAGTACCGGATCTCAGCGGGATGTCATATTCGACTGCGCAAGAGCGCCTGGAGGCGGTCGGACTGTTTATTGCGAGCAGTTCCGGCGCAACGGATACTTCTACCGTCATCAGCACCCAATCCGCTGAACCCGGCAGCAGCGTGCCGTACGGAAGCGTTATAAAGGTAACGCTGATTGACAGCAGCATACAGGGGCAATACTGATACTCACGGAGGCCACGATAATGAAGCTATCGGAGATCATAAGTAAGATAGATGTGATCCGCATGACAGCGGATCCCGATATGGAGATAAATGGGATCAGCTACGATTCCCGCAGCACCGCTCCGGGCGATATGTTCGTAGCTGTGACAGGATATGAGAGCGACGGACACAGGTATATCGGCGCCGCGGCTGAACGTGGGGCTGTGTGCGTGCTCTGCGAGAGAGAACCTGATACAGACATCCCTTATGTACTTATCGAAAACACTAGACGCGGCCTGGCGCTAGTCTCCAAGAATTTTTTCAGAGATCCGACTTCCAGTATGAAGCTGGTCGGTGTTACCGGAACAAACGGCAAAACAACGACAACTACCCTTATAAAGACGATAATTGAGAAGACTCTGGGCGCGAAGGTCGGCCTTATCGGAACCAACGGTAACATGATAGGGGATGCGTTTCTTCCTACAGAAAGAACGACGCCCGAATCATACGAACTGTACAAGCTTTTCCGTGAGATGGCTGATGCAGGATGCGGCTACGCTGTTATGGAGGTTTCGTCACACGCGCTCTATTTAGACAGGGTCTGCGGACTAACATTTGAAGTCGGCGTCTTCTCAAATCTTACGCAGGATCATCTGGATTTCCACAAGACGATGGATGCGTACGCAGAAGCAAAGGCGATACTGTTTACTAAGTGCAGACACGGCGTAATAAACATTGACGACCCCTATGCGCATGTTATGCTGAATGCGGCGACATGTCCTGTCATGACATACTCAGTTGACGATGACGGCGCGGATCTTGTCGCGAAGCGCCTGCGAATGCATGCTGACAGCGTTGAGTTCTGTGCGCTGACCACGGGGAATATTGAGGCGATACGCCTAGGCATACCGGGCAGGTTTTCGGTCTATAACGGGCTTGCTGCTTACGGCGCCTGTATCTCTCTCGGTATAGCTCCAAGTGATGTGGCCGCCGCACTGAACGAGTGCCATGGAGTAAAGGGTAGGGCGGAAGTCGTACCTACAGGACGCGACTTTACAATACTTATTGACTATGCGCATACCCCCGACGCGCTGGAGAACATTATAACGACGGTAAAGGAAGTCGCAAAAGGCAGGACAGTGACGCTCTTTGGATGCGGAGGAGACCGCGACAGGACAAAGCGTCCGATAATGGGACGAATAGCGTCTGAACTCTCTGATTTCGTTATCGTCACCTCTGACAATCCGAGAACTGAAGAACCCGGCGCGATCATATCCGACATCCTGGAGGGTATGAAGGATACGCAGACGCCTTATGTTGTCATTGAGAACAGACGCGACGCGATAGCCTGGGCCATTCATAACGCCCGGAAAGATGACGTGATCATCCTGGCGGGCAAGGGGCATGAAACTTACCAGATACTTGGTAAGAAAAAGATCCATTTCGATGAGCGCGAGGCAGTCGCTGAGATACTGGCAGAGTAAGACGGAGGGATTGGAATGATCTGGAGAACGCTAGTTTCTTGTCTCGTATCGCTGCTTGTCACAGCCGGTACAGGACTTATACTTATACCTGCGCTCCGCAGGATGAAGGCGGGACAGTCCATCCGTGAAGACGGACCGGTCTGGCACATGTCTAAACAGGGCACGCCGACCATGGGCGGGATCATGTTCATCGTCGGTATAGCCGTTGCGCTTCTGACAGTGGGATTCAAAGGATTTGCCGAGGGCGTGCACGAGCATCTGTTCGTGTTCCTGTTTGCACTCATATACGCAGCCATCGGTTTTCTGGATGACTATGAGAAGCTGAAAAAGAAACAGAATCTGGGACTTACAGCAAAGCAGAAGTTCCTTCTGCAGCTTGTGGTGGCGGTAGCATTCATTCTCCTGCTCAGACTAAAGGGGATACTGACACCGAATCTTTATATACCGTTTTTCAACACATATCTGAAACTGCCGGAGATCGTCTACTTCATATTCGCGGCATTTGTGATCGTGGGATGTGTCAATGCGGTCAACCTTACAGACGGCGTTGACGGACTCGTATCCGGCGTTACTCTGCCGGTGGCGGTATGCTATGCGGCAGTGGCTTACATATGGGGGAGAACGTATCTGGGCGTCTTTGCCGGAGCACTCGCCGGAGGCCTGATAGGTTTCCTTATTTTCAATTTTCACCCGGCAAAGGTGTTCATGGGCGATACCGGGTCTTTGTTCCTGGGCGGTGCAGTATGTGCCATGGCGTTCTCGATGGATATGCCGCTGATCCTCATCCCTCTAGGGATAGTTTATATTGCTGAGACGCTGTCAGATATCATACAGGTGCTGTATTTCAAGGCGACGCACGGCAAACGCTTTTTCAAAATGGCGCCGCTCCATCACCACTTTGAAATGTGCGGGTGGAGCGAGTATAAACTGTTTGTCGTTTTCACAGCTGTATCGGCGGTATTCGCAATAATATCTTTCTTTGCAGTATCGGGCAGATATCCGGGCTGAACTGCTATTTCACGGATAGGGGGTGAAGGCATTGGAGGACAACACATTCACTGAGTACAGCGACGGCAGGAACCTGCAGCAGAGCCGCCTCAAGGATTATGGTCACGGCGGAAAAATCCGCAGTTCCGTTAAGCGCGGCCGCATCGATCTGCCTTTCTGTGTCCTCACGATAGTAATACTCGCTATAGGAGTCATCATGGTCCTGTCGGCGAGTTTTGCCCGCTCTTACTATACGACTGGCAACCCCGTATATTATTTCGCGCGCCAGATGCTGTTTGCTGTTTCAGGAGTCGCTCTGATGCTCATCGTTTCCCGCATAAAAGTTTCGACTTTCAGACGATTTGCCTATCCGCTGCTGGCTGTTTCACTGCTGCTCCTTGCGGCTGTGCCGTTCGTAGGAGTATCGGAGGGGGACGTTACTCGCTGGATATCGCTGGGATTCACGACATTCCAGCCTTCTGAGATTACGAAACTGGCGGAGGTCCTGGCATTTGCTGCCATGATCTGCACATATAAGGACAAGATGAAGACTTTCCGGTACGGCGTTCTTCCGTTCGCCGTGATAGTAGCGGTCATAGTCGGCCTGCTGTATATGGAGCCCCATCTGTCCGCTGCGGTGATCATCTTCGCGATCGCAGTTCTTATGATGTTCGCGGGCGGCACAAGAATGGGCTGGTTTGCGCTCCTGGGCGGAGTGGTTCTTGTCCTCGGTATACTTACGCTCACAAGATTCGGATACGCATCTGACCGTATAGCGGCATGGCGCAACCCGGAGGACGATCCTATGAACAAGGGATTCCAGAT
>CAMZHU010000058.1 GCA_947306975.1 uncultured Clostridia bacterium | reverse complement strand
CATGCGCGGCCGTGAACTTTTCCGCTCGAATTCCGATAGGGTCTGTGCTTGCGTGATCGTTACTGTTTGCCCGCCATAATATTGTCGAAGAGCCTGTGGATGCCGCATCTCCAGCAGAGGAGCATGCCGAACACCGCGCCGACTACGGCCTGGAGTATCTGGAAAGGAAGCTTTATGACGGCATACTCGGGCGTGCTGTATATGAATGCTCTGCCGAGCGTATAGCCGACTATCATGATGACTGCGCCGATGGCGACTCCGATACCGGAAGCCAGGCGTGGCCGATCCTTCATAACGTAGTGGGCGAAGAGCGAGATGACGACAGCCTGGAGACCGTGGGTCACGAGGGAGACGAACATGGGGGCGGGGTAGAAGAGCATGTCTCCTATGAACGCGCCGATGCCGCCGACCGCAAAAGCCTCGAACGGGCCGAGCAGGATCGCGGCGAGACAGATCACGATATCGTTCAGATAGAGATGTCCGCCGGGCACCGGCATGCCGAAGGAGCTCAGGGCGATGTTGATTGCCATGAAGAGCGCCGTTATCGTTATCCTCAGCGTTGCGTTTCTGCCGTTGTGAGCGCGTGTCATATGGATTTCCCCTTTACAATTTCTGAAAAAGATGATACGATCAATCTGATATTATAAAAATAACCAATTTGAAAGTATTTTATATGACCAGATGAACTACCATATCGACACGACTATCAAAACGCCGGCATATCTGCAGCTTTACGATCTGATACGCAGGGACGTCATATCCGGCGCCTATACATACGGGAGCAGACTGCCCTCCAAGAGATCGGTGGCCGCCGAGACCGGAGTGAGCGTGATCACCGTGGAGCACGCCATGGCGCTCCTGTGCGAGGAGGGCTACGCTGAACCGCGGGAACGGAGCGGATGCTACGTCATATACCGGAAAGACGATTTTCAGGGGACGCCGGCCGAAGAGGGCCCCGCGCCTCTTCCGGAGGCGCAGTCCCACAACACCGGGGATTTTCCGTTTACCGTGGTGACCCGCACCGTGCGCCGCGTTCTCCTGGACTACGGGGAACGCATCCTGGAAAAGTCTCCGAACCTGGGATGCCCTGAACTGAGGAGCGAGATATGCTCGTATCTCGCGAGGAGCAGGGCGATAACGGTAAAGCCTTCCCAGGTCGTCATAGGGTCCGGAGCGGAATACCTGTACGGACTTATAGCGCAGCTGTTCGGAAGCGGCAGGGTCTTCGCTCTGGAACAGCCTTCCTATGACAAGATCCGGAGGGTGTACCGTTCATTCGGGATAGAGTGCGACATGATCCCCATGCGGAAGGACGGACTCAGTATGGCGGAACTGAACGCTACGGAGGCCACGCTCCTGCACGTCACCCCGTTCCACAGTTTTCCCAGCGGCGTGACCGTCAGCGTATCCAAAAAGCACGAGTACCTTCGGTGGGCGAAACGCCGCGGGGCCGTAATCGTGGAGGACAACTACGACTCCGAACTCACGGTCTCCAGAAAGGCGGAGGATCCGCTCTTTTCCATGGCGGACGGAGCGGACGTCATCTATCTCAACACGTTCTCGAAGACCATAGCCCCTTCCATGAGGATCGGCTACATGATACTGCCGGAAAGCCTTACAGAGGAGTTCGGGAAGAGACTGGGTTTTTATTCTTGCACTGTGCCGGTGCTGGAGCAGTATATACTCGCGGATTTTCTTAGGAGCGGCAATTTCGAGAAGCACCTCAACAGGGTCCGGAGAAAGAGAAGAAAAGAGGCGGCGCAGCAGCGCTGATCTTTAAAGGAGAGGGGAAAACCGATGATAAAACCAAAACACCTTGAACCGGGCGACAGGGTCGCCGTTGTCAGCCTCTCCAGCGGTTCGCTGGGAGAGCCTGATCTGATACACAAATACTACCTGGCGAAGGAACGGCTCGAGCGTGATTTCGGTCTCGAGGTAACCGCAATGCCGAACGCCCTCCGCGGCCGGGAGTACGTCTACGAACATCCGGAGGCTAGGGCGTCCGACATGATGCAGGCGTTTGCCGACCCGACGATCAGGGCCGTCTTCAGTGCTATCGGCGGCGACGATACGATACGTCTTCTGCCGTATATAGATTTCGACGTCATCAGGAACAACCCGAAGATATTCACGGGGTTCTCAGATACCACCTCGAATCATTTTATGATGTACAAAGCCGGCGTCGTTTCATACTACGGGGCTTCCGTCATGACCAATTTCTCTGAGTACGTGAAGATAAACGATTACACGCTGGAGATGATAAAAAAGACGCTCTTCGAGCCGCAGGAGACTCTGGTCATACCTTCTGCGCCCTACTGGTCGGACGACGATGACGAGCGCATACCCTGGGCTGAAGAGAACATGAACAAGGAGAGGAAATACCATCCGGAGGAGAGAGGCTACGAGATGCTCCAGGGTTCCGGCTCCGTAGAGGGACGCCTGCTGGGCGGCTGCATCGACGTGTTTCCCATGATGATGGGCACGAGCATATGGCCCTCCGCCGAGGAATGGCGTGGAAAGATACTGTTCGTCGAGACGAGCGAGGAGGATATGCCGTGCGACTATCTGACGTGGTATCTGCGCGGCCTCGCGGCGCAGGGGATCATCGACGCCGTCAGCGGCATAATAGTCGGAAAACCCGCCCGCAGGGACAAATACGAACCGTACAAGGAGGTATACAGGAGGGTGGTCGGCGGGGAGGCAGGACGCCCGGACATGCCGATACTCTATAACGTCAACTTCGGCCACGCGAACCCGATAGGCGTCATCCCTTACGGGATTATGTGCAGACTTGATGCGGACAGGAAGGAGCTCACGCTCCTTGAGCCCGCGACCGAATGAAGTAAAAACGATGAAAAACGAACGGACACGGCATTTACGCCGTGTCCGTTTCTGTCGATATGAAGAATTGCTTTATTCTGCGATCTTGGACTGCATCCACGAGAGTATGTCTCCCATGACCTCATCCTTGTTGAGTTCGTTCAGAAGTTCGTGACGGCAGTCGGGATAAAGGATGAGCTTAACGTCTTTCATGCCCGCCTCCTGGAACGCGGTATACGCGCGTTTGACTCCCTTGCCGTTCTCGCCGACCGGGTCCATGTCGCCTGAGATGAACAGCACGGGCATTTCCTTTCTCATTTTTCCGATATTATCCGCATTGCTTATAAAGGCTATGCCGCCCATCATGTCCCTGAACAGGGAGGCGGAGGGAACGAATCCGCAGAGAGGATCCTTCATGTACCTGTCGACGTTCGCCTCGTCGCGGCTGAGCCAGTCGAACATTGTGCGGACAGGCACGAACGAACTGTTGTACTTGCCGAAAGCTGTCTTGTTGAGAAGCCCGGATTTGTGTTTCGGACCGCTCACGGTACAGACCAGTTTCGCCATCGCGCTGCCCGCGCCCACGAGGGCGGACGGCTGCTGCCCGGTGCCGCAGATTATTGCTCCGGTCAGTTCGGAAGGATAGCGTATGATGTATGTTCTCGTAAGGAAGGAGCCCATGCTGTGGCCGAACAGGAAGAACGGGAGAGAGGGGTTTTCCGCGAAGAGGATATCATGGAGCTTATGCATGTCTCCGACGACAAGATCCCAGCCGCCGTGTTCGGCAAAGAAGCCGAGCTCGGATTCGTCTGTCACGCTCTTTCCGTGGCCCAGGTGATCGTTCGCCGCGGCAACGAAACCGTTCTCCGCCAGGAACTGCATGAATCCGTCGTAGCGGGACGCATGTTCCGCTATGCCGTGGGCTATCTGCACCGTGCCGCGGATTTCGCCGTCAGGATCCCATCGGCGTACGTGTATCTCGGTCCTGCCGTTTGTTGAAGTAAAGGTGAATTCAGTGAGTTTCGGCATGATAATACCTCCTGCTGACCGGGCGTACCGCCTTGCGGTCAGATTCCTACTATGATTCTAGTTATTTTGCAAATATTAGTCAATAGCGGAGGCCTCAGACGATTGAAAAACAGGCCCTTAAAATGATATAATTATACGATAAAACCTATCCGGAACGGAGGGGCCTTATGAACGGAAAGAAATACGTCATCGCGATGGATCAGGGAACGACCAGTTCCCGGGCGATCCTTTTCAATAAAAGCGGAGAGATAGTGAGCGCGGCCCAGCATGAGTTCAGACAGATCTATCCGCGCCCGGGCTGGGTGGAGCACGACCCGATGGACATATGGTCGACGCAGATGGGCGTCACCGTGGAGGCCATGCAGAAGGTGGACGCGAAGCCCGAGGACATCGCGGCCATAGGGATAACCAACCAGCGGGAGACCACCGTTGTCTGGGATGCCGCGACCGGAAGACCGGTATGCAACGCCATAGTTTGGCAGTGCCGCCGTACTTCCGACATGATAGACAGGATCAAGGCGGCCGGGAAGGCGGAGATGATCACCGCCAAAACAGGTCTTATACCCGACGCGTATTTTTCAGCGAGCAAGATTGCATGGATCCTTGAGAACGTCCCCGGCGCCAGAGAGCGCGCCGAGAGAGGAGAACTGCGTTTCGGCACGGTGGATTCCTGGCTCATATGGAACCTCACCGGCGGAGCCGTGCACGCGACCGACAGGACGAACGCCTCGCGCACCATGCTTTTCGACATACACCGCCTGTGCTGGGACGACGAACTGCTGGAGCTTTTCGGCGTACCGCGATCCATGCTGCCCGAGGTGTGTCCGTCAAGGCATATATTCGGCTGCACGAAACTGTTCGGCGGGGAGATATCAATAGCCGGAGCTGCGGGCGACCAGCAATCGGCCCTATTCGGTCAGTGCGGCTTTGAGGCGGGCGACGTAAAGAACACCTACGGTACCGGCGGCTTCATGCTGATGAACACAGGAAAAGACGCCGTCAGATCAAAGCAGGGCCTTCTGACCACGATAGCGGCGTCGCCGGACGACGGCGTGCGTTACGCCCTCGAGGGCAGCGTGTTCATAGCCGGAGCGGCCATACAGTGGCTGCGGGACGAACTGCGTATGCTGAAGAACAGTCCTCAGAGCGAGGAATACTGCACTGCTGTGCCGGACTCCGGAGGCGTGTACGTCGTGCCGGCTTTTTCGGGCATGGGAGCGCCGTACTGGGATCAGTACGCCAGAGGAACGGTGGTAGGCATAACCCGCGGAACGTCCAAAGAACATTTTGTCAGAGCCACTGTGGAGTCACTCGCGTATCAGACCAACGACCTTCTCTCGGCGATGAAGGAGGAGGCAGGGATCGGCATAACGAGCCTCAAGGTCGACGGAGGCGCCTGCGCAAACGATTTTCTCATGCAGTTCCAGTCGGATATATCCGGCATAACTATACAGCGCCCGAAATGCATCGAGACCACGGCTCTCGGCGCTGCGTACCTGGCCGGGCTCTCGGTCGGCTACTGGCGCGATACGGACGAGGTCCGGGAGAACTGGCAGTGCGGACGAGTATTCGGACCGCATCTGGCTCCCGAGGATAAAGATAAGCTCCTGAAGGGATGGCGGCGCGCCGTCAGGTGCGCCAGATACTGGGCGAACGAAGAGGAAACAGAAGATGTTTGATTACGATGTGTGCGTGATAGGCGCCGGGGCCGTTGGCACCGCGACAGCGCGCGAACTTACGAGATACAGGCTGAGCGTATGCGTCATCGAAAAAGAGGAGGACGTCTGTTCCGGTACATCGAAGGCAAACTCCGGAATAGTGCACGCAGGCTATGATCCGGAACCCGGAAGCATGAAAGCCAGAATGAACCTCCGCGGCGCTGAGCTCATCCGTAAACTCAGCAAAAATCTGGATTTTTCATACAGGCAGAACGGCGCGCTGGTCCTGTGCTTCGACGAGGCGGACAGACCGGGACTCGACAGACTGTATGAGCGCGGTCTCAGAAACGGCGTTGAAGGACTTGAGATCCTGACCGGGGAAGAGGTGCGCAAAAGGGAACCGGCGGTATCAGGCGATGTCGTAGCGGCACTGTGGGCGCCGACATCCGGGGTAGTATGTCCGTTCGGCATGACTTTCGCCTTCGCCGAGAACGCCGCGCAGAACGGAGCGGAATTCAGGTTCCTGACTGAGGTCAAAGGTATCGAAAAGGCCGGGGAAGGATATGTCCTTCATACCGGCGGAGAGGATATACTCGCGAGGTTCGTCGTGAACGCTGCGGGAGTCCGCTCCGCGGAGATGCACAACGCGGTATCCGGGAACAGGCTCGAGATCACGCCGCGCAGGGGCGAGTACGTCCTAATGGACAGGGAGGTCGGAGGTCTTGTGTCCTCCACCATATTCCAGCTTCCCGGAAAGATGGGAAAAGGCGTCCTCGTGGCGCAGACTGTACACGGCAATCTTCTTGTAGGCCCGAACGCTGTGGACGTAGAGGACGGAGAGGATACGGAGACCACCCCGGAAGGGACGGACGAGATAAAGGAACGCGCCAGAAAGAGCGTGCCGGATATCCCGTATAACCGCGTCATAACAGGCTTCGCCGGGGTGCGCGCCCATGAGAAGGGCGGAGACTTCATTATCGGCGAGATCCCGGATGCGGAAGGATTCTTCGACGCGGCGGGCATAGAGTCGCCGGGACTGACCGCGGCGCCGGCGATCGGCGAATATCTTGCGGGCCTTGTGGCTGAAAAGGCCGGAGCTGAAAGAAAAGAAGACTTTATCTCGAGCCGCAGAGGGATACCTCAGGTGGCAAAGCTAAGTCCGGAGGAGCGTTCGGCGCTTATAGCGGAGCGCCCGGAGTACGGAAGGATCATTTGCCGCTGCGAGAGCATTTCCGAAGGCGAGATAATCGACGCGATAGAGAGAAATCCCGGGGCCAGGAGCATGGACGGGATAAAGCGCCGCGTGCGGCAGGGAATGGGCCGCTGTCAGGCCGGATTCTGCACGCCGGGCGCGATGGACATCCTGGCGGAGCGCCTGGGAATACCCGTCGAAAAGGTGACGAAGAACAGACCCGGTTCTGAACTTCTGAAATGGTGAGAGAATGGAATATCACGATATAGTAATAATCGGAGGAGGCCCGGCCGGGTTAGCCGCGGCGGTATCCGCGTACGACGCCGGCTGCAGGGACGTCCTCGTGATCGAGCGCGACGAGCGACTCGGAGGAATACTCAACCAGTGCATACATAACGGTTTCGGACTCCACACATTCAAGGAAGAGCTTACAGGCCCCGAGTACGCCGAGCGGTATATCCGGCAGGCTGAAGAGCGGGGGATAAAGTATATGCTCCGAACGATAGTCGCGGACGTATCGCCGGAGCGCGAGATACTGTACGTCAACAGGGATGAAGGCGCTGTCCGCGTTAAGGCAGGCGCGATAGTCCTTGCAATGGGCTGCAGAGAACGCCCGCGGGGAGCGCTGGGCATACATGGATACAGGCCCGCCGGCATCTACACCGCCGGCACGGCCCAGAGACTGATGAATATCGAGGGCTATATGGTCGGACGAGAGGTCGTCATACTCGGTTCCGGGGATATCGGGCTTATCATGGCCAGAAGGATGACGCTGGAAGGCGCGAAAGTCAAGGTCGTAGCGGAACTCATGCCTTATTCCGGAGGACTGAAAAGAAACATAGTCCAGTGCCTCGACGATTACGGCATACCGCTCCGTCTCAGCCATACGGTCACCAAGATACACGGTAAGCGGAGAGTCGAGGGAGTCACCATATCAGAAGTGGGTCCCGACAGACGCCCGTTGCCGGGCACGGAGGAGTTCTATTCCTGCGATACGCTGCTGCTGTCATGCGGTCTCATACCCGAGAACGAACTCTCAAAGCAGGCCGGCATCACGCTCAGCCGCGTCACGGGCGGGCCCGAGGTGGACGACGGCCTGGAAACGTCGGCGGAAGGAGTTTTCGCCTGCGGCAACGTCCTTCACGTCCACGATCTGGTGGATTTCGTATCCGAGGAAGCTGCGCGCGCAGGACGAAACGCTGCGGCCTGGGTCGCTGAAGGCGGAAGTGACCGGGGAGGGGAACTGCCAGTCACCGCTGAGAACGGCGTTACATATACAGTGCCTCAGAGGATCCGGACGGATGCTCACGATGAGAAGATCACGGTCCGTTTCCGCGTTAACGGTGTCTACAGGGACAAATACGTCGCTGTCAGAAGCGGCGGAGCCGAGATTAAGAGGCTGAAGCGGCGCATAATGGCGCCGGGGGAGATGGAGGAACTGACCCTGACGGGAGAGGACCTCGGGAAATGTGCCGGCGGTATAACCGTCGGGCTGGAGGACTGAGATGGAGACCAGAGAACTTACCTGCATACAGTGCCCGCTCGGATGCCAGCTGACGGTCACGGTCGACGGAGACAGCATCACGGTCACCGGGAACACCTGCCAGAGGGGCGCAGTATACGGAGAGAAGGAAGTAAAGGCCCCCACCAGGACCGTCACCGGGACCGTACCCGTTGACGGCGGGGAGATCGCCAGGGTATCGGTAAAGACGGCTTCGGATATACCGAAGGACAAGATGTTCGAAGTAATGGCCGAGATACACGCCGCAAGGCTCGCTGCCCCGGTGGAGATCGGCCAGATAATAATACACGACGCCGCCGGTTCCGGCGCGGACGTGATAGCGACCAAGACAGTCAGAAAAAGCAGGACTGCGTAACGGCCAGACCGTACGCACCGGACACGGAAGAAGGAGGCGATCCCATGGCGCATCCGGCAGGCCACGGCCCCGGCGGACATTTCATGTCGGAAGAGGAAAAAGCTGCCCAGCCGAAAATAACCATGCCGCTCATCAAGAGGGTCTTTTCATACCTGACCCCTTACTGGAAGCAGCTGCTTCTTGTGCTCGTATGTATAGCGGTGTCGTCGATCTTTACCCTGCTGCCGTCCATACTGACAGGTAAGATCATAGACGACGGACTTATCGGCAGGAATCTCAAGCTGCTGATCTTCTACATCGTTGCGTCGCTGGCGGTAACTCTTGCGGCGAATCTTATAGGCGTTGCTGAGAGCTATATCAACACATGGATCGCCCAGCACATCACCTTCGACATGCGCAACAAGATGT
>CAMZHU010000057.1 GCA_947306975.1 uncultured Clostridia bacterium | reverse complement strand
CGCTGGTGCCGGGAGCGACGCCGAAGAAGCCGTTCTCCGGGTTGACCGCCCAGAGTCTTCCGTCGGGGCCGACGCGGAGCCATGCGATATCGTCGCCGACGCACCATACCTTCCAGCCCTTCTCACGGTATGCTGCGGGCGGGATGAGCATGGCGAGGTTGGTCTTGCCGCATGCGGACGGGAACGCCGCCGCGAGGTATCTGATCTCGCCCTGGGGATTCTCTATGCCGAGGATGAGCATATGCTCTGCCATCCACTTCTCCTGGTGGCCCAGATAGGAAGCAATACGGAGAGCGAAGCACTTCTTGCCGAGGAGGACGTTCCCGCCGTAGCCGGAGTTTACGGACATGATGGTGTTGTCCTCCGGGAAGTGGACGATGTATCTCTTTTCAGCGTCGAGCTCGGCTTTGGAGTGGAGGCCTCTAATGAAGTCGCCGCTGTCGCCGAGAGCGTCGTAAACGTCGGTGCCGACCCTCGTCATGATGGCCATGGAGAGGACGACGTATATGGAGTCGGTGATCTCGATGCCGTACTTTGCGAAGGGAGAACCGACGATACTCATCGAGTAAGGGATTATGTACATGGTGCGGCCCTTCATGCACCCGTCGTAGATGCCCTTAAGCAGGGCTCTCATCTCGTCGGGATCCATCCAGTTGTTGGTGGGGCCGGCATCCTCTTTCTTCTTGCAGCATATGAACGTCCTGTCCTCGACGCGGGCGACGTCGTTGGGAGCGCTGCGGTGATAATAGCAGCCCGGAAGGATCTCCTCGTTCAGCTTTATCATCTCGCCGGTCTTCATTCCCTCCTTGCGGAGCTCTTCCAGCTGCTCCTCGGAGCCGTCGATCCAGACGACCTTATCCGGCTTGGTCAGAGCGATCTGCTCGTCTATCCAGTCCAGGACTATCTTGTTCTTCGTAAGCGCCATTTATTCTCTCTCCTTACCTGTTTGATCGTTCAGAGCAAATGATATATGTTCTGTTTTAATGATATGCCTATTTCATTCAAAAAACAATCTGCCAATAAGACAAGATTGCATGGCGGAAAAGGGAAAAAACTGTTTAATTCTTCTTTGCCCGGCCGTCGGCTCCCCGTGATACCCAGGGACTTCCTTTCTCCATGAATCTCCAGAGTTCTCCGCGGCACTTCTCCGCATAGTCTATGCCTATTCTGGGGGTCGCCGCCACCTTCTCCGGCGGCTCGCCGTATTCGAGGTATATCATGCCTGTCCCGGAGCACAGGTCTTCCCCGCTGTTCTCCCTGCCGATGCCCATTGCCATGCAGAGCTTTCCCGGCCCGGAACAAAGGGCAGTTTCCCTGTCCGTACGCCGCCTCCCCGTCATGATATCCAGCCCTCCGACGGGTCTCAGCGCCCGGATGAGCACACAGTCGGGTTCGTCCTTCAGTCCTGCGGATATATTTAGGCAGCAGTACATGCCGTAGATGAGGTATACGTAGGCGCATCCCTTCGGTCCGAAGAGCGGTGCGGTACGTTCCGTCCTCCCCTTATACGTATGGGCCGCGTCGTCGCGGGTGCCGAGATAGGCCTCCGTCTCTACTATGACTCCCTTTACGGTCCCCTCGGGGCTCTCGGCCGTTATGACCTGTCCGATGAGCTCCCGGGCGACGGTCAGCGTGTCGCGCTCAAAGAACGATCTCTCTATCCTCATCTGAGGTTGTCCCCCAGCGCTTCCGCGAGGCGGGCGAAGGCGTCCATGTCCAGAGCTTCTCCCCGGACCAGCGGATCGAGTCCGCACTCTTCCACTGCGGCCGTTACCCTGTCCTTGGCGATACCCAGCGAGGATGAGAGCGAATTGACCAGCGTCTTGCGCCTCTGGGCGAACGCGGCCCTGACCACTTTAAAGAACTTCTTCTCGTCAGCGTCCACGGGCGGGTGCTCCCGTCTTCTCATCCTAACCACCGACGAGACGACTTTAGGCTGTGGCATGAAGCTCTCGGGGAACACGTCGAAAAGCAGCTCAGGCTCGGTATAGTAGTTTACATAAACCGTGAACGCTCCGTAATTCGGAGTGCCGGCATCCGCGCACAGTCTGCGTGCCACCTCCCTCTGGATCATGACGGTGATATCCGTGAACGCGTCCGCCTCTATGAGGGCCGTTATGGCCGGAGTCGTTATGTTGTACGGCAGGTTCGCGCAGGCGATCGGGCGAAGTCCAACAAACTTCTCTCTCACCAGCGCGGGTATATCCTCCGCGAGGATGTCCCCTTTCACGATCTCGACGTTGCCGTAGTTCGAGAGCGTCTCGTCCAGAAGAGGCATGAGCCGCCCGTCCAGCTCGACGGAGACCACCTTTGCAGCGCGCTCGGCAAGTCTTGCCGTGAGAGCGCCGATGCCGGGCCCCACCTCGAGCACCCCCGTGTCTCCGCCGGCTCCGCAGGAGTCCGCTATGCGTTCGGGCACGGAAGGATCGATGAGAAAATTCTGTCCCATGGACTTCGAGAACCTGAAGCCGTGGCGCGCAAGGAGCGCCTTGACGTCTCCGGGTCCCTGTATTACGCGTTCGCGCGTGTTTTTACGGTCGTTTTCTCCCATTTCGTTCTCTCCGGATCGCAGTATGTGATCGATCGTTACGTTCCCAGTATAGCCGACCGCGCCGCCGTATGCAATCTTTTTGTTTTTTCCCAAAAAGTTCAAAATAATCGGGTTTTTCGCCCATTATGTAAACGAAACGCTCAAAAAAAGTTACGAAAGCGCTTGCATTGTAATACGCGGGAGAATAGAATGGAAACGTAAAGCAAAACGGCCGGAGCGGCATGCCCGGCCTATTCGGGAGGATAACAATGATATTCAGTAAGAAAACCGTCGAAGACATCGACGTACAGGGCAAAAAAGTACTTCTCCGCTGCGATTTCAACGTGCCCCGCGACAAGGCGACCGGCGAGATAACCGACGCCGGAAGGATCGTCGCGGCGCTCCCGACCATAAAGCTCCTTCTCAAGAACGGCGCGGCCGTCATAACGTGTTCCCATCTCGGCAGGCCGAAGGGCCAGTGGACCCCCGATCTGTCCCTGGCGCCCGTTGGCGAGAAACTCTCCGAGCTCCTCGGGATGCCCGTAAAGATGGCCAAAGACGTGATCGGCCCCGACGCCAAAAGGCTCGCCGCAGAGCTCCAGCCCGGCGAGATAATGCTTCTTGAGAACCTCCGCTTCCATAAGGAAGAGGAGGCGAACGACCCCGAATTTTCGAAAGAGCTCGCTTCACTGGCTGACGTCTACGTGTCCGACGCGTTCGGCACCGTGCACCGCGCCCACGCCTCCACGGCCGGCGTCGCCTCATACCTCCCCGCCGTTTCCGGCCTGCTCGTAGCGAAAGAGCTCAGCGCCATCGGCGGAGCTCTGAACTCCCCGACTCATCCCTTTACCGCCATACTCGGCGGCTCAAAAGTATCCGACAAGATAGGCATCATAGCTAACCTCCTCGAAAAGGTCGACACTATCATCGTCGGCGGCGGCATGGCCTTCACGTTCATAAAGGCCCTCGGAGGAGCTATAGGAAACTCCGTCTGCGAAGAGGACAAGCTCGACTACGCGCGCGACATGGTCGCGAAGGCGAAGGAAAAAGGCGTCTCGCTCCTTCTGCCCGTCGACGCGGTGGCAGCGTCGGCGTTCGCAGCCGACGCCGAGCACAAGATAGTGCCCGCCGACAAGATACCCGATTACTGGATGGGCCTGGATATAGGTCCAGAGACCGAGAAGATCTTCGCCGACGCCATCCGCGCCTCGGCTACGATAGTATGGAACGGCCCCATGGGCGTCTTCGAGTTCGAGCCCTTCGCCAGCGGCACTATAGCCGTCCTGAAGGCGATGGCCGAATCCGACTGCGTCTCCATAGTAGGCGGCGGCGACAGCGCCGCGGCCGCGAGAAAATTCGGTTACGAGGACAGGCTCACGCACGTCTCCACCGGCGGAGGAGCCAGCCTCGAATTCCTTGAGGGCAAGGATCTGCCCGGCATAGCCTGCCTTCTCGACAAATAGGAGTTTGAAATGGATACCAGATACCGCAAAACAGTCATAGCCGGCAACTGGAAGATGAACATGCTCCCGTCGGAAGTCCGGCCCTATGCAGAGCGTCTCCGCTCTCTCGCTCCCGCGAACAGGGCCTGCGACATCGTCCTCTGCGTGCCCCACGTCCTCATACCGGCGGCCGTCGCCGCCTTCCGGGACAGCAGGAGCCGTGTGTTCATCGGCGCGCAGAACCTGAACGAGCACCCCTCGGGCGCTTACACCGGCGAGGTGTCCGCGGCGATGCTGGCGGACGCCGGAGCGACCTACGTCATAATAGGCCACAGCGAAAGAAGGACCTACTTCAGGGAGATGGACGCCATCGTCAACGAGAAGGTCTGCGCTGCCCTGGGAGCAGGCCTGCGGCCCATCATCTGCGTAGGCGAGACGCTGGCGCAGCGCGAGCTGGGCATAACGGACGACCTCATCACTCTCCAGGTGAAGACGGCCCTTTCCGGAGTCACCGCGGAAAAGATGCGCAGGATAATAATCGCCTACGAGCCCGTGTGGGCTATCGGCACGGGCAAAACGGCCACGGCCGAACAGGCTGAGGAAGTATGCTCCCATATCCGCGCCGTGCTCAGATCCCTTTACGGAGCCAGGACCGCCAGGGCGGTGACCATACAGTACGGCGGCTCTATGAACGGCGGCAACGCCGCGCAGCTCCTCTCCATGCCGGACATAGACGGCGGGCTCATCGGCGGCGCCTCCCTCACCCCGGAGAAGTTCATCGAAGTGATAGCCGCCGCCGGCGAATGACGCCCTGCCTGTTTTCTCACACCGAAAGGACACGTATTTAATGAAGATCCCTACCACTCTCATAATAATGGACGGCTACGGGCTCACCGCGGCCTCCCCGACCAACGCCGTCACCTGTGCGAAGAAGCCCGTCCTCGACGAGCTGTTCCGCACCTGCCCCAAGACCACCCTCTCCGCTTCCGGCGAGGACGTCGGCCTGCCGGCGGGCCAGATAGGCAACAGCGAGGTCGGCCACACGAACATAGGCGCAGGCCGGATCGTTTATCAGGATCTGTCCAAGATCTCCAGAGACATAGCGAACGGCGGATTCTTCACCAACCCCGCATACACCGCCGCGATAGACGCCTGCGTGACCCGCGGGGCTTCGCTGCATATAATGGGTCTCGTCTCCCCGGGCGGCGTCCACAGCCACACCGACCACCTATGGGCGCTTATCGCCCTGGCCAAACGCCGGGGCGTCGAGAAGCTGTACATACACTGCTTCATGGACGGCCGCGACACTCCCCCCTGCTCCGGCATCGAGTCGATAAAACTCTGCGTTGAAAAGTGCGCGGAGGCCGGGATAGGAAAGATCGCCACGATCATGGGCCGTTTCTACGCCATGGACAGGGACAAGCGCTGGGAGCGCGTCGAAGAGGCGTACAACGCCATGGTATGCGGCGTCGGAAAATACGACCCCGACCCGGTCCACGCCATGCAGGCGTCCTACGACGAGGGCGTAACGGACGAGTTCGTAAAACCCGTCATCTGCGACAAGGCGGGCCTCGTCCGTCCCCAGGACACGATCATATTCCTCAACTTCCGTCCCGACAGGGCCAGGGAGATAACCCGCGCTTTCGTCGATCCCGAATTCAACGGCTTCGTACGAAAGAAGGGATACTTCCTCGTCAATTACGTATGCACCACCCAGTACGACGAGACCATGCCCAACGTCACTGTAGCCTACCCGCCCGAGGAGCTGAACGACACCTTCGGCGAGACGGTGAGCCGCGCAGGGCTGACCCAGCTGCGCATTGCGGAGACCGAGAAGTACGCCCACGTGACTTTCTTCTTCAACGGAGGCAACGAGCGCGTATACGACGGCGAGGACCGCGTCCTCATAGACTCCCCCAGAGAGTTCCCGACCTACGACCTCATCCCGGAGATGAGCGCCAGAAAAGTCGCCGACGCCGCCTGCGACTGCATAAAGCAGGGCAAATACGACGTCGTGATCCTGAATTTTGCCAACTGCGACATGGTGGGACATACCGGCGTGCTGGAGGCCGCAATAAAGGCTGTCGAGACCGTGGACGAGTGCGTCGGAAAGGTAGTCGCCGCCACTTCAGAGATGGGCGGCATCTCCCTCATAACAGCCGACCACGGAAACGCCGAGAAGATGGTCGACGACGACGGCGTAACGCCGCACACCGCGCACACCACTAACCTCGTTCCCTTCGTAGTCGTCGGCGCGGACGTGAAGCTCCGCCCGGGACGGCTCAGCGACATAGCTCCCACGATGCTCGACCTGATGGGGCTCGAGAAGCCTGAGGCCATGACGGGCGCCACCCTCATAACCAGGTGAGCGCGCATTGATACGAAAACTCGAAATTTAAATATATGCTTAGGAGATAATACCTATGAAACAGTACCTTGAGATAGTTGACGTTCTCGGGCGGGAGATCCTCGATTCCCGCGGCAATCCCACAGTAGAAGTCGAAGTCACCCTGGAAGACGGAACCGTCGGCCGCGCTGCGGTCCCCTCCGGCGCCTCCACCGGCGTCTACGAGGCATGCGAGAAGCGCGACGGCGACAAGAGCCGTTATCTCGGCAAGGGCGTGCTCCAGGCAGTTGAAGCGGTCAACACCGAGATCGCCGAGGCCGTCATAGGCCTCAACGCGCTCGACCAGATTGCCATCGACCATCTCCTCATCGAGCTGGATGGCACCCCGAACAAGTCCCGTTTCGGCGCAAACGCCATCCTGGGTGTTTCCCTGGCCGTCGCAAAGGCTTCCGCGGAAGCGCTCCATATCCCGCTGTACAACTATATCGGCGGCGCGGGCGCCCACGTGATGCCAGTTCCCATGATGAACGTCCTGAACGGCGGCGCTCACGCCAACAACAGCGTCGACATCCAGGAGTTCATGATCATGCCCGTCTCCGCGACCAGCTTCCGCGAGGCCCTGCGCATGTGCGCCGAGGTCTTCCACACCCTCAAGAAGGTCGTCCCCTCTTCCGGCGTCGGCGACGAGGGCGGCTACGCCCCGAACCTGGACGCTGACGAGGACGCCCTCAAAGCTCTCGTCGAGGCCATCTCAAAGGCCGGCTACAAGCCCGGCGAGGACTTCATGATCGCGATGGATCCCGCGGTCTCCGAGTGGTTCAACGCCGAGGATCAGTGCTATCACCTGCCGAAGCGCGGCACCGTGAAGACCCGTGAGGAAATGGTCGCCATGTGGACAGACTTCGTAGACCGCTATCCCATCATCTCCATCGAGGACGGCATGGCCGAGGACGACTGGGAAGGCTGGAAACTCATGACCGAGGCTCTCGGAAAGCGCATACAGCTCGTGGGCGACGACCTCTTCGTCACCAACACCGAGCGTGTCAAGAAGGGCATCGAACTCGGCGTCACCAACTCCGTGCTCATCAAGCTCAACCAGATCGGCACTCTCACCGAGACCCTCGAGACCATCCAGATGGCCCACAGAGCCGGCTACACCGCCGTAGTCTCCCACCGTTCCGGCGAGACCGAGGACACGACGATAGCCGACGTATCCGTCGCTGTGAACGCGGGCCAGATCAAGACCGGTGCTCCGTCCCGCACCGACCGCGTGGCGAAGTACAACCAGCTTCTCCGCATCGAGGAAGAACTTGACGACGCAGCCGTCTATCCCGGACGCGACGCGTTCTTCTCCATCAAGAAGTAAGTTAATTATCCGATATATGCAGCAGGACGCCCGTAGTTTTCGGGCGTCCTGTTTTTCTGTGTTTTGATCCCCTTTCAGCGTGTGTTTACGTCGATGCTGCAGGCACGGATCGTCATGTCAGACAAATCGTAATCTCTTCCCATGTATCCAATGATCAGCTCTTCGCCTTCTGCAATGCAGCTGATATCCCCGTTTTCCGGATAATACACCTTAACGATCTGCCCTGATTTGAACGGATACGCATCCATGGTCGGTTTACAAATCATATAGTCCGGTTGGATCTCGATCACTTCAGCAGAAAGGCCGTACTGTACATCGCAGTTGAGGCCCTCTTCAGTATACTCGGATCCGGTATCTTCAACAGGCAGATCCCATCCAGGAAAGAGTTCGGAAAAAGCCGGGATCTGTTCCTCCGTTCCGTCAGCGTGCTTTACTATTCCCACGACCCCGTCGGCGGCCCATGACTTGCTGTAGATGATCTGCTTTCTGGCTGCCAGGATGAGTTCCTTTATCTCACCGGGTGCTTCATCGATATCCATATATGCGTAGCGTTCGGCTTCCTCCATAGTCATGGTTCCGTATACCGTGGCATCGGATGTGTCCGATGCTACATTAAGCGCCTTAACAGTTTTTCCGTCCACCTTTATCACAGGTATGTTTTCCCCATCGGCTATATCTGAGTATGATAGACTGATCACAGTCGGTTTTTCTCCGTTTTCCTGCACGAAACTGACAGTATAGCTGTCTTCCGTATCCTGAGCAGGCACCGTCTCACGCTGGTGTGATAGCACAGAAACAGTTATTACCGCAGCAAGGCCGAAACAGGCCGCCGCAGGCCACCATCTCTTCCATACAGAACGGTCCTTCTTTGTACAGTTCCATACCTGTTCGACGTATTCGTCGCTTATACCGCCTATCGTTGTAAACAGCAGTTCCTTTGTCATATAACGTGTCCCCTTTCTTCAAGATACCTGCGCAGTCTGGAACGCATGCGGCTGAGCGCCATAGTGACTGCCCCTTCTTTCATTCCGTGGCACAAAGCAATTTCCGATAGCGAGCGGGCGTACCAGTATCTTGAGACGAATATGCTCCTATTTTTATTTGAAAGCGTAGCGAGAAATCCATTTATGCTCTCCATAAGATCCTTTACTTCCGCATATTCGGCGGGATCTTCTCCGCCTGATACACATTCCGCCAGTTCGTCGAGCACCGCCGGCAATTCCCCGCCGCCGCGTTTTTCAGCACTATCACGTCTGTATCTGTTAAACGCCAGATTTCTGGTTATCCTGCCAAGATATGCCGTGAGCGAGGCCGGTCTCTGCGGCGGTATGGAATTCCATGCTTTCAGATAAGTATCGTTTACGCACTCTTCAGCGTCCTGCGGGTCTCTGACGATGTTGCGCGCTATGGCAGCACAGTAAGCACCGTATTTATCTGCAGTTGCGGGTATCGCTTTTTCATCTCTGTCCCAGTACAGCCTTATGATCTGAGAGTCATCCACATGCACTCACCTTGCTTTCAAAGGATCCTTTCATCTATAAAGACAGCTTTCGTCGGGCAACCTCACATTATTCCAAAAGAACAGATGCCCTTCTGTAACAAGAACCGGCCCTCGCTTTATGAGGACCGGTTCAATGTCTGATATCTGATAAGCGTCAGGTGTTTTCCGTTTCATCC
>CAMZHU010000056.1 GCA_947306975.1 uncultured Clostridia bacterium | reverse complement strand
ATTCTCCGTCATAGTCAGCGCCATCGGATACAAGAGCTTTACAAATGCCCTGCTGTCACAGTACTCCAGCGGTGCCTTCCTGACCGCGGAGACGGCGGCGCAGCTAATAGACGGTGACCGCATGTATGAGTACAAGCAGAGCGGGGGAACTACAAGAGAATATTTGACGGCGTGGGTCCAGATAGACAGGCTGTGCAATTCCTCCGGCTCGACGTTCATATACGTTATAGAGCCTGACCGCACCGATTACGCGCATATCACTTTCATTTTTTCTACAAAGGATCATGAAAGCAATTATGATCTGTACGATTTCGGTTTCGTCAGAGATACCACCAACGACGAATACAGGGAGAAATACGCCAAACTCTATAATAAAGACTCGACCCAGGAGCTCGTTCTCCGGACAAAAGGGTATATAGAGACGGACGATCACATAACGGCCATGGTGCCCGTCAAGGACTCCTGGGGCCGTGTGGTCGCGATACTGTGCGTCCAGCGGCAGATGGAGGTCCTGAACAACCTCAGAAAGGAGTACTTGAGCAAGGTGGCCCTTGTCTTCGCGGGACTGGCGCTTCTTGTCATCGTCGGACAGAGCATCTTCTTGCATCACACGCTGCTCAGACCGCTCAAGCAGATATCCGAAGAGGCGACACGTTTCGCAAAGGAGAATGCGGCAGCAGAGAAGAAACTGCATGATAAGATCAAAAACAGGGACGAGATCGGCAGACTCGCCGTATCCATAGATACGATGGAGGAGCAGGTCCGGACATATATAGACAACCTTACCGAGGCGACCGCGGAAAGGGAGCGCATCGGCACGGAGCTCAGACTTGCAACAGGCATACAGCAGGAGATGCTGCCAAGTGTTTTCCCCGCTTTTCCGGATAGGACCGAGTTCGACATTTACGCATCCATGGACCCGGCCAAGGAGGTCGGAGGAGACTTCTACGATTTCTTCCTGATCGATGAGGATCACCTGTGCATGGTCATCGCGGACGTATCGGGGAAAGGCGTTCCGGCGGCGCTGTTCATGATGGCGTCGAAGATCATCCTGGCGAACAACGCTATGAACGGCAAATCGCCCGCTGATGTTCTGAAAGAGACCAACGAAGCCATCTGCTCCAACAATAAGGAGGAGATGTTCGTCACAGTCTGGCTGGGGATACTGGACCTCAGGACCGGCCTGCTGAAAGCTGCGAACGCGGGACATGAGTATCCAACGCTGAAACAGCCCGACGGATCGTTCGAACTGATAAAAGACAAGCACGGTCTGGTCATCGGCGCCATGGACGGCGTCAAATACAAAGAATATGAACTGCAGATGGAGCGTGGTTCAAAGCTGTTCGTCTATACTGACGGCGTTCCTGAGGCAACCGATACAGAGAACGGTATGTTCGGGACGGAGCGCATGCTGGCGGCACTGAACGAGCAGGCAGACGCTTCGCCGGAACAGCTGCTCGAAAACGTCAGGACTGCGGTGGACGCTTTCACCGGGGATGCGGAACAGTTCGACGACCTGACGATGCTGTGCATTGAGTATAAGGGACCTTCCGGAGACGGCCGGAGCGCCGACGTCCGGGAACTGGATATAGAGGCCAAAGAGGAAAACCTGCCGCAGGTGTTCGGACTTATAGAAGAGATCCTTGAAGGAACGGACTGTCCGGCAGGCGCCGTTCAGCAGATATGCATCGCCGCCGAGGAGATCTTCGTGAACGTGGCGAGTTATGCATACGCTCCGGATACCGGAAGGGTCAAGGTACGGGCGGAGCTGGCTGAAGGGGCCGGACCGTTAAGGCTGACTTTTACAGACAGCGGTATCCCTTACGACCCGCTGGCGAAGGAGGATCCCGACGTTACACTCTCCGCTCAGGAGCGCGGGATAGGGGGCCTCGGTGTTTATATGACGAAAAAGCTGATGGACCGCGTAAGCTATGAATACAGGGACGGCTGCAACGTCCTTACGATGGAAAAAGATCTGATACGGAAATAACGCGGTGTAAGGCCGGACGGCAGCAGATGATGAGGACGGGAAACAGTACAGTGAATGAGTTCGCTCTTGAAAAAAGACTGAAAGAAGGCAGCGCGGATCTCCACCGTAGGGTGCGGGACTGCGTCGCCGTGCTTCAGAATACTCTTCAGTTATCCACGGTCCGGTTCCCGACTTTCACAGATCATTCCACCCTCCACAGCATGAACGTCCTGGATTTCTGCAACAGGCTAATCGGAGAAGAGAGAGTAAAAGACCTCGCCCCTGAAGAGTGCTATGTGATGATCATGGCGTGCTATCTCCACGACGTGGGAATGGGTATCAGCGACAGGGACTACGCCAGATTTCTTGAGGAGCGGCGATCCGGAGATATCGGGGGTGCATCTGCGGACACAGACATCACGGCGGCCGTGCGCGCTGAGCATCACGAACTGAGCGCATGGATCATACAGAGATACGCCGGCCTTCTGGATATCCCGACCGAGGAACTTGCATTTGCCATAGCGCAGGTATCGAAAGGGCACAGAAAGACCGACCTGCTCGATGAAAAGGAATACCCCGACATGGTGACGGAAAACGGCGTGACGGTGCGAACCGCGTATCTGGCGGCGGTCCTGCGGCTGGCCGACGAGATAGACGTTGCGCGTGATCGCAACCCGGAACTGCTTTTCGACGTTTCACAATACACCGAAAAAAAGGATATGGAGGCGTTCGGAACGCACGCCTCCATCCGCATGGTTGAGATAACCGAAAAAAGCATACTGCTTTACACAGACCCCAAAAAGCCGGAATACATACGGCTCATCAGGGAGGCGGCGGAGAAGATCCGGGATACGCTGGAATACTGCCGGATCGCCGCCGCGGTCAGGACCGGTCTGGGGATCACTCAGGAAAAGATCGAGATACTTCCGTGGAACGGAACGGACGGTGCAACAGATGAGGACCAATCATAAGAACGTACCGGAGATGGATCCTTCGGGGTTCGTGCTTCTTGCGGACCATATCCCGCAGATCGTGCAGGAGATCCGCTATTATTCGACATACAATTTCATAGGCGACAGGATCGACGGATACGAGGAACCCTGCGCCCTGCTCACCAAGGAGGCGGCGAGAGCGCTGAAAGCTGTGAGCGGAGAGATGATCGTGCAGGGATACCGTCTCAAGATATTCGACGCCTACAGACCGTCGTGCGCCGTGAGGCATTTCGTGCTTTGGGGCATCGAGGATCAGGATATCCGCATGAAGCCCTATTTTTATCCCGAACTGCAGAAGCAGGAGCTCTTTGCGAAGGGCTATATCGCGAAGATGTCCGGGCACAGCAGGGGAAGCACCGTGGATCTGACGCTTCTTGACATGTCCACGGGTAAGGAGCTGGACATGGGAGGCCCCTTCGATTTCTTCGGTGAGGTCTCCCATCCGGATTACAGAGGCATAACGGACGAACAGTACGAGAACCGCATGCTTCTCCGTAGAGCGATGATACGCGCGGGATTCAGACCGATAGACTGCGAATGGTGGCACTTTACGCTCGAAGACGAGCCGTATCCCGATACGTATTTCGAATTCCCGGTATCTTCAGAGTATCTACGAAAATGAACACATCCCGGAGAAATCTTTTCCCAGGCCGGGAACGTATGACATATGACACCGTCAGAAACGCCCTAAGAGGTATGGTGTGTAAGATGAGGAGGCAGTGCCAGTGAATAATATAAGACCGGCCAGCCGCAGCAGTCTCTATGTTCTGGAAGGGAATCCGGGGATAGGAAAGGCGTTTCCCTACTCGGTGCAGCAGATCCTCTCCATGTTCGTCACGAATCTGGTCCCCATAGGGATAATCGGGGCGGCAGCCATGCCTGCGCTCTCCCAGGAAGAGATCCTCGTGCTAGTACAGAATGCGATGATCGTGTCCGGGATAGCGACGATCATCCAGGCGACGCCAATATGGAAACTGGGCTCGGGCCTGCCGATCTTTATGGGAGTGAGCTTCACGTTCGTAGTGCCGCTGTCGGCTATCGCCGCCAAATACGGATACGGCGCTGTGATCGGAAGCGTGCTTGCGGGAGGATTGCTGGAGGGCCTGATGGGCCTGACGGTGAAATACTGGAAAAGACTTATGGCGCCTATCGTATCGGCTCTCGTAGTCACCGGGATCGGGTTGTCGCTTCTGAGCGTCGGCGCCCGCTCCTTCGGCGGAGGATACGCTGAGGATTTCGGATCAGTCCACAACCTGGTGACCGGTACGGTAACCATACTTGCGTGCCTGCTCTGGATGATACACGCAAAGGGAGCAAAACGGCAGCTCTCCATCCTTGTGGGGCTAGCCGCGGGATATGTGACTGCGCTGCTCTTCGGACTCGTGGACATAAGAGGCGCCGTTGAAAATACCGTCGGGTGGTTCGCGCTTCCGCGGATCCTGCCGTATAAGCCGTCTTTCCATCTGGACGCGATAATCTCCATATGCATCATCTATTGCGTCTCGGCGACCGAGACGCTCGGAGACGCGGCCGCCGTGACCGGAGGCGTGCTGCGGAGAGACCTTACGAGGAACGAGATGACCGGCGTTCTGACAGTGGACGGTTTCGGCTCTCTTTTCAGCGGGCTTTTCGGATGCTCGCCTATAACATCCTATTCGGAGAACGTGGGACTTACGATCATGACCGGCGTCATCAACCGGAACGTCGCCAGGATCGGCGGCGCCATCATGATAATCGCCGGATTGCTGCCGCATATAGGCGGGTTTATTTCGACCATACCGCAGCCGGTCATCGGGGGAGTGCTCCTGATGGTGCTCGGACAGATACTGGCCTCCGGTGTCGAGATGATCAGCGAGGCCGGATTCACCACACGGAACAAACTCATAACAGCCATATCTCTTTCTATAGCCATCGGATTCACGGCATCCACGGAGGCCGGGATATGGGAGAGCTTCCCGCCGGTCATACAGGCCGTGTTCGGCCAGAACGTGGTCGCGGTAGTTTTCGTACTCGCGCTTTTCCTCAATCTCGTTCTGCCGAAGGATATGGACGATAAGAAACAGGACGGCACGGACTCTACCTGAAGAAACGATCCTCAACAGAAAAAGACGGCGCAGACCAAAGGGCCTGCGCCGTCTTTTTTAGCGTCAGATCGGTGGTAAAGGGATCACTCGTCGTAATCGTCGCAGCATGAAGAGCAGCTAAAGAGTTTGTTTTTCTTTTCAAGGCATTTCTCTTTTGCGCTCGCGAAAAAATCGGAGATCTCGTCGCGGTATGTGATGACGAGATAGACGACCGCGGCAACGGCCAGAAGAGCGGCGATCACGCCGAAAATACATGCTTTCTTATTCTTCATCAGGCGGCCTCCTCTCAAATTGATCGATCGATATGGCTTTTGTTTACATACTTATTTTACGCTCTTTGATGACGGATAGCAATACCCGGGAAGAAAAAACGGAACTGTGCCGTGCTTGACAAATGACGTCCGTGCTGTATAATGATTAAGTCAGCGGCTATGCCGCGGAGTTTTCCGGATGGAAAGCCATCCGTACAAGAAAACTGAAGGGATACTGTCATTTCGGCCGTCGGCCAGCTGCCCGGCCGGGATGTAGATGGAACAGGGTGAGAATCCCAACGCAACCGGCACTGTAAGCGTGAGGACGTACCTAAGCGCGGGATACCGCGTATGGACGAAAGTCAGCCATTCGGAGCGGAGCTCCGGAGAAGGTGGGATACGGACGCAGGAGGCGTAAGCCCCCGTAACGCAAGTCAGGAGACTTACATTATCCCAGATCAGCACGGGAAAGGAATCCCGTGTATAGTGCTGTGCACGTGAATATCGGACGTGCCGGTTTCTGTATAGAAGCCGGCACGTTTTGTTTTTAAGATTTCAACGTCCGGTCCGCTCAGCCGGACGCCGAAATAGATCCGCTTTTATAAAAAGTGTGCTTTTCTCTGACTTCCGGCATTATCCTCTGCCGCCGCCTGCTCATCGGCGGCAGAGTGATTGGCCGGGCCTTTTTGTTTTATGATGCAGCGGGCGGGATATGATGATATACTGCTTATATGTGAGGGATATACCATGAAGATGCTGTTTAATTTTCCTCTTTACGATACGTGCCTGGATGATTACGGCACCGCTGAGGGGCTCGCGCAGGCATGCGCGGAACTCGGGTGCGACGGAGTCGAGGCGATATGGGGAGATACGGATTACAACGGCCCGTCGCTCAGGGACGTGACTGTCGGATACCACATGACGTTCTGGCCGGACTGGCTGGATTTCTGGAACGGCGACAGGAAGGCGCTACTGCGCAAGTTCGGGAACGAGGCCGCCTGGAAGAAACTGTACCGCGGAGAGACACGTGAGGACATGATCGCGGAGTACAGGAGAGATCTGGAGCGCGCTAAAGGACTCGGCGCCGAATACATAGTATTCCACGTCTCCGACGTTTCGATAGAAGAAGGGTTCACATACAGGTGGCTGCACACCGATGAAGCGGTGATAGACGCGTCGTGCGAACTCATAAACGCGCTGACCGACGGCATGGACGAAACGCCGGCGGTGCTCGTCGAGAACCAGTGGTGGCCGGGTTTCACGTTCACCGATCCGCATCTGACTGAGCGGCTCCTGAACGGTATAAGGACGGAGAATAAGGGCATAATGCTGGATACGGGACACCTTCTCAGCACGAACACCGCGCTGGAAGACGAAAAACAGGCGGTAGCGTATATCCTTGAGATGCTGGACCTGCACGGAGAACTGTCCGGATGCATACGCGGACTGCACCTCCACAAGTCGCTGTCCGGGGAATACGTAAGACAACACACCGGCAGTCTGCCGGGCGATATTCCTGAGGACTATGAGGCGCGTTTCATCTACAGCTATCCCCATATATTGAAGATAGACAGGCACGAGCCGTGGACGGAAGAATCAATTGCCGGCGCAGTGGCGCGAATGGCGCCTGAATGGGTGAACCATGAACTCGCCGGATTCGGGCGGAAAGTACATGAAAACGCCGTCCGCACGCAGATGGATACACTGCGCAGGGGCGGGCTCTTATGAGAGCCTGTCCGGCGGAGCAGGATCGATATAGGCCTGAGGGCAGGCATGTGCTGCCCTCAGGCCTTTAAGCAGAATCGGTTTGCAAATAGAAACCCGGTATGCTAGAATATCCAAGTGTTCATGCACAGAAAGATACAAGGGGATCGGAAACCATGATATACAACAACATTCTGGACGCGATAGGCGACACCCCTATGGTAAGACTGTCCGACAGGACCGTCGGGCCGGGCAGCGCGCAGGTGCTGGTGAAATACGAGGGGCTGAACGTGGGCGGTTCAATTAAGACCAGAACGGCCTACAACATGATCAGGGCCGCCGAACGGGACGGCAAGATAGATCGCGACAGTATCATAGTCGAGCCGACGAGCGGCAATCAGGGCATAGGCCTTGCTCTGGTCGGCGCCGTCTGCGGCTACAGGACTATAATAATCATGCCGGATTCCGTAAGCGAGGAGCGCAGGAAACTTGTCCGCCACTACGGTGCCGAGGTCATCCTCATACACGACGACGGAAATATAGGCGAGTGCATTGAAGAGTGCATGAAGAAAGCCGATGACATGGCCGCAGCCGATCCAAAGGTCTTCGTTCCGCAGCAGTTTTCCAACAAGGCCAATCCCGAAGTGCACAAGTACCATACGGCGCTCGAGATACTCGAGCAGGTCGCGGGACCCATAGACGGTTTCTGTTCCGGAGTCGGGACGGGCGGAACGCTCTCCGGCATAGGAGAGGTACTGAAAGTCCTGAATCCCCAGATCGAGATATGGGCCGTCGAGCCTGAGCACGCGGCGATACTCGCCGGAGGTACAATAGGCACCCATCTGCAGATGGGCATAGGCGACGGACTCATCCCTGACAACCTGAACACGGAGATATACGATTACGTTTATATAGTGACAGACGATGAGGCCCTCTCCACGGCCCGCATGCTTGCCAGGAACGAGGGGCTGATGTGCGGCATATCCAGCGGCACGAACGTTGCAGCGGCACTGCAGCTCGCAAAGAAACTCGGTCCGGGGAAAACGGTAGTGACCGTGCTCCCCGATACGGCTGAGCGCTACTTCAGCACGCCTCTGTTCGACGATTAAAAAACGCGCCTCAGCGGCGCTTTTAAAAAGACAGCGAAGAAAACGATCCCCGCAGCGGTCAGACGCCGCCGCGGGGATCGTGTTTTTATATTAGATATCATATGACGAAGCCGCCGGTCACGCCAAGGACCTGCCCCGTTATGAACGCGGCCTCTTCAGAGGCGAGGAACCTCACCGCCGCTGCGACCTCTTCCGGGGTGCCGATGCGGCAAAGGGGTGTCTCGTTCGCCAGTTCCTTCAGCGTTTCGGGGGAAAGGGAGGCGTTCATGTCGGTGTCTATGACGCCGGGAGCGATGCAGTTAACAGTGATGCCGGATGGGCCGAGCTCCTTCGCCAGCGCCTTCGTGAGGCCGATGACTCCGGCTTTAGAGGCGGAGTAGGCAGTTTCGCAGGAGGCGCCGGTCACGCCCCAGATGGAGGAAACTGTTATGATCCGGCCGTCTTTTTCGTGCACCATATGGGGTATCGCAGCCTTGCAGCAGTAGGCGGTGCCGTCGAGATTCACGGCCAGTATACGCCGCCACTCTTCGTTTGAGGTATCCGTGAACAGCTTGGACAGCGCAACGCCGGCGCAGCAGACGAGGATATCCACGTCCCCGATCTCATCGAACATGCGCGAGACCTGGACGGGGTCGGAAACGTCCGCCTTTACCGTGGAGCAGCCGAGCTCTGCTGCCAGCCTGTTCGCCGCGTCTTCGGAGTGGTCGTAGTTGATTATGATCCTGTGTCCGGCCCTGGTAAGGGAACGTGCGCACGCGGCTCCGATCCCTCGGGAACCTCCCGTTATGAGAGCGGTCCTTATTCTTTCCGGCCCTGTATAGAACTCATTTTCCATGGTAAGCCTCCTATTCAGTGATGCGCAGAGCCTCGACGCTCAGACACAGACCTGTGGACGTGTCGATCTCAAATACCGCGCATTCCAGTTTCGAGGGGCCGGGGGCGCACTCGAACCTCTGCGGGGGATTGCCGAGGAACATCGATACCGACTGTTCCGGCTTTATGCCTATAACGGAATTGACAGGGCCCGTCATGCCGAGATCTGTGATATAGCCGGTGCCTTTCGGAAACACGCATGCGTCGGAAGTCTGGACGTGGGTATGAGTGCCCCAGAGCGCGGTTACCCGTCCGTCGAGGAAGTTCGCCATGGCGAGTTTCTCGCTCGTCGCCTCGGCGTGGAAGTCCACGAGGATGACTTTTGCGTCGGTGTCGGAAACGATCCTGTCGGCAGCGAGGAACGGGTTCTCGGCGCCGAAATTCATGCCGCAG
>CAMZHU010000055.1 GCA_947306975.1 uncultured Clostridia bacterium | reverse complement strand
TCTGGGAAGCCCGGTCTCACGCTCGATTAAGCGAGCACCGGGAACGCGTCCGGCTTGGCCATATCGAAGACGCCGTAATCGAGCGCCTTCACGAGATCGGAGTCGACGGTATAGATCTCGTCGCCGTCCGGCTTCATCACATAGTACTTGGTGCCGGCGATCGTGTCAAAGCTCTTACCTATGAGCAGGGATATCGAGTGCCCCTCGGGATCGCTGGCGGAGAAACGGAAGCTGGGATCGTCGAGTCCGTAATAGGAGATATCCTCTGCGATACTGATCCTGCGCTCTGCGGTAAGTCCGGAGACCTCTTCCGCTATATGTCCGACCGTATTCTGGTCGAGCGTGAGCCCGCGCATGCTATCCACATACCACGTCTCGTCTTCACGGACGAACGTGATGTCCTCTCCGTTCTTTCCGCAGTCGAGAGTGAACCTGTCGGCCTCTCCGATGCTGCCGAGGTTGATGATCGCGGCTTCCTTGTCCTTTTCCGCTTGTCTGTTGTTAATAGCGTTGATAACGGTAATGGCGACCAGCGCGGCCACGATCACCACGAGTACTATAATCAGAAAGATAAGCGTCTTTTTCGCTTTTTTCATTACCGTTTCCTCCTGGTGTTCCATGTCACGAATCCGACCGCAAGGAACGCCAGCGGGATGATCGCGATGAACAGCGCGTTCCAGATCGGGGTGTTGACGCTGTTGTTGTTCACGAGCTGTACGGATTTGGCCGGGATGTTCATGGTAGAGGAGACGTCCTCGAAGTTAGCTATTACCGAGTTTAGCAGGATGTCGAGGTTGGACATGTTGGTGTACGAGGAGGTAAGATCCGTGTCCGCGATGTATGCGGCGGATATGACCGTCATCCTGGCCTTCTGTCCGGACGGGAGGGTCTCCGTCGCAACGGCGCCGACGATGAAAGCGCCTTCAGCCTTGTTGTTCTCGTCATAGTAGCAGATGCCCTGGGACGATGTGTTCATGAATGTCTCGACGGAGACGTTCTTGTGGTTCGCCGTGATGCGGGTCATGCCTCTCGGGTAAACGAGCATCGCAGCCTGCTTGATGCTCTTTGTTATGCTGCTGTCCGAAGAGAGATTCGGCGCGATGCAGTAGTAGCCGAAGGTCTGGAAGTAGGACGTGTAATAATTCGACTTGTCGCCGAGCATGCCGTCGTTTATCTTAAGTCCGAAATCGGCCATAAGAGTGGCGAAGTTCGTGAGCCTGTTGTCGTCGATGAGCAGAAGCGCTTTGCCGCCTCCGTTCATATAATCGATGATCATATCGTACTCGTCGTCGGCCAGGTCGTTCGTCGGAACATAAATGACGAGAAGGTCGCAGTCGTCAGGCATGCCGCCGTCCTTGAGAAGGTTCACCTTCTGGGTCTTGTAACCGACCTTGTAGATGGATGCCTCTACGGTGGCGTTCATGTCCTGTTCGCCGTGACCGGTGAGGTAATAGATCATCTGCGTCCTCTCGTTCATAACGGAGTTGATGGCGCTGGTTATCTGGCCGTCGGCGTCAAAGGAGTTGAGCCTGTACGTCTGATAGTAGTTATAGTACATATAGTCGTAACCGAAAATGCTCTCCTCGTAGGTATCGAAACCGTTAATATTTATTATGTTCTTTCTGCCGTTGGTCATGTCCTGAACGACGACTGAATCAGTTTCCGTCTCGTAGATATCCAGGACTGACGGATTCTCGATGGGATCCACATAGCTGATCTTGATGCGGTCGGAAAGCTTTCCGTATCTGTCAAGGAACTTTACGAGACGCTCGTCGAGCTGAGTGGAATCCTGGATGACCGTGATCTCGATATCATCCTTAAGAGTGCCGATGAATTCCTTGGTAACGTCGGATACCTCATACAGCTTGTTGCTGGAGATGTCGTATTCGAGCACGTTAGACGGCAGCTGCTTGAGGAAAAGGCTGAATAGAATGACTATTGCGATGACGACCGCGGATATGGCGACGGCAAGACGAACGGGAGCCGGAGCCCTCTTGTCGCTTTTGTCAGCCTGCTGCACTTCGGCGTTGGTCATGTTCTTGTTTTCATCCATTACTGCCACCTCCCGTCAGTTCCAGCGGCGTCTCTGCACTGCCTGTATCGTCAGGAAGATGAAAAGCGCTGCAAAGCAGATGACGATCAGCAGTCCCTTGACGTCGAAAACGTAATAGGACACGAAGTTGTTCATCGGCCCGAAGATGCTGAGCGCGGCGAGCAGTTTTTTGAGCGCGCCCTGGAACCAGCTCTCAGCCATGAAATAGCACGCTATCGAGGCCACGAGCCCGAAGATGGCGATCAGGGCCGGCGCCGTCCAGCATCTTGTGGAACGATAGATAATGAACGCAGCCAGGAAGAAAATAACGATGAATCCGATGAGTGACGCGACGGGCGTCTCGGGGATGTAGTTGGTGATCGAATCCCAGATGACAATGACGAGCAGGACCGCCATCGTCACGACAGCCGCTATGACCTGGCTGTCGGTCAGGGCAGACACGAACATTCCGATGCTGATAAAGAACGCTCCCAGGCAGAGGAACAGCACTATGGCGCTGTAGTCTATCACCAGCGAGCCCTTGCCTACGATCCTGATGACCAGCGGGCAGAGGCATCCGATCAGCAGCGGGATGAGGTATACAGTCATCATGGCGAAGAACTTTCCGAGCACGATCGAGGGAACGGACACCGGATATGTTAGGAGCATCTGGTCCGTCTTGGTCTTGCGCTCTTCAGCAAAGCTCTTCATGGTGAGTACGGGGACGGCGAAAATAAACACCGCGATCGTGCTGGAGAGAGCCGCCGCGAAATACGGATGGCCCATGCGGAGGTTGTAAAGCACGAAATAGAGTCCTATGAAAGCCGCAACGATGGCGATGAAGACATAGCCGGTCATGGTGTTGAAGTAGGACTCGAGCTCTCTTTTATATACCGCTTTCATTACTCATCGCCGCCTTTCTCATCTGTCTCAGGCGCTTCGGGCTGTGCGTCCCCGTCCTTTTCCTCCTGTGACTCGGACTCGGCTTCGGCTTTTACCTGCGCCTCCGCTCCGGTGTCAGCTATGAGTTCGAGGAACACGCTCTCAAGCGAGATGCTGGAGGGCTTCATCATGAGCAGCGGGCAGCCTGCGGCTGCGCAGGCGTTGAACACGGCTTCACGAAGATCGGAGTTTTTGTCTTCCGGTTCGAGCTCTGCCATGACCTCTCCGTTTTTGGCGGGGTGGCACGTGACGTTCTTCGCTCCGGGTATCGCCGACAGCATAGCGCCGACCTTTTCCGGATCGTCGGCCTTGAGCGTAAGCTCCATGGCCGCGCCGCGCATCTGGTTCTCGAGTTCTTCGGGGGTGCCCTGCGCTATGAGTTTTCCTTTGTGGATTATGATGATGTGGTCGCAGACATCCTGGACCTCGGAGAGGATATGCGAACTGAGGATGACCGTATGGTCTTTTCCGAGGCTGCGGATGAGTTCGCGCATCTCATGGATCTGGCGCGGATCAAGGCCGACCGTCGGTTCGTCGAGGATTATGACCTCCGGAAAACCGAGTATGGCCTGGGCGAAACCGACACGCTGCCGGTAGCCTTTCGACAGGTTCTTGATGAGCCTGTCCTGAACGTCCACGATCTTTGTGAGCTCCATGGCCTTCTTAATGCTCTCCTCGCGTTCATCCGCGGGGATGTTCTTGAGCTCAGCTGCAAAAGTCACGTATTCGAGCGGGGTCATGTCGCCGTATACGGGGGGATGTTCCGGCAGGTAGCCGATGCAGCTCTTCGCCTCATACGGTTCTTCCTGTATGTCGTGCCCGTTCACGATGACCTGTCCGCTGGTAAGGCCGATATAACCCGTCATGATGTTCATGGTGGTCGTCTTGCCCGCGCCGTTCGGCCCGAGGAAGCCGTATATACGTCCTTTTTCGATGGTGAAGCTTATGTCGTCGACCGCATAATGGTCGCCGTACTGCTTGACCAGATTCCTGACCTCTATCAAGAGCGTCTCCTCCTTCGTTCAAAGACACAGCGTATAAAGATGCACGCCGCGTATTTACAATATAAACATAGAAAACTCAAATTGCTTAAACAGAATAATAACAAAATATGAAAACATTGTAAACTGCTTTTATACAGGTTATATGCGGAAAAAGCGCTTTCCGTTATCAAAAGCCGCCTGAGCGAGCTCTTCGGGCGCCATTCCGCGCTCCTGAGCGATGCGGGAGGCTATAAAAACAAGGTTTCTGGAGTCGTTCCGCCTGCCGCGCCGCGGCTCCGGAGCGAGATACGGGCTGTCCGTCTCTATCATGAGCCGGTCGAGCGGCATGTTCCTTACGACCTCCAGCGCGCGGCGTGCGTTTTTGAAGGTCACTACTCCCGTAAATGACAGATACCAGCCGCTGTCGAGGATCTCCTTCGCGGTCTCCCAGCTGCCGGAATAACAGTGGAAAACGCCCGGCACGTCCCGCCAGTAATCCCGCAGTATCTCCAGTGTGTCGGCGCAGGCCTCCCGTTCGTGGATTATAACCGGCTTTCCGACTTCCCGGGCAAGCTCCATCTGCTCGCGGAACCGCGCCTTCTGCACGTCCCGCGGCGAGAGGTCATAGTGGTAATCGAGTCCGATCTCGCCCACGGCGACAGCTTTCGGATGGGCAAGAAGCTCCCTCAGCTCGTCCGCCGTGCCGTCTTCCATCCCAGAGGCTTCATGGGGATGGACGCCCGCCGCAAAGTAAACGAACGGGAATTTTTCTGCAAGGTTTCGCCCTGTCCTCGCGGTCTGAACGTCGCTCGCGGCGTTCACGATCAGCGTCACTCCGTTTGCGGGCATGGAGGCCAGAAGCTCTTCTCTGTCCCCGTCGAACTGCTCATCGTCATAGTGTGCGTGCGTGTCAAAATACATTGTGGTCCCCCGATCGATAAAAAAACGAAAAAAACGCTTGCAAGAGCGGTATTTCTGTGTTAATATACCCATTACCGCAAGCGTCGCGGCGCTTTGCCGCGTCTATCTTATATCATCCTCACCCGAAAGGAACTGAATCCAATGGAACTCGCCATCACGATAATCCATCTCATAGTCTGCGTCATACTTACTGCAGTAGTCCTGTTCCAGTCCGGCAAGAACGCCGGCCTCTCCGGCGCCATCGCCGGCAACACGGACTCCTTTATGTCAAGGAACAAGAGCAATTCCCTTGACGCGAAGCTCGCAAAGGCCACCAAATGGATCGCGATCGTTTTTGTCGTGATCACGCTCATCCTCAACATCATCTGAGGATCTGACCCAGTACTTTAATTGGGCTGCCGCGATAGCGGCAGCCCAATTCGTTTTTTATGCGGTTTTTCGCCGATCAGAGGATGACCTCTCCGACAGGATCCTTCCAGAAGAGCGCTGCGGCATTGACCTCGTCATAGTCGATATGGATGAACGTCGCATAGTCCTTGCTCACACGGGCTACGACCTCGTCGAATATGAGAGCGCGCTCGCCGCCGACTTTGACCTTGACGATCTGCTTGTCCTTGATGCCGAACTTCTCAGCGTCTTCGGGGGTGAGATGGATGTGCCTCTTAGCGATGATGCAGCCTTCCTTGATGTCGACCTCTCCGCAGGGCCCGATGATCTTGCAGCCGGGGCTTCCCGCAAGGTCTCCGCTCTCACGGATGGGGCAGTCCAGTCCGAGGCCGCGCGCGTCGGTAAAGGAGAGCTCCACCTGGTCAGCCTTGCGGCACGGGCCGAGGATCGACATCGTGGTCTGGCCCTTGGGACCGACTATGGTCACCTTGTGAGGAGTAGCGAACTGGCCCGGCTGGGACAGCCACTTCTTGACTTCCATCTCAAATCCTTTGCCGTAAACTATGTCGAGCGTCTCGCGGGTGAGGTGGCAGTGCTTTCCGGAGCCTTCGACTATTACTTCGATCTTTGCCATATTTATGAAACCTCCAAGTTTTGTTTTTCTATTGTCATTCCACGAATAACTTTACCACCAGTCGGCTGAAAGTGCAACCAAAATATAGCCCCGGCGGGCCAAAAGTATTTACAAAACGGCCCTTTCCCGATATACTGAATTAACTGTTCTACGTCCCGTCTGAAGGGAGGCGACTGTCTTGAGATCCGGTTATTCCGTCATACTTTCATCGCTGCGGCGCGAGCGCGGCCTTAGCCAGAAGAAGGTCTCTGAGGATCTGGGCATCTCGCAGGCGCTGCTGTCCCATTACGAGAACGGAGTCCGCGAGCCGCGCTTCGATTTCGTGGTGCGCGTATGCGACTACTACGGGGTGTCCGCGGATTACTTTTTCGGCCGCACGTCGGAAAAGACATATGACGACAAAGTTTTCATAGAGTGTCCCGACCCGACGCTCCGCGGTTCTCTGGAAACTGCCGCCGTCTTTCTGAGTGAAGTCGGGGCCGCAGGGGGCGATGAGGCGCTGCACAGGGCGGCGGCTGAATACCTGGAGCGGTTTCTCAGCGGAGCTCTCCGTGACCTGCGGGATCCCTACGCGCCGTCCGCTCCCGAATTCGAAGCGGAACTTAAACGCGCGGAGGCCGCGTTCCTCGCAGAATCACGCGCGCTGGCCGACGCCTCGGCCTCTGTCGGGGAAGAGGCTGAAGAAGATTACGACGAATAACACACGGGCGGGCGTTCATCAGGGCCCGCCGCAGAGGTGACAGGCTTGATACAGCAGGACAAGATCCGGAATTTCAGCATAATCGCCCATATAGACCACGGAAAATCGACGCTGTCCGACAGGCTCATAGAGCTGTGCGGCGCCATCGACGCCCGCGATATGGAGGATCAGCTCCTTGACAACATGGATCTCGAACGCGAGCGCGGCATAACCATCAAGGCGCGCGCCGTCAGCCTCTCCTACCGTGCGGAGGACGGCGAGACCTACTATTTCAATCTTATAGACACCCCGGGCCACGTGGACTTCAGCTATGAGGTCTCCCGCGCCCTCGCTGCGTGCGAAGGCGCTGTTCTGGTCGTCGACGCATCGCAGGGGATCGAGGCGCAGACTCTGGCGAACACCTATCTCGCCATGGAGCACGATCTCGAGATCCTGCCGGTCATCAACAAGATCGACCTGCCCGCGGCGGACCCTAAACGCGTCAAGGAGGATATCGAGGCCGTCATAGGCGTCGAGGCGGAAAACGCGCCTGAGATATCCGCGAAACTGGGTATCAACATAGCTTCCGTACCGGAAGCGATAGTTAAGGCCGTCCCGCCGCCGACCGGCGATCCGTCAAAACCGCTGCGCGCACTGATCTTCGACAGCCAGTACGACAGCTACCGCGGCGTCATGGTGTTCATGCGCATCATGGAGGGCTCCATCCGGCGCGACATGACCGTGCGCATGATGGCCACCGGCGCCGAGTACAAGGTCCTCGAATGCGGTCATCTGCTTCCGATCGGCACCGCTCCGTGCGACGAGCTGCTCGCCGGAGACGTCGGATACTTCACCGCGTCCATCAAAAACGTCCGCGACACCCAGGTCGGCGACACCGTTACAGGCGCTGACCGGCCGGCTTCGGAGGCTCTGCCCGGCTACCGGCCGGCGCGTCCGATGGTCTACTGCGGCGTATACACCGAGGACGGCTCCAAGTTCCCGGACCTCCGCGACGCGCTGGAAAAACTTCAGCTAAATGACGCGTCTCTGTCCTTCGAGCCCGAGACGTCTATCGCCCTCGGCTACGGGTTCCGGTGCGGATTCCTGGGCCTTCTCCACATGGAGATCATACAGGAACGTCTCGAGCGCGAGTTCGACCTCGATCTCGTGACCACGCTTCCATCCGTCATCTATGAAGTCACACGCACCGACGGCACAGAGGTCACCATCGACAACCCGCACGACTATCCCGACCCCTCCGCGATCGCGGAATCGAGAGAGCCTTTCGTAAAGGCCTCCATCATAACGCCGCCGGATTACGTCGGCAATATCATGCCGATGTGCCAGGAGCGCCGCGGCGAGTACATCAATATGGACTATCTCGACGCGAATCTGGTCGAGCTCCAGTACTATATGCCGCTCAACGAGATCATATACGACTTTTTCGACGCCCTCAAAGCCAGGACCCGCGGCTACGCATCTCTCGATTACGAGTTCCACGACTACCGGCCGTCGGATCTGGTCAAGGTCGATCTTCTCCTGAACGGTGAAAAAGTCGACGCCCTCTCATTTATAGCGCACCGCGACAAGGCGTATCCCCGCGCCCGGCGCATTTGCGAGAAACTAAAGGAAAACATACCCCGCCAGCTTTTCGAGGTCCCGATCCAGGCCGCCATCGGCGGCAGGATAATCGCGCGCGAGACGGTCAAGGCCATGCGCAAGGACGTCCTCGCAAAGTGCTACGGCGGCGATATAACCAGAAAGAAGAAACTTCTCGAAAAACAGAAGGAAGGCAAAAAGAAGATGCGTTCGCTCGGCACTGTGCAGATGCCGACAGAGGCATTCATGGCCGTCCTCAAGCTCGACGAATAACACGAAAACCGGAAGGAGAAATATCAAATGTCAACCAAAAACACGCCCAGACTCCCCAGGAGACCTCTCTACATCGCGTCCGTCGCGCTTTACGGCGGTTTTATTCTGACGCTCGCCGGCCTGTTCGTGGAGATCGGCGTGCATTGGGCTTTCGTAGGGTTCGCCATCGTCGTTATCGGCGCGGTTATAAAGGTCCGCTTCTACCGCTGTCCCCACTGCGGAGCGTTCCGCGCCGTACGCAAATGCAATCTCCAGTTCCAGCCTTTCAACTGCCCGATCTGCAAGAAAAAAGTGGACTTTGAGCCCAAGCGGTAATTCAGGTTTTTTCACGGATAAGAGAAACGGCGAAACAGAAACATATCTGTTTCGCCGCTTTTTTATTTCCGCTGCGCTCAGGACTTGGAATCCTTCCGCGCTGCCGCCCTGTCCAGGACTCGTTTCAGGAACTGTCCCGTGTAGCTCTCTCCGCAGAGCACTACTTCCTCCGGTGTGCCGGTGCATATGACCGTGCCGCCCCTGTCGCCGCCCTCCGGTCCGAGGTCTATTATATGATCCGCCGTCTTTATTATGTCCAGATTGTGTTCTATCACGACGACGGTGTTGCCTGCGTCGGTCAGTCTGTTGAGTACGTCGATGAGCCTCTGTACGTCGGCAGAGTGCAGTCCTGTGGTAGGCTCGTCCAGCACGTACAGCGTGCTTCCCGTAGAGCGTTTTGAGAGTTCTGTCGCGAGCTTGACCCTCTGCGCCTCGCCGCCGGAAAGCGTCGTCGAGGACTGGCCGAGCTTTATATAACCGAGCCCGACGTCGACGAGCGTCTGCAGGCGGTCTCGAATTTTGGGTATGTTCTCGAAGAACCTGACCGCCTCCTCGACAGTCATATCCAGCACTTCGTAGATGTTTTTGTCCCTGTATCTGACCTCAAGCGTTTCCCTGTTGTACCGTTTTCCCTTGCACACCTCGCAGGGAACGTATATGTCGGGAAGGAAGTGCATTTCGATCTTCAGCACCCCGTCTCCGCTGCACGCCTCGCACCTTC
>CAMZHU010000054.1 GCA_947306975.1 uncultured Clostridia bacterium | reverse complement strand
CCAGATGGGCGAATCATACGCCCAGAGCATGGGAGTGAACGTTAAGCGCTTCCGCGTCATCCTGATACTCATGTCCAGCCTCATCGCCGGCTGTGTCACGGCATATGCCGGCCCCATATCCTTCGTTGGAATAGCGGTCCCACATCTGGTGAAGATGCTGCTGAAGACGGCAAAGCCTATACTCGTCATACCGGCCTGCTTCCTCGGAGGCGGGGTGTTCTGCATGTTCTGCGACTATATAGCGCGGACGGCGTTCGCGCCGGTGGAGCTCTCGATAAGCACCGTGACGGCCCTTTTCGGCGCCCCCGTCGTCATAGTCATGCTCATACGGCGGCACAGCCAGAAGGTTTAAGGGGGCGGGATCATGAGCGAGTATTATTTCCGCACCTCGGATCTCTCCGTGGGCTATAACGGCAAAACGCTTATCCACGACATCGACATAAACATACGCGCCGGAGAGATACTCACCCTCATCGGGCCGAACGGATCCGGAAAATCCACGATCCTGAAGAGCATAACGAAGCATCTCGCCGTCATACGGGGCGACAGCTATATAGCTGACGCGTCCGTGAATTCCATGACATACAAGGAGCTTTCGCAAAAACTCGCGGTCGTGCTCACGGAGCGGATAAAAGGCGAACTGCTGACCTGCTACGACGTGGTCGCCACGGGACGGTACCCCTATACCAACACGCTCGGCATCCTCGGTCCGGAAGACCGCGAAAAGGTATACGAGGCGATGAGGCGCGTCCACGCGGACGAGCTCGCCGAGAACGACTTCTCCGCGATAAGCGACGGCCAGCGCCAGCGCGTGCTGCTCGCCAGGGCCATATGCCAGGAGCCGGAGATCATAGTGCTCGACGAGCCGACGTCGTTCCTCGACATAAGGCACAAGCTGGAACTCCTCAGCATCCTGCGCTCGATGGCCAAGGAGAAGGGGATAACCGTCATCATGTCACTGCACGAGATAGACCTCGCTCAGAAGGTCTCAGACAAGATCATGTGCGTGAAGGGCGACGTCATATCCCATTTCGGGACGCCTGACGAGATATTCCGGGAGGATATAATAAACGATCTCTACGGCATAACAGACGGAACGTTCAACATCGCCTTCGGCAGCGTGGAGCTCCCGAGGCCGTCCGGCGAACCGGAAGTGTTCGTCATCTCCGGCTGCGGAAGCGGGATCAACACCTTCCGCCGCCTGCAGAAGGAGGACAGGCCGTTTTACGCCGGCATCCTCTACGAGAACGACGTGGATTATCAGGTCGCGCGGAACCTCGCCGCTGAGGTCGTCAGCGAAGCGCCGTTTATGCCGATAAGCGACGCCGCGTACGAACGCGCTCTGTCGCTGATGAAAAAATGTAAGTCCGCGATCTGCACGGGCGTTCCCCTGGGGGAGAGCAACCGCAGGATCGCAAACTTGATAGAAGCCGCGAAAGATCTCGGCATACTAGAAGCGGAAGGAGGGGCGGAGGATCTACCTGAAGGATAACGGGCCGATCACCCTTCGTCATATAACTCTTTTATCTGCTTTTTCAGCGCCGCATGATATGGGCCAAGAGGGAATCGGGTGTAAATCCCGAGCGATCCGGTCACTGTGAGCGGGAAGCCGCGCGGAAAAACCATTGTGCCGCAGTGCATGAGAAGGACCGCGCAGAGCGACGATACGCGAGCCAGGAGACCTGCTGGAAGAGCAAAAACGGACGGCGAATGCGTCCGCATATCTATTAACGGGCTGCCTGAGACGGCCCGGGAGGAGGAAAAATGAAAAAGACATCCCGCAAACTGCTTTCCCTGCTGCTTATAGCAGTAATGATCGCCTCGCTGGCGGTCACGGCTCTGGCGGCCGAGTCCTTCGCCTACAGCGGCGACGACGTCGCATTCATAAAAGAGGACGGATCCGCGTTCGGCATGTTCGCCGCGCAGGACGGCACGACCGCAGCTATCGAGGGCGACAACGTCGTTATCCATTTCGTACCGAAAAACACGACCATCTACAACGCCATCCACTGGGGCGCCATCGACGACGCCGAACTCACGAAGGATCTGGCGTTCAACGAAGACGGCACATTCGATATAACTCTCCCGAAGACCGAATGCGGCAAGGCGATCCCCGTCGCTCCAATCAAAGCGAAAGACGGCGCCACCACGAAAGACCAGTACTATCTCGCGATCCCCGCGGCCGACAAGCTGGGCGGCGAGACCGAGCCCGCCGAGCGTATTGAACTTGCTATAACGAACAACACCAAGATGTTCAAGTTCGAGACCGCGTGGCTCGAAGGCAGCGATCTCGTATTCACGCTGTCCGGTTCCGGATATCATGAGCTCGTCAAGGGCACCTATGAAGACGCCGTTGCTATCGGCGAAGATTACGACAAATGGATCCACGGTTCCGAAAACGCCGACGGCAAGTGGCAATTCAGGATCAGCCTTGCCGACGGCGAGGATTACATCCCCGTTGTAGCTGTTTCCAACTCCTATTACACGAAGTTTCTGAACGGTGAAGCTGCCCTTGCCCGTTCGTTTTTCCCGCGTCAGATCGAGCTCGACCGTGAGGCCAAGGCTCTGGTCACCGGTGACTACGAATCGACGGCTGAGCTTGCCGTTACCAACAACGTGAAGATGTTCAAGGTCGAAGCCGCCTCCCTTAACACTGTAGGCGGCCCGAACTCCAACGATTATAAATCCACGCTCATCCTCACAATGGGCAGCGACGCATTCGACCGCGCTTACGTTGGCAAGGGCTCTGATATAACCGAGAGCACAGAGACCATAGCCATCGGCGAAGGAAGAGTTTTCGAGATCCCCGTAAGGTGGATCACGACCGCTGGCGATCCCGACACTCTCGTAAGCTTTATAGGCAGACCCGTCATAATGAGTTTCCACTCTGTCAACAAGGACAGCTGGTATGACAGGCAGTTCATCATCAGCGAGAAGGACGGCACGCTCGTCATCAACGAGGCCCCGGTGATCACGTTTACAGATGTCAAGGATACCGACTACTTCTACGATGCTGTCGGCTGGGCGGTAGCGAAGAAAATAACAACGGGCAAAACGGAGACGACCTTCGACCCCAACGGTGACTGCACCCGCGGTCAGTTTGTAACATTCCTGTGGAGAGCTGCAGGCGAACCTGAACCCACTCTCACCGCGAATCCTTTCGCTGACGTGAAGGAGAACGATTACTTCTACAAGGCGGTCTTGTGGGCCGTTGAGAAGGGCATCACCAAGGGCAAGACCGAAACCGCCTTTGATCCCAATGGCACCGTTACCCGCGGTCAGGCCGTCACCTTCCAGTGGAGAACTGCAGGCGAACCCGCCTCTTCCGCTCAGAGCTCGTTCACCGATATAAAGGACGGCGCGTACTATTTCAACGCGGTTCTGTGGGCTGTTGAGAAGGGTATCACCAAGGGCAAGACCGAAACCGCCTTTGATCCCGATGGCAACTGCACCCGCGGCCAGGTCGTCACCTTCCTGTACAGACAGCTCGGCTGAGGTCACGTTACCTCGAATCCGATAAGTGACGTAAGAATGTAAACGATCCGCAATTAAAAGGATGCGGGCCAAAACGGCCCGCATCCTTTTTCGCATAAGAAGATTTAAGTATTATTGCGTACGACAGTATGCTATCGTTAAGCAAAACTACTCAATTAGGGATGAGGTCTATACATTTTACTCATATATAGCAAAAAACCCTGAAAACAGAGTGTTTTCATTGTTATGGTGCTTAAAGATGATGTTTAATTGGCAGTTGGGATATCTTCAACGGCCAGCAAATTATAAATCAGTATTGTGTTAATACTCCCATTTTGTGCTTTCCAGAAGTATCCATCATATTGAATGGTTTGTTCGTCATTTATAGAAATAGATAAAATGCGATTATCATTATTGCCATACCACTCAACAATTGTCCCAAAACCATTTGTATTTTTGCTTGATTTATCTCTGCTGAACTGAATTGAAGTAATATTATCTGTTATTTGGTTAATCGTTTCTTTATATAGTATTGTGTTCTTTACTTGACCTGAAGAAGATGTAAGCACAACTTTCTGAACATCGTTTAGTTCAAACTGAACATCGTTTAGCTCAAAGGACTTTGACTTGCTACCACATCCCACAAGAAAAACAATCAGGCAGAATGACAATATGAGCATTAGAGTTCTATGTGTTTTCATTGCAAGCACCTCCATATTGAGATAGACGAATCCTCTATCCTACTTGTTCCTTTATATTTCTATTAAAACATACACGTCAATGTTTAACACATTTAGGCAAGATTAGGCGGAACGAGGTATCCGGCAGTTTCGGTCGCCATAAAAAGGAGCATTGTTCATTTGTGACCCCTTAAAAAGATCGCCCAAATCTGATTACTGGAAAAGATTGATTCAAGAGAATGTGTACCGCTCCCCATGCTAACACTTACAAAGGTAAACGCACTACCGAGCAATACCCCGCAAAGAACACTTTGCGAGAGAAAAACGGATGCATAATTAAGGTAACTGTAGTTTTTCTGTAGTTTTTGGCTGTTTTAGAAAGGATCTTTTCATATGGAAAAAGAAAAAGCCCTGAAACCGTTGAGTTTCAAGGCTATTTTCTGGAGCTGCTGGGCAGATTCGAACTGCCGACCTCATCCTTACCAAGGATGCGCTCTGCCTCCTGAGCTACAGCAGCACATGCGCCCCCGATGCCTGAGCAGGGAGGGCGTGGCGACCCAGAACGGGCTCGAACCGTCGACCTCCAGCGTGACAGGCTGGCGTTCTAACCAACTGAACTACTGGGCCATCTTTCGTCCATCATTTAGGCGCTTTGCCATTATACATTTGGTATGCAGAAATTGTCAATACCTAAAATCCAAAGTTTCAATAATATGTTTCATATCCTCTCTCGTTATGGGCGCGGTCAGGTCGATCCGGGCGCCGGAGAGCGGTTCCGTAAAGCTGAGCCTGTACGCGTGGAGCTGCTGCGCAGTCAGTCCCAGAGCCGAGGAGAGATCTCTGGAACGTTCTGAATAGTAGAGTATGTCTCCGAGTATGGGGATGCCGGCTGCGAGACAGTGCACGCGGATCTGATGCGTCCTTCCCGTCTCGAGCCTGAACCGGAGGAGAGAAACCGTTCCGCTGCCGGTCTCGCCGTTCCCGACGAGCTCATAGTGGGTAACGGCGCGCTGACCGTCCGGCGCTACGGCCCGGAACATGTCGCCTTCGGTGAGACGCTTTATGGGCATGTCGAACGTACCTTTGTTCTCAGGCGGAGTCCCGCATACGAGCGCCAAGTACTCCTTATCGCCGGTCTCTGCAAGGGCGCGGATGGCACGGGCCTTCATATAGCTGTTTTTAGAAAACAGAACGACGCCGCTGGTGTCACGGTCGATACGGTTAACGGCGTGGCAGACTGGAGGTTCTCCTTTTTCGAGAAGGTATCCGACCACGTAATTGGCCTCCGTCCCCGTGAACCTTGCGCGTGAGGGGTGGACTATCCGTCCGGCGGGTTTGTTCACCGCTATGAGACCGTCGTCTTCGTAAAGGATATCCGGAGCGCCCTCTTCAGGCACTATATCGCAGGGAGGTTCGGCGGCGGATATGTCCGCCGTGACGGTCTCGCCGGGCGAGAGCTTCCGGATCATGTAGACGGGCACTCCGTCCACATAAACGCCCCCGCACTGCTTGAGACGGCGCACAAGAGCGGCGGAAGCGTCAAACTCCCGCCGCAGAATGCTGTATACCTTGCGGCCTTCGCCGCTTTCGGGGACCGTGTAGCTGACTATCACTGCCGGTCACCGAAGCTTTTTGAGCTCTTCGACGATCTCACCGAAGTTCATGCTGTGCGATGCCTTCACAAGGACGTTGTCGCCCTTCTTGACGAGGGAGGGAAGCACGGAGAAGAGCGCCTCCTTGAGAGGGAAGTGCCACGCTTCTACCGGGCATCCGCTGGAGATAAGCCCCTTGTATATGAACTCCGCTTCTTCGCCGAGACACACGAGACAGTCCGTGCCGCTCTGCCCGACCATCTGGCCGACGGCGTGGTGCAGGTCGCGGGACGCGGGACCGAGCTCTTTCATGTCGCCGAGTATGGCGACCTTGCGTCCTTCCAGCGTGCAGAGCGAGTGTATCGCGGCGGTCACGGAGTGTGGATTGGCGTTGTAGCAGTCGTCGATTATACGGATATAGCCCGTATCGATTATATGGGCGCGGCCTTCGACGGGGACGTATGACGCCAGTCCTTCAGCTATCTCCCCGGGCGTGAGTCCGAGCAGGTCGCCGACAGCCGCCGCAGGGAGAGCCCCGAGAACGAGATGGCTTCCGAACGCGGGGATGACCGCATGGGTGATCGCGCCGTGGGCGCGGATATCGAAAGAGATGCCGTCGGCGCCCTGGTTCTCAACGTTCTCGCCTCTGAAATCGTTCTGGACGTCAAGGCCGAAAGTCACCTTTTTCGTGCCCGTGTCGTAGTTCCTGAGCATGTCGTCGTCTCCGCAGACTACGGCATACGAGTCGGGAGACATGAACGAAAAGACCTCGCTCTTAGCCTTGAGCACGCCGTCCAGGTCGCGGAGGTTCTCAAGGTGGCAGCACCCGATGTTCGTCATGATGCAGATGTCCGGACGTACCATCTCCGCGAGACGGGTCATCTCGCCGAAGTCGCTTATGCCCATCTCGATGACGGCGGCTTCATGCTCCTCGCGCAGCGATAGCAGCGTCAGGGGAACGCCTATCTCGTTGTTCAGGTTGAGCGGCGTCTTTAGGACGCAGTATTTCTGTGAGAGCACCGCAGCGGTGAGTTCCTTGGCGGTAGTTTTGCCTACGCTTCCGGTCACGCCGACGACGGGGATGTCGAAAAGGCTCCTGTAATATGCGCCCAGGGCCTTCAGTGCCTGAAGCGTGGAATCGACGAGGATATACGGTCCCGCAGGATCTGTAAGCTCGCGTTCTGCGACGCAGCACGCTGCGCCGGCCGCGTAGGCAGCGGCGGCGAAATCATGCCCGTCGACCCGTTCGCCGGGGACGCAGAGGAACAGGCTGCCCTCTTCTACCTTGCGGCTGTCCTGGACGACGGACGTAATAAGCGTATTCTCGAGCGCGGGATCGCCGACGTATTTACCGCCGGTGACTTCCGCCGCTTTGATCAGAGGCAGGGGCTTCATTCTCATATCTAAGGCCTCGGTTTCAGTATTTTTTGAGGGATTCCTCTATGATGACGGCGCACAGTTCGTCGTATGAGATGCCGTACGCCGCGGCCTCCTGGGGCATAAGGCTCGTGGGAGTCATGCCGGGAAGGGTGTTGGCCTCCAGGCACCAGATATCTCCGTTCTCCTCGACGATGAAATCCATCCTCGCGTAAACGCTGAGCTGGAGAGCGCTGAAGATGCGCTCGGAGGTCTCCTTGAGTTTTGCGGTCACTTCAGGAGGCAGATCGGCGGGGCAGTACTCGCTGGCGAGCCCGCTCTGATACTTGTGCTTGTAATCGTAGAAACCGCCCTCGGGGCAGATCTCGATGACGGGCAGAGCGCGTCCGCAGAGGACGCCGACGTCGCATTCGCGCCCGGATATGTACCTCTCGACGATGGCGTAATCCTCATAGGAGAACGCAAGATCGAGAGCGGGGGCGTATTCGGATTCTTCCCTGACTATGGAAGTGCCGACAGAGCTGCCGCCGTTTTTGGGCTTTACCACACAGGGGAAGCCTACGGTGCATTCGTATCCGTCGCCCTTCCTTACGACTGTGCCCGGAGGGGTGGGTATCCCGTTCTGTCTGAAGACCTGTTTGGCGATCCCTTTGTCCATGGCCATTGCGCTGCCGAGCTGGCCGCTTCCGGTGTATTTTATACCGTGCAGGTCGAACATGGCCTGGACCTTGCCGTCTTCGCCGTCCTCGCCGTGGAGCGCCAGGAAGACCAGGTCGGCCGCGGAGCAGAGTTCAAGGATGTTGTCGCCGATGCGGCTCCTGCCCCCGCGCATCCTCCTGACCGCGTCGAGGTCCGGGATCTCCTCGCCGACGGGAGCCACAGTGCTGTCGTCAGGTTCGCGGAGAAACACCTCGGAGGGGTCAGAATAGGGCTTCGTGTATCCGAAGAAGAGATCCACGAGCACCGCCCGGTGACCGAGCCTGCGGAGGGCAGCGGCTATCATGCCGCCGCTTGTTATGGAGACGTCCCTTTCGGAGGAAAGGCCGCCGCAAAGTACGATTATATTCATTCTCTGCCTCCGAATATCGGCCGCGGGAGAGCCGTCGACCGGGATGAGCCGCGCGCGGCGGCGTCAGATACGAAAGGATGCTTTTACGTGTCCAGTATACACTATGAGGACGCTCAATACAATCAAAAATAGTTGTTGACAATTTCAGGATGATATCGTATACTAAACCCTGCCCATTGCGGCGGAAGGCATATGGCGGCTTAGCTCAGTTGGCTAGAGCACTCGGTTCATACCCGTGGTGTCACTGGTTCAAATCCAGTAGCCGCTACCATTTACGGGGACGGTTTTTGCTCCGTCCCCGTGTTTTCCCGGCCCGTTGGTCAAGTGGTTAAGACACCGCCCTTTCACGGCGGTAACATGGGTTCGAGTCCCGTACGGGTCACCAGACAAAAGGCACTTGCGAATGCAAGTGCCTTTTGTCGTTTCTATTTCATTCTCTGAAAACAGGATCAGAAAAGGGATACGATGTAGTTCCAAAGCCCATAGGAGAGGAGAGATACGACCAGCCCCGCGATCAGAACGCCGATCAGGACGGCGGGGATCGATTTTCGAAGCTTCATGCCGAGGGCGGTTGCGATCACCGAACCCGTCCATGCGCCGGTGCCGGGCAGAGGTATCGCCACGAAGGCGATGATCGCCAGGAACTCCAGACGCTTGATCCCTTCGGCTTTGGCGGTGGCGCGCTTGTCGACCCAGGCGAAGATTTTGCCGATAACGGGAACGTTACGGAACCAGACCTTTGCTTTGTCGAAGAACAGCAGGATAAAGGGAACGGGAAACATATTGCAGAGAATGGCCACGGGAAAAGCTATCAGGAGCGGAATACCGAGCGTCTGCGCAAAGGGGATGGCGCCGCGCAGCTCGACGACCGGGAGCATGGCGACCAAAAACACCTGCAAGCACTTAAGAAACATGAAGACTACATCCTTTCAGGGTCGGCCTGAATTCACTGCAGAATGGAAGGAAGCTTTTTTCGGAAAAGATCCTCGTTGACACGGCAGATTTGATTGACGACCGAAACCGGGATATTGTTCCCGCCCGCATACGCGGAAGACAGAGCGGCACACAGCGCGCCGATGGTATCGGTGTCTCCGCCGAGGACCGTCGAAAGCCTGACGGCTTTCCATACGTCCTTTCCGGCAAAGGCAAAAACGGCAAATACGGCGCCGCATACGTCTGCGGAGGGGAGACCCGTACCCCAGATACGGAAAAGGAAAGAGGGAAGCTCCGCTTCTGACAGCGGGATCGACCGGATCGCTTTGATGCGTTCGACCGAGGAGGGAGCGCAGGAGATCTCCGGCGCGAGGCGGATCAGCGCATTTCCGCCGCGTACGGCGGATTCAAAGATTG
>CAMZHU010000053.1 GCA_947306975.1 uncultured Clostridia bacterium | reverse complement strand
ACGTGAGATTTCTCTTCGTATGCGGAGGGACGGCCGGACATATAAACCCTGCGCTCGCTATAGCAGGTGAGCTGCGCTCCAGAATGCCGGAAGCTGAATTTCTGTTTATAGGATCCGGACGCGAACTGGAGAACAGACTCATACCCCAGGCGGGTTTTGAAATGACTAACATATCAGCCGGAGGTTTTTCAAGGGAAAAGACCATTGCCGGGCTGAAAAGGAATATCGGATCTGCCAGGAAGCTCTTATCCGGCACATTTCAGGCAAGAAAGATACTGCGGAGATTCAGACCTGACGTTGCTATAGGTACGGGAGGATACGTATGCTATCCCGTACTGAAGGAGGCGTCCCGAATGGGCATTCCGACCGTTGTCCATGAGTCGAACGCCGTCCCAGGACTGACTACAAAGCTGTTGTCGTCATCGGTAGACAGGGTGCTGACTGCTTTTCCGAATATGGAAAAGCTATACAGAAGACCTGAACGCGTAATAATGACAGGCACGCCGGTAAGGAGCGGCTTTTCAGCAAAGAGCAAGGCCGAACTCCGGCACGAGCTTGGCATGTCTGAGGGACCGGTAGTCGTATCGTTCTGGGGCTCGCTAGGTGCTGCACGGATGAATGATATCATGGCAGGGTTCATAGCAAGAAACGCTGAAGAAAAAGCGTTCTATCATGTCCACGCGACGGGCGGAGGGTCAGAAGGAGTGGACAGGATGATGCAGAAACTCAGGGAACGCGGCATCATTGAGCTGCCTGCCGGACTTGATCTCAGACCGTATATCGACAATATGCCAGAAGTAATGAGCGCCTGCGATCTCGTCCTGTGCAGAGCAGGAGCATCGACGCTTGGCGAACTTGCATCAATTGGCAAACCAGCCGTCTTGGTCCCGTCTCCGAACGTCACGGATAACCATCAGGAAAAAAACGCCGCCGCGCTGGCCGCAGCCGGCGGAGCGGTGATGATAAAGGAATCGGAATGCACTGCTGACAGACTGTATGAAACAGTTACCGAACTGCTCGCAGACAGGAAGCGGCTCGGAGAAATGTCTGAAAAGCTTTTATCAATGGGTTCGGCAGATGCATCGGCGCGTATAGCGGATATGATACTGGAGATGTGCGGTCAGGTCTGAATATGTCGTCAGTGAGCGCACTTTATAAAGCATAGGAAGGAGATGAAGAGAATGTCTGATGAGAACGGCAGAGCCGGGCGAGAGAGGACCAGACGAAGGAAGTCCGGCGGCCTGGCTGTGTTTCTTACGATTCTTTTCATCGCCGTCATAGGTGCAGTGGGTTCTGTGATGTTTTTCCGAGTCTCTGAGGTAGAGATCGAAGGCGAGAGCAGATACTCTGACGAACAGATCATTGCGGCATCCGGCATAGAGATGGGAGACAGCATGGTACTTCTTCGCAGCGCCCCCTCGGAGGACGCTATAAGGTCCGATATGCCTTATATAGGAAGTGTGATTGTCGAAAAACAGTATCCAGGTAGAGTAATTATAAAAGTCGACGAGAAAGCCGCTGTCGCATGCATGAGAGTGGGCAACGAGACATGGCTCCTGGACTCGGATATGAAAGCGCTCGAGGAGACTGACGGACTTGCAGTAAAAAAATACACGTTTATAAAGGGATTTACATCGGCTGAAGCTACAGCGGGACGCAGGATCAGCGTCGACGAAGATGAAAATACGAAGCTGCGGTATTCTTCTGAAGTGCTGTCAGGCCTTGAAGAACTCGGCATTATAGGAGACGTTACGCTTGTAGACGTGTCGAATATCAGCGGAATAACGGTTCACTATCAGGACAGGTTCAGAGTAAAGCTTGGAACAGGCGAGAACATCCAGCACAAGCTTGCGAGACTTGGAGGGATCATACCTTATCTTAATGATGACGACAGGGGAGTTATCGACGTTTCGGGCGACTCGGAATCGTACTTTATCCCGGATTGATCCGTATCAGGACTGACCATGATAAGCCTTTGCGATTTACATAAAAATGCATTAACCAAAAAAGTAACAAAAAAGTCGCGAAAGTAACAAAAAAATTACAAAATTGATGATGTAAACTATTGACCTGCTTTTAAAATCGCGTTAAAATACTAACACTGAACCGTAAAACAAGAATGAAGCAGGTACAGGTCTCGTGTTATTACGTCAACTGCCTGCATTATTATATTATAGGGGGATTTAAAGATGGCCTTTTCACCTGAAACCGGTCCGGACAATGTAGTAATCATCAAAGTAGTCGGCGTGGGCGGCGCCGGCAACAACGTAGTCAACAGAATGGTGCACTCAGGCTCCCAGGGTGTTGAGTACATAGCAGTCAATACGGATAAGCCTGCGCTTTCCGTTTCCAACGCCGATCAGAAGATCCAGATAGGCGAAAAACTTACTCACGGACAGGGCGCCGGAGCCGATCCCGAGATCGGCAAGAAGGCTGCCGAAGAGAGCCGCAACAACATCGCAAAGGCACTTGAAGGTGCTGATATGGTGTTCCTGGCATGCGGTATGGGCGGCGGCACCGGCACCGGTGCTTCCCCGATAATAGCAGATATAGCCAGAGAGGCCGGTATCCTAACAGTCGCTGTCGTCACGAAGCCGTTCTTCTTCGAAGGCATGCGTCGTATGAAGATAGCCGATGAAGGTATCGCCACGCTTCTCGGCAAGGTCGACTCCCTCTTTGTTATCCCGAACGACCGCATCAAGGTCGCTACCGATCAGAAGCTGACCATGAGCAACGCGTTCGCAATTGCGGACGAAGTGCTGCTCCAGGCCGTTACCAGCATCTCTGATCTGATCAAAAACACCGGTTTCATCAACCAGGACTTCGCCGACGTGACTTCCATCATGAAAGATGCGGGTTACGCGCACATGGGCGTTGGCCGCGCTGCCGGGAAGGGCAAAGCTGAAGACGCTGCCCGCGGCGCTATAGAGAGCCCGATCATGGAGACCTCCGTGAAAGGTGCAAAGGGCGTTCTGCTCAACATCACAGGTTCTCTCGATATGGGTCTTGAGGACGTTGAGGCAGCAGCTGCTCTAGTTCAGGAAGCTGCACATCCCGATGCCAATATCATCTTCGGCACCAGCTTCGACGAGACGATGGACGACGAGATCCGCGTAACAGTCATCGCCACCCGCTTTGACGAGAATGCGGCAAAGGAAAAGGCTGAAGTAAAAAAGCCCAATCCTTTCGCGGAAGTCGTTGAAAAGAAAGCCGAAGCCCCCGATACTGCGGCGAACGATGAGGATCCTTTCGCACAGCTTCAGAAAATATTCAATTCGCATTAATCGGATTCCCTTTAAGGGCAGGCAGATAAAACTGCCTGCCCTTTTGTTTTGAAGGTGACAGAACTTGAACGATTGTTTTGATATAAAACTCAGTGAAGCAGAGCTCCGTGACATATCCAGTCTCGCCCTTGCACACGTTGGTGACGCTGTATACGAGCTGCTCGTAAGAGCGTATGTCTGCCGGCATGGCGAGGTTACATCGAACGCAATGCACCGCGCATCCGTTTCTTTTGTGTCGGCCGGCGCACAGGCGCATGCAATGACGAAGATAGAGCCGCTTCTAACGCCGGAGGAGCAGACTGTGTACAAGCGGGGACGAAACGCACATGTGAACTCTGTCCCGCACGGTTCGACTGTCGGCGAGTATCACTCAGCCACTGGTTTGGAAACACTGTTCGGATGGCTTTACCTTAGCGGCAGGCGCGAGAGGATAGGAGAGCTATTTTTCGCTGCTATGGACGGGGTGAACGGCAATGCCACTTGATTCCGTATGTATTTCGGCGCTTGTACATGAACTGAACTCCTGTGCAGTTGACATGCGCGTAGACAGGATACAGCAGCCGGAGCGGGACACAATCGTGCTTGCTGTACGTAAACAGGGCGCAGCAGGAAAACTGCTGATATGTGTAGGAACAGGCGACGCGCGGATTCATTTTACGACTTCAGCACTGGAGAACCCGCAGCAGCCGCCGATGTTCTGCATGCTGCTGAGAAAGCATCTTACCGGCGCGAGGATAACCGGTGTGTCACAGCGCGCAATGGAGCGCATGGCTGATATCGTGTTCGACACTACGGATCAGCTTGGCGACAGATGCGAGAAGCATATAATCGTCGAACTGATGGGCCGTTACTCTAATATCATCCTTACTGACGGGGAAGGTCTTATCATAGACTGCCTAAGACGTGTTGACGCTACGATGTCCGAAAAGCGTCAGATCCTGCCGGGGCTTATTTACAGGCTCCCGCCGCCGCAGGATAAGATAAATCTGTTTTCAGTGCAGGATCCGGATCTTGAGATGCTTGCCGCGAACTCTTCAGATATGCCTGCTGACAGATGGTTATTAAGCGTATTCAGTGGGGTATCTCCGCTAATTTGCCGAGAGCTTGCATTCCGGGCGTGCGGAGAGACAGACATGCCCATGTCGGAGATACGATCCCGAGGCATGCTTCCTTCGCTCGAAAGTGAGATTGCTGATCTAAGGAGAAGATACAGAAACGGTTCTTTGGAGCCTTATATGCTTGCTGACTCTGATGGACGTCCGACAGATTTTTCCTGTATGCCTGTCATGCAGTACGGCAGCATGTTCACTTGTGAGAAAGCAGCTTCTTTTTCAGATATGCTGGACGAGTTTTTTGCACGTCGAAGCATGATGCAGCACATGAAGCAGCGCTCTGCCGCTCTAATGAAAACTGTGAAAAACGCCCGAGACAGGACGTCGCGCAAACTTGTTCTACAAAAGACGGAACTGGATAACACAAGGGACCGTGAGAGACTTCGCGAATTCGGGGATATCATCACTGCGAATATCCACAGAATGGACAGAGCTATGACGGTGCTCGTGGCGGACGACTTTTATTCTCCTGACGGCGGAAAGTGCGAGATCAAACTGGACCCCCGCAAGACGCCGCAGCAGAACGCAGCAAAATACTACAAGGATTACACCAAAGCAAGGAACGCCGAAAAGATCCTTACTGAGCAGATAACAGCAGGTGAGACAGAACTTGCCTATCTGAACAGTGTCGTTGACGAGATAGAACGTGCAGAGAGCGAGAGCGATCTTGCGGATATACGACGGGAACTGACTGAATCCGGTTATGTCAGGGAGGAAAGAGGCAAACTGCGCCAGAAACCCCGAGCTTCACAGCCGATGCGTTTTGTTTCAGACAGCGGTTTTGAGATATGGGCAGGCAGAAACAATGCACAGAACGACCAGCTTACATTCAGAAACTCGAGGAGGTCGGATATCTGGCTGCACACACAGAAGATACATGGTTCACATGTTGTGATCTCCGCGGAGGGGCGCGAAGTGGACGACACTACAATTGCTCAGGCGGCGGCCGTGGCAGCCTGGTATTCGCAGGGACGCGACTCCAAAAACGTTCCTGTCGACGTCACAGAGGTCCGATACGTCAAAAAGCCGTCGGGAGCGAAACCTGGAATGGTAATATATACTGATCAGAAGACAGTGACTGCAGACCCGGACGGGAAACTCGTAGAACGCCTCAAACGTGATTGATACAAAACGGCTCCAGTGTAACATGTTTTTCGTTGAAACGGCTTGGCCGATGTGATAGAATAAACATAATAATTCAGTCGTTTCGATACGGCAGCGCAAAACCAATTTTTGGAGGGAAAAAAATTGAGTGAGCCCAAGTACAAGAACCTTTTTAAGCCGATAATCCTCGGCAATCAGTTTTTTAAAAACAGACTGTTTGCGTCACCGCAGGACAATCCGGATCTGACCTATCATCACTTCCTGACTGATGACGCCAGAGCCTTCTATGAGGCAAAGGCGATCGGCGGTTTCGCGTCTGTTTGCATAGGCGATTTCATGGTGGAGAGCGGAAAAGGCTACAGCCATCCGTTCCAGCTGGACGGCTCCGGACTAATGGGCCAGGCCAGCCTGACCCGTACCGCCAGAGACATCACAAAGCATGGAGCCGTCGCGACAGTGGAACTCAACCACGCCGGCCATATGACGAATGTGATCGAAGAAGGCGGATTTGTATACGGAGTCGCTGACGGCGTACGTCCCGACGGAACGCCCACGAGAGCTTACAGCGAGGAACGTATAGAAGAGCTGATAAACCTTTACGTCAGGGGTGCCCAGCAGGCTCTGCGCTGCGGTTTCAATATGATAACCCTTCACGGCGGACACGCCTGGCTAATGGCTCAGTTCATGTCGTCAAAAGAGAATACCCGCAAGGACAAGTGGGGCGGAAGCTTTGAGAACCGCATGAGGTTTACGCACGCTGTCATCGACGGCATCCGCAAAGTCGCCGGCAGAGCAGTACCGATCGAGATACGTATCAGCGGTACTGAATGGGTGCCTCAGGGATACGATTTCGACGAGGGCATAGCGATCGCCAAGGATCTTGACGGCAAGGTGGATCTTATCCATGTTTCAGTGGGACATCATGACTACGAGATGGGAATGATGCGTACGCATCCGACGATGTTCCTCAGCGATGCGTGCAACCTTCAGTTTGCAGCTGAGATAAAGAAACATGTTAAGACCCCTGTCGCTACAGTCGGCGCGCTCACCGATGTAGACCAGATGGAGGAGATCATAGCGTCCGGTCAGGCCGACGTTATCCAGCTCGGCAGACAGACGCTTGCCGATCCTGACCTTCCCATCAAAGCTATGACGGGCAGGGAGGACGAGATAGCAAGGTGCATGCGCTGCTTCACGTGCTTCTCCAATTCTTCTCAGACAGGTGTTTTCTACTGCGCTATCAATCCGAAGATCGGACATGAGCGCGAGAATATGTACGATACTCCTCCGTATACGAAGAAAAAGGTTCTTGTTGCTGGCGGCGGCATCGGCGGAATGCAGGCTGCTATAACATGCGCTGAACGCGGTCATGAGGTCGTCCTCTGTGAGAAGACTGACAAACTCGGCGGCGTTCTCCACTGCGAGATCAACATACCGTTCAAGAGCAAGCTTGAGAATTATATCGATCTTCAGGTCCGCAAGATCTCCCGTCTGCCCATCGATGTTCGACTCAACACTCCTGCAACTCCGGAACTGGCCGAGAGCATCGCTCCGGACGTCATCATTGCAGCGATGGGTTCACGTCCGGTCAAGCCGCCCATAAAGGGTATAGACCTTGATAAGGTGCACGGCGCTGAAGAGGTATATTATCACCCAGAGATCGTCGGAAAGAAGGCGGTCATCCTCGGCGGAGGCCTTGTCGGCCTTGAACTTGGCGTTTTCCTTGCCATGGAAAAGCATGACGTCACTATAGTCGAGATGATGCCGCGGACGCTCGTTTCACCGGATGATCCGACCGTTATGCCCAAGCCTGGCGAACCTATCGTTCAGGGCTTCGCGATCCGTGATCTCATCAAAAACTGGGACAACTACAAAGTCCTTACATCCACCAAGGCGCTCGAGATAAACGAAGAGGGGCTTGTTGTCGAAGGTCCTGACGGCGTAAAGACTATCCCTGCGGATACCGTCATCTATGCAGTCGGTCAGAGATCGGTCCGCGACGAAGCCATTGCCCTCAGCACCTGCGCACGTGAGTTCCATATGATCGGCGACTCCGTCGCCCCGAGAAACATATTCTCAGCGACTCAGGCAGCGTATCAGATCGCCCGCGACATCGGCAGATATTGATGAAAGACACAGCTCCCGGCATTGCTATGCCGGGAGCTGTATGATTATCTGCGACTGTAGTCGATATGTTATTCCACGCGCCAATAAACAGCGCATCCGTGATTGACAACAGTCGGTGCCGGTATTAAAATTATTTTGTTTTTTTGATAGGATTATTCGAAGAAAAAAGTATCTTACCGAATGCGGTATGAGACATAAAAGATTGAAATCCATACTCAAATTCTCAAGGGGGAATAAACATGAGAGTATTTATCGACACACCCGAAAAGATCGCTGAAATGGCTGCACAAAAGTATGTCGACCTGCTCAGAAGAAAACCCAACGCTATACTTGGCGGCGCGACAGGGTCGACTCCGCTCGGATTATATGCGCAGCTTGCAAAGCTCTGCAGCGAGGGCAAGGTGTCGTTCAAGGACGCCACGTCTTTCAACCTTGATGAGTACGTAGGACTCGACGGTACTCACGATCAGTCGTACCGCTATTTCATGAACGAGAATCTCTTCAAACATATCGATATACCCATTGAAAGAACATTTGTTCCTTCCGGTATAGACACAGATCCGGCGACTGCAGCGGCGTATGACGAGGCTATCAAAGCCGCAGGAGGCATAGATATGCAGCTGCTCGGCATTGGCAACAACGGACATATAGGGTTCAATGAGCCGGGCACGCCTTTCGGTTCGATAACACACATGGTGGAGCTTACCGAATCGACCAGAACTGCGAACGCCAGATTCTTCAACTCGATCGACGAAGTGCCCACTCATGCTGTAACGATGGGCATCAAGACGGTTATGAACGCGAGGAGCATCATTCTCATGGCCATCGGCAAGGCAAAGGCAGAGATCATCAAGGCCACCATCCAGGGCGATGTTACGCCTCTTGTTCCGGCATCGGTGCTCCAGCTCCATCCGGATGTCGACGTGTTCCTCGACTACGAGGCTGCGGCGCTTCTCTGATCCAACATTAAGGAGAACTGAAAATGTCAAAATATTTCGGTACTGACGGTTTCCGCGGCGACGCAAACGTCGGGCTGACCGTTGAACACGCCTTTAAGATCGGCCGTTTTATCGGATGGTATTACGGCCGTGATCACAGGGCGAAGATCGTCATGGGAAAGGACACACGCCTTTCCAGCTATATGTTCGAATGTGCCCTTACAGCGGGTATTACCGCTTCCGGCGCCGATGCGTATCTTATGCACGTTACGACTACTCCCAGCGTTTCCTACATCGCACGCACGGAGGATTTCGACTGCGGCATAATGATCTCCGCAAGCCACAATCCGTTCAATGATAACGGTATTAAAATAGTAAACAGCAACGGAGAGAAGATGGAGGATTCCGTCATCGACGAGATAGAGAAATACCTCGACGGAGCTGTGCCGGAAATACCGTACGCGACGGGCGACAAGATAGGTCGTGCAATTGATCACTCTGCAGGAAGGAACCGTTATATCGGTTATCTCATTACTCTCGCGTCACATTCGCTTAAAGATGTTAAAGTCGGTCTGGACTGCGCGAACGGAAGTACCTGGATGATTGCAAAGGCTGTTTTTGAAGCACTCGGCGCACAGACTTATGTCATCAACAACACTCCGGACGGAACGAACATTAACGTTAACTGCGGTTCGACACATATCGAAGGCCTTCAGAAGTACGTAAAAGAGAACCATCTCGATATCGGCTTTGCATTCGACGGAGACGCTGACAGGTGTCTCGCTGTAGATGAGAACGGTGAACTCGTAAACGGTGACCAGATCCTGTATATATACGCTCAATACCTGAAAGAACGGGGCCGAATGGGAGACTCCAAGGTGGTCACAACGATAATGTCCAACTTCGGCCTTTACAAGGCGCTGGATGAAATAGGTGTCGGATATGAAAAGACAGCAGTCGGTGACAAGTACGTCTATGAGAACATGAGGCAGTACGGTCATAAGATCGGCGGTGAGCAGTCCGGGCACATCATCTTCACGAAG
>CAMZHU010000052.1 GCA_947306975.1 uncultured Clostridia bacterium | reverse complement strand
AAAAAGGCTTCGGGACGCCCATAAAAGGGCGTCCCGTCAGAAGTTTCAAATCATGCAGTTTTACATTTTCTCGGGTGCGGTAACTCCAACAATGCGGAGCGAATTAGCAATTACCGTACGGACGCTGTCCGCAAGTTTGAGCCTGGCCGCCAGCAATGCGTCATCTTCGCCCTTTATACGGCAAGCATTATAGAATCTGTGAAAACGGGCAGCAAGCTCGATCACATATCTGTTTATACGTGAGGGATCATAGTCGCGCGCTGCGAGTTTTATCTCCTCAGGAAGCAGCGCCAGCTGTTTGATCACTTCACGCTCCTCAGGCGCCGTTAGAACAGTTGCGTCGACGTGCGATATGTCTGAAACGTCGTGTCCATCCGCCTTCAGCGCAGCGATGAGACTGCATATACGGGCATGGGCATACTGGACGTAATAGACCGGATTCTCGCTGTCCTGGCGCACCGCAAGACCGAGATCGAACTCCAGATGTGTATCCGGCTTTGCGTTAAAGAAGAATCGGCATGCGTCTACGGAGATCTCATCGAGCAGGTCGTTGAGCGTCAGCGCCTTGCCGGTACGTTTTGAGACCTTGACCGTTTCCCCGTCCCTCGTAAGCCGCACCATCTGCATAATTAGGAAATCGAGTTTATCCGGAGATATACCGACGGCGGGAGATGTCATGGTTACTTTGAACCTGATCGCATGGCCATGGTGATCGGCTCCCCATACGTCGATGACGCGGTCGAATCCACGCACGAGAAACTTGTTTCTGTGATATGCAATATCTACGGCGTAATATGTATAAAAACCGTTGCTCCTGCGGAGGACTTCGTCCTTATCCGCTCCGAGTGCTGTGTTCTTTAGCCAAAGCGCGCCGTCTTTTTCGTACGTATAGCCATTCTCAGTAAGGAGACGGACCGTATCCTCAACATATCCGCTCTTATGGAGATCGCTCTCAAGGAACCACTTGTCGAACTTGATTCTGTACCTCTCAAGATGCTTTTTCATAAGTTCGATGTTGTATGGAAGGCCGAAATCGACGAAGGCTGCAATACGTTCTTCAGAAGGAACGGATACATATCTGTCGCCGTACTTATCAAACAGCATCTTTGCAAGATCTTTTATATCGTCGCCGTGATAACCGTTGTCAGGGAATTCTACAGCATCTTCACCAAGGCAGATCTGCAGATATCTCGCCTCGATCGAGCGGCCGAACAGGTCTACCTGGTTGCCGGCGTCATTGACATAGAACTCGCGCCATACATCATAACCCGCCATGTCAAGAACCGATGCCAGGGTGTCGCCGAGGACGCCGCCCCTTGCGTTACCGATAGTCATAGGTCCCGTCGGGTTTGCGGATACGAATTCCACCATTACCTTCTCGCCGTGGCCGACATCAGACCGGCCGTAATCCCGACCGAACTTTTCGATTGCAGCAAGGACTTCTTCATACCATTTGGATCCAAATGCGAAATTAATAAAACCGGGTCCGGCTACTACTGCACTGTCGAAATAACTCCCTGCAAGATCAAGCTCATTAACCAGCGCCGAGGCTATCATTTTAGGCGCCATATGGAACTCCTTTGCTCCGGCCATGGCGTGCGTTGCGGCAAAGTCTCCGTTCTGTCTGTCTCGCGGGACTTCAGCAGCGCCGGCGAGCGTTTTGCCCTCCGGAAGAGTTCCCTTCTCTGCCGCTTTAGCATACGCAGAGCGTATAAGCTCATCTATCTGCTGTCTGGCGGTATCCATCAGATCAATCATATCAAGCTAAACCTCGCTTCACGATTTTACGTTTATCTCAAAGGAATTGTTGCTTATCACCCTGCTGTCGATATCAAGAGCATACTTGATCTCCAGCCTGCCGCCGTTCTCGTCAAGATCATTTATGATCTTCTGTGTGCTCAGTCCGAACAGCAGCGAGCCCACGGGTGTATCATACACGAAATTATGCTTTCTCGCGGGATCGAATATCATCTCGGAACTAATCGCTCCGTCCCGTTTGAGCAGGATACGGTCCTTCATTATCTGAAACACTGTATTGCACCCGGTATATCCGGTGAGTTCCGACTCCGCATAGCTGATCTCTCCCACACCGTTGGACATGGAATAGTCGCCGTCCGTGACGAATTCTATACAGTTGTCGTTTTCCGTCATCCCGGACAGGAACTGACAGCCTTTTATGGAAATCAATGCTTTTTTCATGATTATCTCCGATCGTAACACTCAGTTGAGATCGACACGCGATACAGAGAGATGCTTCTCTGTCTCGAGAAAGATCGATGCCTGTTTTTCGAAACCCTCAGTGCTGTCGGTAACGAAGAAAGTATGTCTTCCAGCCCTGCTGCGATCCGCAGCTGTACCAAGGTCCAGCAACGCGCCGGCCATGTCTTCCGCACCGACTGCTCCGGAATCAACGAGCACGACATCTTTCATACACCCGGAAATCACGTCTTTCAGCATGCGGTAATGCGTACATCCAAGTATGAGCGTATCCACTCCTCGGTCCCTTAGTTCCTCGAGGTATTCTTCAGTAACGATCTCAGCTACTCTGTCGCCGGGTCTTGTCCTTCCGTTCTCAACAAGCGGCACAAGGAGCGGGCATGCTTTTTCCCATACGTTCGCACTGGGAAGTATTTGTCTGATCTGTCTGCCGTAAACTCCGCTGCGCACGGTCGCCTCTGTACCGATAACACCGATGCATCCGTTTCTTGTCGATGCTGCAGCTGTCCTCACGGCAGCTGTGACAACGTCGAAAAACGGTACTTCGAACGCACTTCTGAGCACATCCATTGCTGTAGAACTGACCGTATTGCAGGCGACGAGGATAGCCTTTACCCCGCGTTTAACTAGAAACTCAGCGTCCTCGCATGCGTATCTTATTATTGTCTCGCGCGATCTCGTACCGTACGGCACTCTGCCCGTATCGCCCAGGTAAAGTATATCCTCGTTCGGCATAAGCTGCGCAAGGTGTCTGAACCCTGACAATCCGCCAAGGCCGGAATCAAAAACTCCCAAGGGTCTGTTGTCCAAAGTATCACCCCAGTCTTACATATGATAATCTAACGTCTTGAAAATGACAAGAGTTATTTTCGTATATTGAAATCCTTAATGCGTTTGTTATAATAACAGTATCGGCATCAGGTCTCACCGTCACTGCTTCCTGCGGCCTGCCGTGCCCGTTTCTACGGAGGATAATCATGAACATCGAACTCACAAACAAACAGTTCAGGCGTCTTCTGGACGTCGTCTATATCGGAAACTGGATCCTCAACTCAACGCGAGGCGACGACCGTTTTGACGACTATGACGACATTGAGAGCCTGATATTCTCCCACTGTGCAGACGTGGGCATGGATTCGCTGTATGAAAACTGCGACGGTACCGTCCTGCCCTCGGTTGCTTTTCAGGAGGGCGGGATACACGAGGCCATTGCTGATTATGAGGACGCTGTCTTTTTTGAGATACTTGCCGAGGAATTTGCGCACCGTGATATGGATTTCGTCCCCATCAACTCGGACAACCTCGACGAGTTGAACAGCCGAATCGATGATTACATCGAAGAATTCGAGTTGAACGGGATGGATCACATAGTTATCGAGAAATAGTCCGCATCCCGTACCCGTCAGGAGGAAATCTCATGTGCGATCCCGATTGGAAGAACAAGAACTACGCTTTTTTCGCAAACAAAGAGTGCGAGTATTTTCCGTGTCACAAAGGCGTTCCGGAAGAAGATTTCAACTGTCTCTTCTGTTACTGCCCTCTTTATTTTACCGGCGATAAATGCGGCGGAAGATTCAGCTATACAAAGAAGGGCGTAAAAAACTGTATGGACTGTCCCATCCCCCACAGAAGAGAAAACTACGGATACATTATTGAACGGCTCACAGAAGCTATGGAGAGCCTGAGAACGGAGAATAACTGATGAGCTGTATAATAAAGGCAGTCAAACTTCGCGAAAAAGCTCAGCTTCCTGCTTACGGGTCGGAATTTGCCGCAGGAGCTGATCTTCGGGCCTGTATCGATTCCGCGGTGGAGCTTTCTCCGCACGAGACACGTATGATCCCGACAGGTATCGCCATAGAGATACCCGACGTTTATGCAGGAATCCTCTGCTTCAGAAGCGGGCTTGCCTCGAGGCAAGGACTCGCTCCCGCAAACAAAGTCGGCGTTATAGACAGCGATTACCGCGGCGAACTGATCGTCGCGCTTCACAACCATTCGGACACATGCAGCATGATACAACCCGGAGACCGTATAGCCCAGCTGCTCATAGTTCCTATACTTTCTCCCGAATTCGTCTTCGTACAGAAGGATGAGATATCCGGAACTGACCGCGGATCAGGGGGGTTCGGTTCTACCGGAACGAAATAATCTCAGACAGTGAAAGCCCGCGCTTCATATGAAGCGCGGGCTTCTTGTTTCTGAAGTCAGATCTCGATGACAGTACCTGTGGACATGTAAGATAGAGCGTCACCGAGTTCATCCTTTAAGATCGCGAACCCGGGATCACCGGTGCAGTGACCCGTATATATTTTGCCGATATCCAGTGATCTTAAACTGTCGGCCAGTTCTCTCACTTCACTTTCCGGCATACCGAGCGTTTCAACGCCTCCGGGACCCATTACGTGAAACCCCCCAAAGAAAGCGCGGACTTTTTTTCCGGGCAAAGCCTCCATGACCTCTTTCACGACATTATCTGCACCCGCATGCGAGCAACTGCTGAAAACAACCGTCCCTTCGTCCGTATCGAATACAACTGTATACTCATGACTGAAGTCATCCGGAACAAAGTCTTCACCGTTTTTTACGAAAAGGCATGCGCGTTTTCCCCGCTGAGCGAGTCCGGGAGTACTGTGCGGAAGCATCCAGATCCGCGGGAGTACTTCATTAGCACCCTCCACGAAAGAATAGCGCTGTTCAAAACTGCTGATAAAGTGTTCCGGAATACCGATGAATGTTTCTGAATCGGGCTGTATCTTCCAGCAAGAGGCCGATGCGGCTTCTGCGCCCATGAATACTCTGGCCTTTTTATTCCAAGACAGGAAAAAAGCCAGTCCGCCGGCATGGTCGTTATGCGCATGTGAAATGAATGCCGCGTCCACATCCCTCAGGTCTATATCCAGCAACTGGGCGTTTCTGTAAAACGCATCTCCTGCGCCTGTGTCGATCAGGTATTTCTTTCCTTCATGTTCAACGTACAGAGAGAGACCGTGTTCTGCCGTAAGACCGTCTCTTCCTTTGTTTTCAGCAAGTACCGTAATCTTCAATGCACGTCCCTCCCCATATGGGAAATATAGCTTCTTGTATCAATCTATCATGCTCGGACTATGTGTTTCAATGCCCCGCGATGCGTGTTTGTCATGGACCTGTCAGCGTCTTCTCCCCGACCTGTTCGACACACTGTAGATAAGTATCACCAGTATCAGCGCCGCTGCCGTAACACCAGCCGCAATGAGGAGTATTCTCTCAAGCGACTGCATACCGCTGTCGGAGTCTTCCCTTTTCTTTCCGTCGTTTTTATCGCTCTTTTTCCCATTTTCGGAAGGTTCATTATCGCTGGATCCCTCGGAAGGCTCCGTCTCGCCGTCTTTCTGATTGTCAGAGCCCTGTTGCTGCTTTTCCTCTTCCTCTATCGTCAAGAAGCCGAGATCGAACAGCCTCACTGTCTCTACATACTGAGTAAGATCGACTCTTCCGTCTTCATAAACAGCCGGTGAACCGCCCATTACGACGCTGATCAGTTCCATACCGTTTCTTACTGCATATGCGACCAGACAAGACCCGGCAGCCGAAGTAGTTCCCGTCTTTACTCCGCCTGCTCCTTCATAGTAATAATCGAAGCTGTACGAAGTTCCGTACCCCTCGTAGTATCCTTCATTAGAAATATCCATAGCGCCGTACAATCTGTTAGTAGAGAACAGATGCCGCTCACTGTGATAATTCGTTTCCGGTACGGTATACTGTGGAGATCCCACGATCTTGCGGAACTCATCGTGACGCAGCGCCTCGGCAGCGATACGATACAAATCCCATGCAGTCGTATACTGGTCGTCGTCATGGTAACCTGATGGATTCACAAAATGCGTGTCTTTACACCCGAGTTCCTCGGCACGCTCATTCATGAGGTCTGCAAAAACATCTGTATCCTCGCAAAGGTACTCTGCCAACAGGTTGCAACTTGGACAATCGGATTCCAGCATGGCACAGTAAAGATAGTCTTCGATCGTCAGATATTCTCCGGGCTGAATCTGGTAATATATAGTACTGGCGTCATAAGGAAGCGCATCTATCGCCGTATCAGTCATAGCGACCTCATCTTCAAGCTCGATCTCCCCGCGTTCAGCCGCTTCGCATACCAGCAGAGCTGTCATTATCTTTGCAGTACTGGCCGGATACACCATTCTGTCTGCGTTGAACTCGTATATCGGTCTGCCTGTTGTATAATCAACAAGAAGCTCCGCCTTCACGGAACCCACACGGGGTGCGTCCTCTTCCTCCTCGGGATCAGGTTCCGGCGGAACTTCACCCTCGATCGGTCCGTCAGGACCGACTACCGTCGGCATTGCAGGCTCTCTCTTCGCAGCCATACTGTATGCTGGAAAGCACACGAGGCCAGGACAGCTAGTATCAGTATCATTACATATAGTCTTCTTCGCATGGTGATCATCTCATAACGCAGTTGTCATATATTTATATTTTGATTATATCCGACAGCACCTCTAATTGCAACGCAGTATTGACATTATCATATACGTAGGATATAATCCCCTGCGAAGACTCCGCACTTGTGGAAATCCTGCCAGAGATCTCGCGCCGCCGGCTGTAAGCGCGTTTCGGGAGAGTAGTGTGACGGGGAACGCTTCACCGGCATGTACCGATAAAACTGATATTCTTTAAGTGGGCGCTTACAGCGCCAATGCGGGTGGCACCGCGGGCAGATTAGAAATAGAAGATGCCCGTCCCGGGAATTCTGTGAATTTCCGGGTCTTTTCTTTTTTCGGGCTGTATGCAGGAGGTGACCTTGGCCCATGACAGAAAAACTGTATTATAAAGACAGCCATATCAGTTCGTTTGAAGCTAAGGTGATCTCATGTGTTGAGAAAGACGGATGCTGGTCTGTAGAACTTGATCGTACAGCTTTCTTCCCAGAAGGAGGCGGACAGCCCGGCGACACCGGTCTGCTTGGATCCGTGCGCGTTCTGGATACTCAGGAGGCAGACGGACACATTTTCCACGTTGCTGACAGTCCTCTTGAGGTCGGTTTGAGCGTGACATGCTCTTTAGACTGGGATCTTCGTTTCCGGCGAATGCAGCACCACACCGGTGAACATATCGTTTCAGGCCTGATACACAGTCTTTGTGGTTTCGATAATGTCGGTTTCCACCTTGGTGAGGACGACGTCACGATGGACTTCAGCGGAGAACTGACCCGCGATGAACTTGACCGGGTAGAGCTTCTTGCTAACGAGGCCGTATATAAAGATATCCCGATTGTAACGCTGTTTCCTTCTCCCGTCTCGCTGCCGCGCCTGTCATACCGCAGCAAGCTCGAACTGACGGAAAACGTTAGGCTCGTACGTATACCGGGCTATGATCTCTGCGCCTGCTGTGCGCCCCACGTAAAACGCACAGGCGAGATAGGCATGATAAAGCTTACCGACTTCATGCGTCACCGAGGAGGCGTCCGCGTTCATCTGCTGGCCGGGCTTTCCGCCTTTGAAGACTGCCGAGTGAAGTATAAGAATATCTCAGCGATATCCGCAGCCCTCTCCGCCCCGCAGAACGATACGGCAAACGCTGTAGACCGTATCAAGAAGGAGCTTGCAGACGCAAAGCAGGAAGCTGTTAAGCTCCGAGGAGACCTTATTTCACTGAAAGCCGCGTCTTTGAAGGAGACTGACGGCAATATCTGTCTTTTTGAGCCTGGGCTTGATACCCGCATGATGCGGGATCTCTGTAACGCCGGGACCGCCGTCTGCTCGGGAGTATGTGCCGTTTTTACCGGCAGCGACATCGGCGGGTACAAATACATAATCGGCAGCAGGACCACAGACCTTCGTGAACAGGCACGTGCCATAAACGAGGCTCTGTCAGGCCGCGGCGGCGGCAGCCCTGAGATGATACAGGGCTCCGTATCGGCTCCACGGAGCGAAATAGAACAGTTTTTCAAATAACAGACGCCATATGCGTTTACCATAGGAGGTAACTAAACATGATCAGAAAACAGTATGACCTGATCGCAGATCTTTACTCGATTAAAGACGATCCGTCGTCAGACGGTAAGCCTGTCCGCGTACGCGGCTGGGTACGCACAAACAGAAGCACCGGGCATGTCGGTTTCATAGCTCTTTCCGACGGCACCTGTTTCGAGAATGTCCAGGTAGTTTACAACATAGACGCTCATCCGGAACTTGCAGAAGCTTCGAAGATCGCCACCGGCTGTTCCATCGATGTCACCGGAACTCTTGCTCTCACGCCCGACGCCAAACAGCCTTTCGAAGTTCAGGCTGATTCTGTATCGCTTGTCGGCGGCTGCGACTCTGACTTCCCCATGCAGAAAAAGCGTCACTCTCTAGAGTTCATGCGCGAGATTCCCCATCTGCGCCCCAGAACCAATACTTTTACCGCACTGTTCCGTGTCCGCAGCGTACTATGCGGCGCCATACACGAGTTTTTCCAGTCAAACGGATTCCTGTATATAACTCCTCCCCTTATCACCGGCAACGATGCCGAGGGCGCCGGTGAAGTCTTTACCGTCACTACACGTGATGACGGCGATTATGAGAAAGACTTCTTCGGCAAGCACGCCTGTCTTACTGTCTCCGGACAGCTGCATGTAGAACCGTTTGCTCTTGCATATGACAAGGTATATACCTTTGGGCCGACTTTCCGTGCCGAGAACTCGAACACCACTACACATGCGAGCGAGTTCTGGATGGTAGAACCGGAAATAGCTTTCGCCGATCTCGAAGATGACATGGCCGTTATGGAGAGCATGGTCAAATACTGCATCAAGGCTGTTCTTGAGCGCTGCCCCTCCGAGATGAAGTTCTTTAACGATATGTTCGATAAAGAGCATACGCTTTTGTCTCGCCTGCAGGCGGTCGTTGATTCCGAGTTCAAAGTTCTCCCCTACACAGAGGCTATCGATCTACTTCTGAAGTCCGGACGGCAGTTCCAGTATCCTGTCGAATGGGGCATTGATATGAAGAGCGAACACGAGCGCTATCTGTGCGAGGAAGTCGTAAAAGGGCCGGTATTCATCATCGATTATCCCAAGGACATCAAAGCGTTTTATATGCGCATGAACGACGACGGCAAGACCGTCGCCGCATGCGACTGCCTGGTACCCGGCGTTGGGGAACTCATCGGCGGTTCTCAGCGTGAAGAACGTTATGATCTGCTTGTAAAACGTATGGCTGAGCTCGGCATACCTCAGGAATCCCTGCAGTGGTACTGCGACCTCCGCCGTTTCGGCAGCGTACCGCATTCAGGCTTCGGTCTTGGTCTTGAGCGTTTCATACTCTATCTCACGAACATCGGAAACATAAGGGATACAATACCCTATGCAAGGACTCCGAAAAACCTGATGTTCTAAGGAGTGTCAAATGCCTACTGAAAGACT
>CAMZHU010000051.1 GCA_947306975.1 uncultured Clostridia bacterium | reverse complement strand
CTGCCGAGCGGCGCCATGCCGTTCGAGAACACCTTGACTTCGCGTCCGTCGACGCTGATCCACGCGTCATTGACACCTCTGGCATCGAGCTCTTCAGCGCGCTCGCGTGTGAGCAGTTCGCCGGCTTCAGCCAGGATCTCGCCTGTCATAGGATCCGCTACGGGTCTGGCAAGGGTCTTGCCGTTCAATCTGTGCCAGATCGAGAGCTTCTTATTGAATTTATAACGTCCGACAGTAGATATGTCGTAACGGCGGGGATCGAAGAACAGGTTGCGGAGGAGCGTCTCGGAGCTGTCCACCGTTGGGGGATCGCCCGGGCGGAGACGCTTGTAAAGCTCTATAAGGGCGTCTTCCCTGCTGGTGCAGATATCCTTATCCAGAGTGGCGATCATGCGCTCATCCTCACCGAAGACCGCTTTCAGCTGTTCGGTGGTGGATGCGCCGCCCTCTGAGCCCTCCATGGAAAGCCAGGTGAAAGGCTCTTCAGTCGGCTGGCCGATAGCGCGGAGGAGCCACGTTATGGGAAGCTTTCTGTTTTTATCGACCCTTACATAAAAAGTATCCGACGCGTCGGTCTCGTACTCGAGCCAGGCGCCGCGGTAAGGAATTACCGTAGATGCATATATTGTTATGTCGGTCTTCGGATCTGTGTTCTTCTCGAAATAAATGCTCGGGCTGCGGATGATCTGGGAGACGACGATACGCTCAGCACCGTTTATAACGAAAGTGCCGGCTTTTGTCATGAGCGGGAAGTCGCCCATGAAGATCTCCTGCTCCTTGATCTCCTCAGTCTCCTTGTTGCGCAGACGGACGCGGACCTTCAGAGGCGCGGCGTATGTGGCATCGCGTGCCTTGCACTCCTCGATGGTATACTTGGGCTTTTCGTTCATGCTGTAGTCGATGAACGTCAGCTCAAGATTGCCGGTGTAGTCCGTGATAGCGGCAACATCCTTGAAGACTTCATGAAGTCCCTCTTCGATGAACCACTTGTAGGAATCCTTCTGGATCTCCAGAAGATTGGGCATATCCTGGATCTCCGTGGATTTGGCAAAACTCTTTCGTATAGTCTTGCCGTACGCAACATCCTTTGGCAATCGCTCCACTCCTTTTCTTATGGTGTAACGGCTCCCGCCGGTTCATCTGAGCGTCGCAAACTGCGATACACGCGGCCGCGTTGAAAGATTTTAACTGCGTGGGATTGACAATCACGCGGCGTGTGCTAGAATGTGTTCAGATGATAGTGGGGGTCTGTTTGTCCCGTAATTTGCAAATAGCAATTTATGTTATCAAAAATCTTAACCGGTGTCAAGAGTCTTTATCGGCTTTTGACATATTTTTTTGCCCGGAATCGAATGCTTGTCAAAGCTCAGATTCCGGGCAATTATATATATTCTATTTGGGCAGCGAAAGTCTGATCATTTTCCTGTTGTCCTGACCGATCCGTATGCTCTGAAGAGCGCCGCCTTTGCTGCCTTCGCCTCTTTAGTCCAGAAACAGAATCTGTCGAAGGCGTGTACGTTTCCGCTGAAGACGTCAGCGTGAGCATCAACGCCAGCCGCTTTGAGGTTATTTATATAGTCAAGCGTCTCGGCACAGAACGGCTCGCCGTCGCAGACATATGTATAACACTTCGGCAGCCCCCTGTAATCGGTCTCCCTGGAAGGAGACGCGTATTTCGGGACGCGGTCTGTCCCGTAAAGCTCACCGAGGTACTTAGACCAGCCCCAGTGGTTTCTCTTGGTGTTCCAGACCCTGCCGTGATTGTCCCTGGAAGTTTCCGTGTCCTCGCAGTCGAGCATCGGATAAAGAGGCAGCTGCATTTCAGGGGCCGGTCCTCCCCTGTCGCGCTCATAAATACACAGAGCTGCGGCTAGACCGCCTCCGGCGCTCTCCCCGCCGACAGTTATCATATCTCTGCTGATCCCGAGTTCCTCTGCGTTATCCGACATGTACCTGTATGCAGCCGTACAATCCTCGAGTGCTGCCGGATACGGAGCTTTTCCTGCGAGCCGGTACTCCGGCGATACGACTACCGTTCCGAACCTGGACGCGAGCTCCCTGCCCGCTGAGAACCGGACCATGCCCGCCATGCCCAGCACATACCCGCCTCCGTGGATCCAAAGTATCCCCGGCAGCGGGCCGTTCAAACCGCGCGGTCTCATGACTATGATTTTCATCTTTCCGGTCGCGGTCCCGATATAGCGGGTCTCGCTCGTCATGCGGTAACGTTTCATGCTTTACCCCCGATTTTCAGGACGACGCGGGCGCGTTATCTGTTCCTGTCGATCTTCTCGCCCAGTATGCTCTCGCACACCGGCAGTATGCCCATGTGGTCAGGATGGAACTTCTTGTTCTGGCACATATCGTATCCCGGAAGGTTATTGCCTTCCATGAACGCCGGTCCGTTTACGGTTATGCCGACGTCCCAGCCGACATAACCCATATGCGGCTCAACAAGAGCCGCTTCGAGGCACATTTCCAGAGCCTCTCTGTACTGTGGTACTTTGAAGCCTTTGAACGGCACTCCTGTCGCAGGGTGCCTGTCATAGTATGATGCCGTCTTGTCGCAGAACGCGTACTCTGCCAGGGTCCCGTCCTCCATGCTGACGAGCGTGTACATTCCGCCGCTGGTGACGTTGTCCACGTAGCTTGTACCGCTTCCCATACGCAGAAGTGTATAAACGACATGCGGGACTCCCTCATGCAGGATCGTGACGACACGGAGAGTGCATATGCAGCCCGGGCAAAGTCTGTCGAGTTCCGGATCCTGAACGGCCGTCTCTTCTATATCGTATTTGCCCTCTTCCATCAACCTTACATAAAGCTCGGTATAATCGGTATCCTGCCCGAGCGTCACGCGCTCGACCCCGAGTCCGCCGTATGAATCAGGCTGTTTCGCGAATACAGAAGTCTTCCCCTCGCAAAAAGCGGCCAGACCTTCGGCATCAGTCTTCTGTAGATCGATGAACCCGCGCTTCAGGTATTTGGAAAAGCGCTCGTTAAAGGCAAGCTTGTCATCAAAAACGTAGTAATAGTCCCTGTCGTTCAGCATATGTACAAGCGCCTGGTTGTGCGACATGGTCATATAGGTATCGCGTTTTTCCTTCCCTATGTCTGCGAATCCGAAAACTACGTAGTCGAGATATCCGACTCCGCGGAAAAGTATGCACCAGATCATATCAAGAAGGACGGATATCCTCGACCTTCCGGACTCCTTAGCTGCGACTCCGGCATTGCGGTACATGCGTTTGAAACTTCCTGACCGCAGTCTCCTGAAAAATGTCTTTATCCTGTTGAGCACTGATTAATCAACCCCTTAGGCATACCTGCCGGATATCCTTCTTTCAGAGTACGCTGAAAACGCTGAAGCTGTTCCGATTCTATACCCGACGCTGTAAAGTATCAAGGCCCCGCGTACGTGAACTCCGCGCACCCTTTACTCCTGACGGTATGTCGACAGGAAGTGTTCGAACCTGTCCATTGACTCCGTGAGCTGAGCGATCTTCGGAAGATAAACTATGCGGAAGTGGTCGGGTTCCGGCCAGTTGAATCCGCCACCGCGGACAAGAAGGATCTTCTCGGAACGCAGAAGATCGAGTACGAGCTTCTCATCATCCGTAATATTGTATTTCTTCACGTCGATCTTCGGGAAGATATAGAATGCGGCCTTGGGCTTGACAGCGGATATGCCAGGTATCGAGTTGAGTCTTTCGGATATATACGCGCGCTGTTCAAAGAATCTTCCTCCTGGAAGCAGCTCCGGATCCTCTTCCGTGTCTTCGAGAGCCGCAGGTATGATATACTGCGCCGGAACGTTAGAGCAGAGGCGCATCGAAGCAAGCATGTTGAGGCCTTCTATATATCCCTTAACGGCACTTTTGTCGCCGGAGAGGCTCATCCAGCCGACGCGGTAACCTGCCGCCCTGTGGGATTTCGAGAGGCCGTTGAGCGTAACGGTGAACACGTCGCTTGACAGCGACGCTATAGATGTGTGCTTCAATCCGTCCATGACGAGCCTGTCGTATATCTCGTCGGCAAATATTATGAGTTCATGTTTTCTCGCTATATCGACTATCTTTTCGAGTATCTCGACAGGATAGAGCGCCCCTGTCGGATTGTTCGGGTTGATAACTACTATGCCCTTTGTCCGCGGAGTTATCTTGGTCTCGATGTCGTTAAGATCGGGATACCAGTCGGAACTCTCGTCGCACATGTAATGGACGACGTTTCCGCCTGCGAGCGTGGCAGCCGCCGTCCAGAGCGGATAGTCGGGAGCCGGTATCAGTATCTCGTCGCCGTTATCCAGAAGTCCCTGCATGCAGATCGTTATAAGCTCGCTCACGCCGTTTCCGGTATAAACGTCTCCTGCCGTAACGCCTTCGATCCCTTTCTTTGCACAGTAAGCAGCAATGGCCTCCCGTGCAAAAAGAAGACCGCGGGAATCGGAATATGCGTCGGCGTCTGACAATGACCCTGACATTATATTCCTCAGCTTTCCCGGCGCGTGGAAACCGAATACGGCCGGATTTCCGATGTTGAGCTTCAGTATTTTCTCTCCTGCAGCCTCCATGGCTCCCGCTTCGTCAAGAGCGGGTCCACGGACGTCGTAGCAGACATTATCAAGTTTTGTCGATTTGTTGAAGACCTTCATTTATCTCGCCTCGCAAAAAATAAGCCCCGAACCGTTGAACGGTTCAGGGCGGAATGTACCGCGGTACCACCTGAATTCGGAAAAACAGAAGTCTTTCCGCTCTCTGCCGGTACTGCGCGGAAAACGCAATACCGCTCCCGCTTTAACGGTCGGGCTCCGTCAGGGACTACTTGCGCGCCGCGCGCTTTCGATCTGAAGCTCGGAAGCTGCTTCGCCGCACCGCTCACGGAAACTTACACCGGCCGTTTCCTCTCTTCGCATCGCGTATGCGGATACTCCTCTTCGTCACTGCCTCTGGCTTTTATTTGATTAATGACAATATAGCAAACCAGCACAGTCAAGTCAAGTACCGCCGAACATATTTTACTGCGCCCAGTCACTTCCCCAACACGCGCGAAGAGGGTGGCCGAGAACGTCTCGGTCACCCTCTGCCGGTGTTCCTTGGTCATTTCAGGGACTCAGCCCAGGATCCGTATTCGTCAAGTTTTTTCAGGCATTCCTTCGCAGAAGCGCCTCGTGCGAGCACATATACCTTGATCTTAGGCTCCGTACCGGAAGGACGTGCAAGAATCACAGTGCCGTCTGAAAGCGCGAAACGCAGAACGTTGGAACCCGAGAGTTCCATCTCCGACTTTTCACCGCTTCTGACGTCGGTACAAGATCCGTCGAGATAGTCGCTGCGCGTAATGACAGGCGTCCCGGCGATCTCAGCCGGCGGATCTTTTCTCAGCGATTCCATCACCTTCGCCATGCGTTCCATGCCGTCCAGTCCCGGCATGTAAAGATTGACTGTGCGTTCGTCGAAGAATCCGTACTTCCCGCTGAGTTCGTCTATGGCGTCCCAGAGCGACATCCCGCGGGCGGCGTACCAGGCTGCCATCTCGGCTACGACGAGTGAGCCGGTGACTGCGTCCTTGTCGCGAACGTAGTCTCCCATCATGTATCCGTAGGATTCTTCATAGGAGAATATGACCTTTCCTTCCCCCGCGGCCTCTAGAGCGTTTTTCTTTTCAGCCATGAACTTGAACCCGGTGAAAGTGTCGAAGCAGCGAACTCCGTTGTTCTCGGCAGCTTCTCGGGCCATCTCCGTCGTGACTATGGTCTTCAGCGCCACCGGCTTCTCGGGCATCGTTCCGGCGCGCTTCCTGGCTCCTATAACATAGTCCAGGAGAAGCACGCCCGTTTTGTTGCCGGATACGGGTCTGAACGAGCCGTCCCTGTCTCTGACCATTATGCCCAGTCTGTCGGTATCCGGATCTGTACCGAGGATGAAATCCGCCCCGACTCTGTCGGCAAGCTTTATGGCGAGTGCGAATCCTTCAGGATTCTCCGGGTTTGGGGAAGCAACTGTCGAAAAGTTTCCGTCAGGTATCATCTGCTCTTCGACGGGATAGATGTTTTTAATCCCGAGCCGGCGCAGTACGTATGGGACCATCTCGCGTCCGGTTCCGTGGAAAGGCGTATAGACGATCTTGAAGCTGTCGGCGACGGATGCGACTGTATCATAATCGGTCGCCTCCCCCATAACGCATTCAAGGAAAGCGTCGTCGGTCTCTTTGCCCAGTTCGGTTATGATCCCCTTTGCAGCGGCCTCGTCATAATCCATGCCTTGCCCGAATGCGAACACATCGTTGGCTTCCATGCGCCCCTTGATGAGAGCAGCCTTGTTCGGCGGCAGCTGGGCGCCGTCGGACCAGTAGACCTTGTAACCGTTGTATTCCTTCGGGTTATGGCTCGCCGTCACGTTCAGGCCGGCGGCGCATCCGTAGTGTCTGACGGCGAATGAAAGCTCCGGCGTTGGCCTCATCTCGCTGAAGATACGCACGGGTATACCGCTTCCGGCCATCACACAGGCCGCTGCGCGGGCGAATTCCCTGCTGTTATTACGGCAGTCGTAGCATATAGCTATACCCTTTGACGCAAATTCGGGTCCTTCGGCAAGTATGACCTCAGCAAAAGCTCTCGTAGCGTGCCGGATAACGTGGATATTCATCCTCGCAGTGCCGAGTCCCATCATCCCGCGCAGGCCAGCGGTACCGAATTCAAGGCCGCCGTAGAACCGGCTCTCGATCTCTTTATCATTCCCGGAGATGGCGCGAAGCTCGTTCTTCTCGTCTTCAGTGAGAGCGCCTGACGCAAGCCAGTACGCGTATGACTCCGTGTAGTTCACTGCTCTTCCTCCTCATCGGCGATAATGTCGCCGCTGACGATGTTCCTCGCGTCCTCGAGCATCGTCTCGGGCACGAATACGTCAACGCCTCCCCCCGGGAATCCGAGCATCACTTTGCCGAATTCGCCGTCGTTAGGATACTGAAGGACGGTAGGTATACCATACGCGTCGAGCAGGTTTATGGCCATATCCACGTCTAGCTGGCTTCCCCCGACATGTTCGAAAAACACTGGCGGCACGGTCTTTCCCTCTTCATCGACAGGCCATCTGTCACTAAGATTGTCCCATTTCTTGATTCCCCAGTCGGCCACGGTGGATTCTCCTCTCTATTTGTGGTATTTTCCGCCGCCGCAGATGTTGAATCCGCGGTACAGCTGTTCCAGAAGCATCACTCTCGCAAGGTGGTGCGGAAAAGTCATTCTCGACATGGACATCCTTACGTCTGCCGATCTCTTGAGCTCTTCGTCCAATCCGCAGGAGCCGCCTATAAGGAAGCAGAGTTTCGACACTCCCCCCAGAGCGAATCCCGAGAGCATCCCCGCTACTTCCTCGCTGCTCATCTGCTTTCCCTCGATGCACATCGCGATCACAGCCGAGCCTTTTGGGATGCACTGTGATATGGCGGCAGCCTCTTTGGAAAGCGCCGATGCTATCTCTCCCTCGGACGGCCTGTCCGGCAGCCTTGTCTCGGCGATCTCAGCGATCTCAGGACGGCAGTACGCGCCGAGCCGTTTCATGTATTCGTCAACCGCGTCGGAATAGAATCTTTCCTTTAACTTGCCGACGCATATGATCTTAACAGAAAGCATCCTTGTCTCTCCCCGGCTCAGATCGTATAGATCCCGCTCATTTCGCACCTCGGTGCGACTGTGAGCATGACGTCATTACCGACGTCCGTTCCTATATCTTCCAAAGCTTGTGACACGGCTGAATACGCAAGCTGTGGCGTGTTGTTCTCCTTGCTCAGGTGTCCCAGTATGATCCGCTTTGCTCCGGACTTCACAAGCTCCTGTGCGAAGATACCGCAGATCTTATTGGACATGTGTCCCGTATCGGCCATGATTCGGCGTTTCAGATAAGCAGGATACATGCCGTACCTAAGCATATTCAGGTCGTGATTCGCCTCTATCACCGCTGCGTCGGCGCCTTGAGCAGCCGCGAGCAGCGTTTCCGACAGATATCCCGTGTCCGTGGCGAGCACGAACGAAACTGTTCCGTCAGTCAGTCTGAACCCGACGCTTTCAGGCGTATCGTGCGGTGTTGCAAAACTGCGCACCTGCAATCCGCCTGCCTCGAACCCGTCGCCCGCCGAAAACTCCCTGATATCTATATCCGAACGCGGGTATGCTTTTCTTACGCCCTCGGCAGTTCCGTGTGACATGTACACGGGCACTCGGAGATGCTTGGTAAGCATCGGGATGCCGCTTATATGGTCGCTGTGCTCATGCGTTACGAGAACGGCGGCAAGCTTCCCCGGGTCAACGCCCGCGTATTTCAAGGCCGCGACCGTGCGGCGCATCGATATCCCGGCGTCTATGAGCAGGCTCGTGCCGCCGGCCGTTACCAGTGTGCAGTTGCCCGAGGACGAGCTCGCTATGGTGCAAATCTTCATCTGAAGCTCCGGATAATCAGAATTAACGGCGGGGGCGTCATTGCCCCCGCCGCAGCAGTCGTCTTATGTTATCACACGGCGGTAGGATATCGGAAACGTGTTAAGCCTCAGCCCGCATTCCTGACCTCTACCGAGGGATCGTCAGGCATGACCACGCTCTTGATGTCAGCTCCTACGCCGCGGAGTTTTTCGATTATATCTTCGTAACCGCGTTCTATATAGCCGACGCCTTCCACTTCAGTGGTCCCGTGGGCCATAAGGCCAGCTATCACGAGAGCCGCTCCCGCTCTCAGGTCGCAGGCTTTTATCGGAGCGCCGGTGAGCTTTTTGACGCCCTCTATAATCGCGAGGTGTCCGTCGACCTGTATCCTTGCTCCCATCTTGGCCAGTTCGTCAACATATTTGAACCTGTTGTCCCAGACGCCCTCCGTGACGACGCTGGTCCCCTCCGCCGCGCAGAGCACAGCGGAGATTTGCGGCTGCATGTCGGTCGGGAATCCGGGATACGGAAGAGTCTTGACGTTGGTCCTGTGAAGAGGCGCTGTACGTGTGACTCTGATGGAATCGTCCATGTCGGTCACTGTAACGCCCATCTCGCGGAGCTTTATAGAGATGCAGTCCATATGCTTCGGGATGACGTTCTTGATGAGCACGTCTCCTCCGGCTCCTGCCACGGCAGCCATATAAGTACCGGCCTCGATCTGGTCGGGGATGATCGAATAGGAACCGCCGCGGAGCTTTTTTACTCCGGTGATCTTTATAACGTTCGTACCTGCGCCCCTGATGTCAGCTCCCATAGAGTTCAGGAAGTTCGCGAGATCTACGATGTGCGGCTCGCGGGCAGCGTTCTCTATGACCGTCTTCCCCTCAGCGAGAGCAGCGCCGAGCATGATGTTGACGGTCGCGCCCACAGAGACAACGTCGAGATAGACGGAGCAGCCGGTGAGGCCGCCGTCGGTCTCCGCGCATACGAGTCCGTTTTTGACTTCTACCTTTGCTCCCATCGCGGCAAATCCCTTGATGTGCTGGTCGATAGGACGCACGCCGCCGAAATTACATCCGCCGGGCATGGCCACTCGTGCGGAACCGAATCTGCCGAGCATGGCGCCTATAAGGTAATATGAAGCGCGGATGCGGCGCATCATATCGAACGTCGCGTCCGGCGTGCGGATGTTTGAGCAGTCTATATCGATAGTATGCCTGTTTATCATCCTGATATCCGCGCCCATCTGCTTCAGGATATTGAGAAGCATCGTAACATCGGATATCTGGGGTACATTCTCTATCCGGCACGGTCCCTCTACCATGAGGGTCGCCGGTACTATAGCCACGGCGGCATTTTTAGCGCCG
>CAMZHU010000050.1 GCA_947306975.1 uncultured Clostridia bacterium | reverse complement strand
CATGTTCCGGCCGGCACGCTTATAAGGACGGCCGTCGGACAGACTCTGATAACGGTCGTGTTTACAGTACCGCTGTACCCTGTGCTCAAATATCTGGCGAAAAAGACGCACGCCGCCTGACGGGCCGGCGCAAGTCCCGGCAAAGGAAAGCATCGTATGAACAGGTTTATTAATTCGACAAGAGTATTTGTTGCGATCGGCATAATTGCCGTGCTGCTCATCATATATGTCGCGAGACTGTATTCCCTGCAGCTGCGGGGAGGGGAAGTCGACGAGGTCCTGGCGAACGCCACCACCACGCGGGAGACCGTAGAGGCGGGCAGAGGGGATCTGCTCGACAGGAACGGCACGCCCCTCGTTACGAGCAGCGTTTCCTATGATGTGACGCTCTCACGCGACGCGCTGCTGGAGGTCGAGGGAAGGAACGACGTCATCCTGGAGATCGTCAGGCTCGCCGGTGAGTACGGCGTCAGCTATAAAGACGATTTTCCTGTCACGCCGACGGCCCCGTTTTCATATGTTGAGGACATGTCCGAACGGCAGAGGTATCTGCTAGATAAATACCTCGAATTCTTCCATTTGGACAGCGACATACCGGCTCCGGATCTGATAGTCTGGCTCAAGGATCACTACGGGCTCGACTATACCACGCCGCTGAACGACGCGCGACGCGTAATCGGAGTACGTTATGAACTGGAGATGCAGGTCATCGTCAACGTAGACCCGTACGTATTCGCCAAGAACGTCGGGACCGAATTCGTTTCGATCCTCGGAGAAAAGGGATATCCTGGCGTGACCGTACTGAGGACGTCGGAACGCGAGTTCTGCACGGACCGCGCCGCGCATCTGCTCGGTTATCTGGGAAAGATAATGCCTGAACAGGCGGAAAAATATGAAGAGCTCGGCTATCCGATGGATGCGGATATAGGACAGGCGGGCGCCGAAGCGGCTTTTGAAGAGTATCTCCACGGCAAAGAAGGCGTGAGACGCGTCATGCGCAGTGAGGAGGGCTCGGTCATTAGCACCGAGATCATCCAGGAGCCGGAGCCCGGCGACAATGTGTGCCTATCCATCGACATAGGTCTTCAGGCGGTGGCGGAAGACGCGCTAAAGAACACGATCGACACTCTCAATTCAAACAGGACCGGAGACTATGTCACCGGCGGAGCGGTCGTAGCTCTGCAGGTCGGCACGAGCGAGACGCTGGCCATGGCTTCCTACCCGTCGTTCGACCCGTCGAAGCTGCTCGACAACTATACAAAGCTCATAAACGATCCGCAGAACCCTGTCCTGAACAGAGCGACGGAAAACTATTACAACCCGGGTTCTACGTTCAAGATGACAACGGCGCTGGCAGGTCTCAGAGCAGGGACCATAGACCGGTATTCCACAGTATATGACCCCGGTTATTACGACGCATACGCCGCTTACGATTTCGAACCCGTATGCTGGATCTATCCCGGCGGGCACGGCGAACTTGACGTCGTCGGAGCGCTCAAACATTCCTGCAACGTGTTTTTCTACTGGCTCGGAGACCACACTGGCATCAGGAATCTGGAGGCGGCCGCCAGGGACTTCGGATTCGGACAGCACACCGGCATCGAGACAGGCGACATAGAGGGAATAGTGGCCTGCGAAAAATTCAAGGAAGAGGAACTGGGCGAGGAGTGGTATGCTGCCGATACGGTGCTCGCCTCAATCGGTCAGAGCTATAATCTGTTCACGCCCGTACAGCTCGCTAATTACGCGGCCACGATCGCGACCGGAGGGACCCGGTACGCCGTGACGCTGCTCCATTCGGTCAAGAGTTCGGATTATACGTCCGTCGTGTATGAGAAGGAGCCGGAAGTCAAATACCAGTTCACCGGCAAGGATCTGGAGTACATCAAGTACCTTCAGGATGGCATGAAAGCCGTCGTCGAGCCCGACGGAACGGCGGGCGATGTGTTCGGATATTATGACATACCCATAGCGGCCAAGACCGGTACGGTCCAGAGCGATGCCGAGGTTATCAATAACGGCGTTTTCGTGTGCTATGCGCCGGCTGACAAACCCGAGATCGCGATATCCGTCGTCGTCGAAAAAGGCGGTTCCGGATCCAACATCATGGGCGTCGCAAAGGACATCCTGGACTATTATTTCGGAAAAGAAGTAAAGGTCGCCGTCATATCCGACGGCGTGCTGATACCCTGACCGCTTCTTGAAAACAGCGGTCCCCGGGTATATAATCTCTTTTTACAACACGGGGCGTCCCGAGGCGTCCCTGCAGGAGCGGAGGATAAGACAATGGGAAAGATCATAACGGTCACCTCCGGCAAGGGCGGAACGGGCAAGACCACTACCGTCGGAGCCGTTTCCTCCTGTCTCGCGGTGCTGGGCGCCAGAACGCTCTGCGTCGACTGCGACGCGGGCATGCGGAACCTGGATATAACGCTGGGTATGACAGAATATGCGGTATCCGACCTGTCGGACGTGCTTCGCGGCGGCAGGACTCTGGCAGACGCCTGCACCGAACACCCTTCGCTGCCGGGGCTCTTCTTTCTCTCTGCGCCGACTGACCTGACGCTCTCGGACGAGGACTGCGACGCGATGAGAGACTTCCTTGCAGCTGCGCGCGAAGACTTCGACTACGTTCTGTTAGATTCGCCCGCAGGCATCGGCGCCGGTTTCAGGCTCGCTTCCTGCGGCGCTGACTCAGCGGTCATAGTGACGACTCCGGACACAGCCTGCGTGCGGAACGCCCAGCGGGCCGCGGAACTGCTCCGCGACAGCGGGGCGGGCGATATCCGGCTCATAATCAACCGCGTGAACGCCAGAAGGATGCGCCGCTGCGGGATGACGGCCGACGATATCATAGATACGGCGGGCGTGAGGCTGCTGGGCGTGGTCCCGGACGATCCCGCGGTCCAGATCTCAGCGAACAGCGAGACGCCGCTCCTGCTCGGCGCTACGGGCGGCGCCGCCAGGTGCTTTATGAATATCGCGCGGCGGATAAACGGCGAGGAAGTGCCGCTCAGCGTGAAATGACGCAGGCCGCATACGGCGGCATTATGATATGTACAGAGGTGTGACTCATGGAAATAGCAATTCTGGCGCATGACGGGAAAAAGGAACTGATGGTCCAGTTCTGTATCGCTTACTGCGGTATTCTAGCAAAGCATTCGGTCTGCGCGACGAATACCACCGGACGGCTCGTGGCGGAGGCAACGGGCCTGCCCATCAATCTCTACCTGTCCTGCAGCCAGGGCGGCGACCAGCAGATCGGCGCCCGCATAGCTTATAACGAACTCGATATGGTGCTCTACTTCTCCGACCCGGAGGAACCTGATCAGAAGAGCGTGGCCGAGCTCGCTCAGCTGTGCGACAAGTACAACATACCTTTTGCCTCCAACGTCGCAACGGCTGAAATGCTCATTCTCGGCCTCAAGCGCGGCGACCTCGACTGGCGAGAGATCGTCAAGTCTGGCAGATAGAGGACGCGGCCCCGCTCAAACCGACGACTAACGGGGCGGACTTTTCGTCCGCCTGTTTTTAAGGAGATATAATATGGAAAGAATCAAACCGCGCACTCTCTCGGGCTACATGGAGCTCCTGCCCGAGAAGCAGGTGTATTTCGAAAGAATGGCTGAAAAGCTGCGCGACACTTACGCGCTGTACGGCTTCACGCCGCTTGACACGCCTCTGATCGAAGCTTCCGAGGTGCTGCTCGCCAAGGGCGGCGGCGAGACGGAAAAGCAGATATACCGCTTTACCAAGGGAGACGCCGACCTGTCTCTGCGTTTCGACCTGACGGTCCCCCTTGCGAAGTACGTCGCGCTCAACTACGGGCAGCTCACGTTCCCGTTCAGGCGTTTCCAAATCGGCAAGGTATACCGCGGCGAACGCGCCCAGCGCGGCCGTTTCCGCGAATTCTATCAGGCGGATATAGACGTGATAGGCGACGGGACCCTGGACATCATCAACGAGGCGGAGATCCCAGGGGTGATATACAAGACCTTCAACGAACTGGGACTCAGGAACTTCGTGATCCGCATCAACAACCGCAAGATACTGAACGGTTTCTTCGAGATGCTTGGTCTGGGCGACAGGGCCGGAGAAGTGATGCGCACCATAGACAAGCTGGAGAAGATAGGGCCTGACAAAGTCATGGCGATCCTCACCGACGACGTTGGCCTCACAGCCGAACAGGCAGGCGACGTGCTTCTGCTCATAACGTGTGAAGAGCGCGGGATCGCGCCCCTAGACGCGCTCGCCGCGTACGGCGGAAAGAACGAGACGTTCGATGCCGGCGTGGAGGAGCTCTCCACAGTCGTGCGCTATCTCTCAGCTTTCGGTGTCCCGGACACCCACTTCAAGATAGACCTCACCATCGCACGCGGACTCGACTACTATACCGGCACAGTCTACGAGACGACGATGACCGACCATCCGGAGATCGGTTCCATATGTTCCGGAGGCCGGTACGACGATCTGGCGGGATACTATACGGACAAAAAGCTTCCCGGCGTGGGGATCTCCATAGGGCTCACGCGCCTCTTCTTTATTCTTGAGGATCAGGGATACCTCAACGCGGATCTCACGCCGTCACCGGCAGACGTCCTGGTGCTTCCGATGACGGACGATCTTTCGCACGCCATCTCGTTCGCGACGGAGCTGCGCGCTGCAGGGGTCCGCACCCAGATCTATTCCGAGAAGAAGAAATTCAAGGCGAAAATGACTTATGCGGACAGGCTGCACATCCCCTACGTCGTGTTCCTCGGCGAGGACGAGCTGGCTGCCGGCAAGGTGGCGGTCAAGGATATGGCCACCGGCGAGCAGATGACGCTCTCGCCGGCAATGGCGGCGGTAGCGATAAAAGCAGCCGTGGAAAAGATGAAGAAGACCGCCCCCATCAAGGAACCCAAATCACATTAAACATGCATTGAACGGGCGCGGATACCCGCGACCTATCTTATAAGAAACACAGAGGGATGATAGAAAATGGCTTATCGTACACACAACTGCGGAGAACTCAGACTCACCGACGCAGGCAAGGAGGTAAAGCTCGCCGGCTGGCTCGAAAATGTCCGTATGGTCAGCGCGGGGCTCGCGTTCGCGGTGCTTCGTGATTTCTACGGCACCACCCAGATCGTCGCCGAGAGCGAAGATATGATAGCTGCGTTCAAAGGACTGTGCAAAGAGAGCACGATCGCCGTGACGGGCACTGTCCGCGAGCGTTCCAGCAAGAACCCGAAGCAGGCGACAGGAGAGATCGAGATCGTACCGACCGCCGTCGAGGTCCTCGGACGCTGCGTCCACAACGAACTGCCCTTCGAGATAAACCGCAGCCGCGACGCCGACGAGGGCGCCCGTCTGAAATACCGCTATCTGGATCTCCGCAACCCGGAGGTAAAAAAGAATATAATTCTCCGCTGCAATGTCGTAGCCGCGCTCAGAAAGGCCATGACCGAGCACGGATTCATGGAGATAACAACTCCGATACTCACCGTGTCGTCCCCTGAGGGCGCGAGAGACTACCTCGTCCCGGCGAGAAAGCACCCGGGAAGATTCTATGCGCTGCCTCAGGCGCCGCAGCAGTTCAAACAGCTGCTCATGGCATCCGGATTTGACAAATACTTCCAGATAGCCCCGTGCTTCCGTGATGAGGACGCACGCGGGGACCGTTCGCCCGGCGAATTCTATCAGCTCGACATGGAGATGGCTTTCGCTACCCAGGAAGACGTTTTCGCGGTATGCGAGGACGTGCTGCCTCCGATCTTCGCGCAGTACGGAAAGTACAGCGTCGCGTCGAAACCGCCGTTCAGGCGCATCCCCTACCGTGAGGCGCTGGAAGTATACGGTTCCGACAAGCCGGATCTCCGCATCGACCTCAGGGCGACCGACGTGACGGAGCTCTTCGAGGGCACGGAGTTCACACCGTTTGCCGGCCAGAAGATCAAGGCCGTGGCGATATCCGACTGCAGCCTCACGAGGAAACAGATCGAAAAGACCCTTGCCGACTGCGAAGTGCAGAGCGGCGCGAAGGGCTACTGGTTCAAGACCGACGAGACAGGTGCGATCGCCGGCGGCATCGCCAAGTTCGTCGACAGGGAGAAAGCGGAAAAATACCTGCCGCTCGAGCCAAACATGCTCGTGGTCCTGGCTGCCGGCCCGCTCGCGGTCAAGATGTCCGGCGTCATGATCAAAGTATTCGGCGCGGCATGCGAAGGGCACATGGACAAAGAACGTTACGAGTTCTGCTGGATCGTTGACTTCCCCATGTACGAGATCGGTGAAGAAAGCGGTGAACTCGAGTTCTGCCACAACCCGTTTTCCATGCCGTCCGGCGGACTGGACGTTCTTCTGCGTGCCGAGCGCGGCGAGATAGATCCGCTCGAGATAACCGCGGATCAGTACGACATCGTCTGCAACGGTGTCGAACTCTCGTCCGGAGCGGTGCGGAACCACGACCCGGAGATCATGATAAAGGCTTTCGAACTCGTGCGGCTCGGCGAGGAAGACGTCAAGGCGAAATTCCCCGCCATGTACAACGCGTTTACTTACGGCGCGCCGCCTCACGCAGGCGTAGCGCCAGGGATAGACCGGATGGTCATGCTTCTGGCGGGAGAAGAGTCGATACGTGAGATAATCCCGTTCCCGATGAACAAGAACGCGCAGGACGTTATGATGGGAGCGCCCGGAGAGGTCACGGAAGCGCAGCTCAAAGAGCTTCACATCGCAGTCACCGCAGATCCGGAATAAGAGCCGGGGACGTGTGCGGAACGTACGCATGAGAAGACGTTTTTACATCATATGCGCGGCAGTCTGCATGCTGCTGGCTGCCGCGCTGTCAGTACTTGGAGGGTGTTCCGCAGAGAACGATGATGCATCTGCTGTCATCATCTATACCGGAGATCCTCAGAGCGCGCCGGAAACGCGGTACGACTATTCCTCCTGGGAGGATGTGCTGGAACAGGCGTCGGAGACGGCGCCTGACGCAGGGTATCTCGTCATCGGAGGAGATCTGGTGAACGAATACTCCGATCCGGAGGAATGGGACGCGTTCTTCGACTCCGGAGGCGAACTGATGAAGGAATTCGGAGACAAGGTCTTCCCTGTTTCGGGGAACCATACCTCCGACGAGGATACGACCAGGGAATACTTCGAGCTGCCGGAGAGCGGCTGCCCTGACGGGCTGTTCTACAGTTTCGATGCCGGAGAGATACATTTTGTGATGCTGGACAGCATAGCGCTGGGCACCAGGGACGAGGAGGCGGTCTCCCGCATTACCGACTGGATACGCGGAGATCTTGAGGACAGCGGAGGAAAGTGGAACATAGCTGTCATGCACCATCCGATGTACCCCATGGCAGACAGCAGGAAGGACCGCATCCGTGCGGATACAATGTCCAGGAACTATCTGCCTGTCCTGACTGACGGCGGGGTATGTGCCCTCCTCTGCGGGCACGAGCACGCCTACAGCCGCATCGAGAGAGACGGACTGCTGCAGATCATGTGCGTCTCCGGCGGCAAATTGTACGAGCTCCCGGACGAAGCGCCTGCGGAACGCGCCAGCTGGGACGCTCCGGTGTTTACCGTAATTTCTGCAGATGAAGCCGGATTGTCGTTCGTTACCTACGATACCGGAGGGACGCTCATAGACAGTGTGACTATTGAGGCAGGGAGAGATTCGTGAAAAAGAGATACACAGCGGCGGCGCTATGCCTGCTCATGATACTCGTGCTGCTCGCGTTCTGCGGCTGTTCGGCGAACGGTCCCGGAGACAGCGGAGCGGCGCAGCCCGGGACGGATGAGCAACCGGCATCGCCGGAAGATACGGCGCCTCCCGAGGTGCCGGTATCCAGCGGGGAGCATATAGTGACCGTCACCGGCGACGTGCCCGGAGGAGATAAGGAGATAGATCTGGAACTGCTGGCAGCCGGAGATAAGGACAGCGTTTTCGCCGGTAGCTATTCCGCGATAAACAACTGGCCGTCCAAGAAATTCTGCAGCGCGTCCGGGGTCCGCATGGAAGCGGTGCTCAGAGAGGCGGGCGTCCTCGACGGATTCAAAAAGGTGACCGTATATTCCTCTGACGGATACTATATGTCGTTCACGCGGGAGCAGGTCCTCTGTGAAAGGCATTATTATCCGAATCTTGAAAACGACGACGAGAGCGGAGCGCTCGAAGCGCCTATGATCATCGCCCTCGCATATACGAGCCGGGGCGCTGATGCCGAACCCGAACCCGTGCGTGCGCAGCTCGTGCTGGGACAGGAAGACGTGTTCGAGCACAACACGCCGGCGTTCGTAGAGGACATTGCCGAAATAGAGGTCTCGAACGAGGATCCGGGCAAATGGGAGCCCGCGGGTGCCTTCCCCGCACCGGGGGCGATCGAAGCCGGAGAAACGGTCAAGCTCCAGCATACGTACAGCGGGCTTGCGAAGCTGTATTACACGACTGACGGCACGGAACCGACGCCGTACAGCACGATGTATAATCCGTCCACTTACCAACCGGAAGTGAACGTGCCTATAACCGTGACCGAGGACGTGACTATAAGAGTCCTTGTACGCGGTTACGGAAAACACGACAGCGATATCTCAGAACTTACTTTCAGCGTCGCCTGAGTGACAGGCGAAAACCATACACTAAGTCCCGTGACGGCGGGCATGTTCTTTCCGCGGACAGCCGCGTGAGGAGACGTATGAAAAAAAGAACAGTTTCAATTATCGCAGCGCTGCTTTCACTGTGCCTTCTTCTGACCGGGTGCGGTGCCGGCAAAAACGGAGGAGACGAACCTTCGGGGGCCGACGGTCAGCAGACGGATCCGAAGCAGGAGCAGACAGCAGGCGACGAGCGCTACGAATCGCAGCGGATAACCGTATCCGGTGCAGGGATAAAGGACGAACTGTCCGTTACGGTCGCTGAGCTCCGCGCTATGGAGCAGCATAAGCTCGACGCGAGCTACAGGAGGACGACGGGTCTCTATGAGGAATTCAAGATGGAAGGCCCGTATCTGAGCGACGTTTTCAGCTGTCTCGGACTTGACTTGTCCTCATGTGCGGCCATAGGCGTCGAAGGGACGGACGGTTATTACTGCCTTATTCCTGCGGATATAATCGCCCAGACGCCCGATCTGATGCTGGCGGTGAAGATCGACGGCGAGGCCGTCCTCGGCGAGGACAAGGCCCCCGCTATGCTCGCGGTCCAGGGACAGTTCGGACCGTACTGGGTCAAGATGGTGGACCGCATAACCGTCTACGACAAGATCCCCGAGAAAGAGATAACCTCCGTTTGGATCTTCAAAAACCTTGTGGACGGGATCGAGCCGTATATGTATGAATACTACGGCAGCCGCGACGCAGCGATCGAATTCTCCCAGATACTGTCGCGTTTCGACAGAGTAGACTCCGACGCGTTCCTTACGATGAAATCCTCTGACGGATTCCTGAAGAACGAGACCCTGCGGATGGTAAACCACGGATACTATATAAAGTACGAGGGCGAGGACGCCCCGACGAACGTATCGGTCAACATCCAGCTCGGAATGAACGTCCAGAATATAGCGTGGCTGTCTACAAACGCTGACGCGGTAGTATTTCCCGAGGAACTGCCGCTGTATATGGATCAGAAGACCATAGCCGGCAAAGAGGGCATACCTCTCAGCGAGGTGCTGTTCGAGGCCGGGATAAAACAGATAACCGGTTTGAGCTTCGACGTTATAGGCAAGGGCGGAGATAAAGTGACCGCCGACGGAGCGGATCTCTATAAGGCGATCCTCGTCTGCGGGACAGACGGTTCGGCCTCGGTAGTCTGGGATCCGGCTCTCGGCCATGCGGATATACCCGATCTGATGCGGGTACGCCTG
>CAMZHU010000049.1 GCA_947306975.1 uncultured Clostridia bacterium | reverse complement strand
GGAGTTTATCCCCGCACTGCTGTATCACGGCCCTTCCCCTTATGTGATCGTGTTCGTCATACTGTATCATGTTCGCCTCAGCATATGCGCGTTTGTCTCTGCTGACCTTTTCGAATGACTCACACTCAACATACGGGAAACAGCACTCCTCAAAGCTGTCTGCAATAAACGCTGTCCCACGTACACTTTTAATATCATGGACGGTCTCCCCTGCCGCCAGTCTTCCCGCAACCTCCCGTGTCGCCAGTTCTCCCATTCCGTATACGAGCAGATCCGCGCCGGAATCGAAGAGTTCCGAACGTCGTACCTTGTTATCCCAATAATCATAGTGGGCAAATCGCCTGAGCGATGCTTCGATTCCTCCTATGATTACAGGCACACCGGGAAAAGCGGCTCTCGCAAGGTTCGAGTATACGATGACCGCCCTGTCCGGCCGTCTGTTCGGCCGTCTTCCAGGTGAATATGCGTCATCATGCCGGCGGCGTTTCGCCGCCGTATAATGCGCTACCATCGAATCTAGATTCCCCGAGCCAATGAACACGCCGTATCTCGGTCTTCCCATCGCCGCAAAATCTTCCGGAGTCTGCCATTTCGGCTGCGCAAGAACGGCGACGCGGTAACCTTCCGCCTCCAGCACACGGCCAATAACGGCCGTGCCGAAGCTGGGATGGTCAACATACGCGTCGCCTGTTACAAGCAGATAATCATAATAGTACCAGCCGCGTTCATACATCTCCTCGCGGGAGACAGGCAAAAAACCAGGAAACATTTCTATACTCCAAACAGCTTATTCAAAATCCAGAGATATATCGAGCTCGAGCAGTGCATATCCGCAGTTCTGACAGCTGGAGCGGTCGCGGAAACCTGCCGAACGGAAGAACTCCAGGGCAGTTCGGTTCGACTTCGGAACGGCAACACGGATCCTTTCGCGTCCGAGTCTCCGGAACACTGACGTCGCCTGTCCAATAAGCTGGATCGACATCTGTCTGCGGCGGTATTCAGGCAGAATGTAATAGAAAGATATCCATCCCGCACCTTCATCGCCACCGCGTTCGGTATCCAGTTCAATGATGCCCGCAGGAGACTTGTCACACATGGCTATAAAAGCTGAATGACCGTTCCCCGCAGGATCAGCAGCAGGGATCTTCTCGTCGGGTCCGCATATGTCCGTATCGGCCAGACAGTCATGATAAAACGCCGAGTCTGAAGCCGGATCGTACTCCTGATACCAGAGATTGTTCCGGTCCATAGCGTCCTCGTCCTCCCACCAGTGCTGTTTATGGAACGTGCTCAGTTCCTTCGGCAGATGGGCGTTGTCGCCGTCATATACTATCTCGATCTCTTCATTTCTAACGTGCAGCATAGCGACGGCGGTGTTGTCGCAGTATGGCGTATCCTTGAGCTTTTTCGGCGGATCGCCCTTCACGTAAGAGAGAAATGCACGAATCGCGCACCCGTGCGTAAATACTGCTACCGTCTCGCCGTCATGTTTTGCAGCAATGTCCAGAATAACGCTTTTTATACGCTCTCTAAGTGAGTATATGTCCTCACGGCCTTCGATGGTCCAGTTTTCCGGGTCGTAATTAAAACAGTAGAGCTGTTCCGGCTCCTTCTGTTCTGCCTCTCCCCAAGGCTCGTCCTCCCACACTCCCATGCACACTTCGCGCAGCCTTGTCGTCGTGTTCAAAGGAAGTCCGTGCGTCTTGTAAATGGAAGACGCCGTCATCTTGGTCCGTGTGAGATCACTAGAATAAACCGCGTCGATATGTGTATTCGAGAACCGCTTTGCAAGCGCAGCTATCTGTTTCCAGCCGCGCGCAGTAACAACACTGTTGTACTGACCGTGTATGCGCCTGTAACGGTTTCCTTCCGCTTCCGCATGCCTGATCATATAAATTGTGGTCATATCAGTTGAGAATCACCTTTCCGGATATCTCTGCAGCAGAATGTATGCCTTTTCTGTCGAGATATCCCTCAATGCCGTCGCGTATTTTAATAGGTGCGAACGGATCAGTGAAGCAAGCCGTCCCCACTCCGACGAGATCCGCTCCTGCCAGCATCATCTCAACGGCATCCTCACCGGAAGCGATGCCCCCCATACCGAGTATCGGAAGATCCACGGCTGCGCGCACCTGACTTACCATCCTGACTGCGACAGGAAATACTGCAGGCCCCGAGAGGCCGCCTGTATTGTTTGCAAGTATAGGGTGTCTCGTCTCGATATTAATCCGCATGCCGATGAGAGTATTTATAAGGGATAGTGCGTCAGCTCCGGCGTCGGCTACCGCAGTTGCGATAGCAGTAATATCTGTTACATTGGGTGACAGCTTGACCATTACCGGAACTTCGGAAACGCTCTTTACAGCAGATGTGACTTCTGCAGCGGCGGAGCAGTCTGTGCCGAAAGCTATTCCTCCTGCTTTGACATTTGGACATGAGATGTTTATCTCTATCATATCCACTCCTGCAGAGGAAAGCTTTTTAGCAGCGGCGGCATACTCATCGGGAGCCCCTCCAGAAATGTTAGCTATTACACGTGTGCCGGACGCTTTTAGATACGGAAGCTCCTCGCTTATGAATGTGTCGACTCCGGGGTTCTGCAGCCCGACGCTGTTCAGCATACCCGAGGGCGTTTCCGCAACTCTTGGAGGTCTGTTCCCCAGACGCGGTCGAAGTGTCAGCCCTTTAGCGCAAACGCCGCCAAGTTCCGCCAAGTCGTACATCTCACCGTACTCACGGCCAAAGCCGAAAGTGCCGGAGACAGTGACAACAGGGTTTTTAAAAGAAATGCCGGCAAAACTGACTGCCATATCAGCCATTACCACACCACCTCCGAAGAATCGAAAACAGGTCCGTCACGGCACACCCTGCTCATACATGAAGACCCGTCAGCATGCTTAGTCTCGCAAACGCAGACGAGGCACGCACCCATACCGCATGCCATGCGCTCTTCAAGCGACACTTCGCATGCAATTCCTGCCGCAGAGCATATCTCTGCTACAGCTTTGAGCATCGGCCTGGGCCCGCATGCGAGCACGGTTTCGTATCCGCCGGCTGTAAGCGTTTTTTTAAGCGGATCGGCTACCGTTCCGTGAACGCCGGCGCTACCGTCGTCTGTAGCGAGCGCAACATTCCCGCAGTTATCTATAAACTCGTCCAGAAGTACGATCTGATCTTTCCCTCTGAACCCAAGCACAGCATCAGTACGCTTTCCCAGCGTTTTAGCCGCGAAAAGAAGCGGCGCCGCACCAAGACCGCCGCCGACAAGAAGAACGCGGCCGTCGCCGGACACAGTAAAACCGTTCCCTTGCGGACCGCTTATATCCAGTTCAAATCCCTCCGGCTGCTGCGAAAGCCAGTCTGTTCCCCGGCCCCGGGTCTCATAAACGAGACGGATGATCTCTCCGTCAGCACCGCATACACTTATTGGCCTTCTTAGCAGCGCGCCAGGAAAACCGCAGACTATGCTGACGAACTGGCCGGGACGCACCGAACCGGCTATATCCCCGCACTTCACGAGCATCGAGTAAACGCCGCCGGCTATCCTCCTGTTTTCAGTTATCATAGAATTACTGCAGATATACATTAAATTCTCCAATTAATATATTTTATATGTTTATTTTACATCAAATCACGCTCTCTTACAACTGACTATTGCCGTCATCATGACAAAAGCATGATAAAACCGTGATAAATCGCATATTTTGTTTCCAATATGCTTGAAAAAAAGTTGAAAACCATATATATTGATTTTGTATTTCCTTACTATACAATTTCTGACAGGAGTGGTCACCTTGAAAAAAGTAGCCGTTATCATAGGTTCTGACAGCGATCTCCCAACCGTTCAGGGCGTCTTCGACAAGCTTGCTTTCTTCGGCATACCTTACGAAGCGCATATCATTTCCGCACACAGATCGCCGGCCGCAGCCGAAAACTTCTCTAAAAACGCTGCGGCGAACGGATTCGGCGTCATTATAGCCGCCGCCGGAAAGGCCGCTCATCTTGCCGGCGTGCTTGCCGCTTACACAACTCTTCCCGTCATAGGGCTTCCAATAAAATCATCAACTATGGACGGACTGGACAGTCTTCTCTCCGTAGTGCAGATGCCTAAAGGCGTTCCCGTAGCCACAGTAGCCATAAACGGCTCTGACAATGCGGGGATACTGGCCGCTCAGATTCTTGCCGTCAGCGACGACGCGCTTGCAGAGCGGCTTCTTGATTTTAAGAGATCAATGGCTGAAAAGGTCGACGAGGCTGACAAAAAGCTTCAGGAGACACTGAAGAACTGAGGGGGTAATTGAATTGGGCGGACTTTTCGGCGCTGCTCTGCGCAGGGACTGTGTCATCGACGTATACTTCGGAGTCGACTACCACTCCCATCTCGGCACACGGTGCGGCGGTATGGCCTTTTATGACAGCCGGACGGGTTTCTCCCGCGAGATACATGACATCGAGAATACACCGTTCCGCACTGCTTTTGAGAACGATCTTCACGAGTTGCACGGTAACCTCGGGATAGGATGTATCAGCGATTCCGATCCGCAGCCGCTTCTGGTGCGTTCTCACCACGGCGTCTACGCCATCTGCACTGTCGGTGTGGTAAACAACGCGGAAGAGCTCATTGAGAAATACATGAGCACCAACGGTTGCCATCTCATGGCGATGGATACCGGCAAGGAAAACAGTGTCGAACTGGTTGCCGCGCTAATCGACAGGAAGGACACTATAGTAGAAGGCATCAAATTCGCGCAGGAGGTCATAGAAGGCACCATGGCCATCCTCATCATGAAAGAGGACTGCCTTATAGCTGCCAGAGACAAGGTCGGCAGGCTGCCGATACTTATAGGCAAGAGCAGTGACGGCATGTGTGTCTCCTTTGAGTCGTTCGCCTACCAGAAGCTCGGCTTTTCAGACGTCAGGAACCTCGGTCCCGGTCAGATAGTAAAGGTGACTCCAGACGGTTATGAAACTCTTGCCGAACACACGGGAGGCATGAAGATATGTGCGTTCCTCTGGTCATACTACGGCTATCCGAATTCGAACTACGAAGGAGTCAACGTTGAGCAGATGCGCAACCGCAACGGCCGAATCATTGCCAGAAATGACATAGAGAGCGGCTGTCTTCCCGACGTGGACTGCATCGCCGGCGTTCCCGATTCCGGCATCCCCCACGCGATCGGCTACGCGAACGAGTGCGGTATCCCCTTCTCTCGGCCGCTCGTCAAGTACACTCCCACCTGGCCCCGCAGCTTCATGCCCGCAGATCAGTCCGTAAGGAACCGTATAGCAAAAATGAAGCAGATACCGGTACCGGAACTGATAAAGAACAAGAAACTCCTGTTTGTAGACGACAGCATAGTTCGAGGGACCCAGATGCACGAGACCGTTGATTTTCTCTATGAGAACGGCGCGTCGGAGGTTCATGTCAGGTCCGCCTGCCCGCCGATCATGTACAGCTGTAAATATCTCAACTTCTCCAGGGGCAACTCTGATATGGAGCTCATAGCACGAAGGGGCGTACAGCAGCTGGAGGGCAATATCGGTCAGCAGCATCTTGAAGAATACGCGAACCCCAAGACCGAACGCGGCTGCGCTCTCAGAAAGTGCATAGCATCTGAGCTCAAGCTTACATCTCTTGAGTATCAAACCATCGACGGCCTCCTTGAGGCCATTGGCATACCCGAAAAATACATTTGCACCTACTGCTGGACAGGAAAGGAGTGATCGGCATGAAGGATTCAAAATCAGAGAGCTATGCTGCCGCCGGCGTCGACGTAACAGCGGGCTATGAGTCGGTTGAACGGATCAAGCCGATGGTTCAGAGCACTTTCAGAAAAGGCGTCATAGGCGGACTCGGAGGCTTCGGAGGTCTCTTTGAGCCGGATCTCTCCGGTATGAAACGGCCGGTAACGGTTTCGGGAACTGACGGTGTCGGTACAAAGCTTAAGATAGCTTTTCTTCTGGACAAACATGATACAGTCGGAATCGACTGCGTAGCGATGTGCGTAAACGATATAATATGCGCTGGCGCAGAACCGCTCTTCTTCCTTGATTATCTCGCCATGGGGAAAAACATCGTAAGCCGGACTGCTGACATCGTTTCCGGCATAGCTGAGGGATGCCGTCAGGCAGGATGTGCTCTTATCGGCGGCGAGACGGCTGAAATGCCGGGTTTCTATCCTCTTGAGGAGTATGATCTTGCCGGTTTTTCCGTCGGTGTAGTGGATTATGAGAAAATAATCGACGGCAGCCGTCTAAAGGCGGGAGATGTCATAATAGGTCTTCCCTCCTCAGGCATCCACTCAAACGGATACTCTCTCGTCAGAAAGGTTTTCGACATCGGGCCCGGGAACATAAACGACCGCTATGACGATCTCGGATGCACACTCGGCGAGACTCTCCTCACACCTACCAGGATATACGTCAAGCCGATGCTTTCCCTAATTAAAAATGAGAACGTTGGAGTGACCGGAGTTTGCCACATTACCGGCGGAGGATTCTATGAGAACGTGCCGCGGATGCTGCCTGAAGGCATCCGTGCCGTTATCGATCCCTCTTCGTTCGAAGTTCCTCCAATATTCGGAATACTCGCCAGAAAGGGCGGTATTTCAACAAGAGACATGTACAACACCTTCAACATGGGCATAGGCATGTGCGTAGCCGTGCCCGAGACGTCTGCCGACGAAGCCCTTCGTATCCTGCGCGGGGCCGGTGAAGATCCGCGCGTCATTGGCCGCTGCGAAAGCGGTGAGAAAGGAGTCGAACTTACTTGGTAAAAACTGCTGTCCTTGTCTCCGGCGGAGGCACGAACCTTCAGGCTCTAATCGACGCCAACATATTCGGCGAACTTAAAAACTGCGAACTAGCAGCTGTGATCTCCTCAAATCCCGACGCATATGCCCTCACCAGAGCCGAGCGTGCCGGAATCCCCTCCTATGTGGTGGACATCTCGATTTTCCCGAACAGGGCTTCCTTCTGCGACGCACTGCTGAAAAAGCTCCAGGATCTCGATATCGAGCTGGTCGTACTTGCCGGTTTCCTGTACGTACTGACTCCCGCGTTTGTAAAGGAGTTCCCGAACAGGATGATAAACATCCACCCTGCTCTCATTCCCTCTTTCTGCGGCGACGGATATTACGGGATACACGTTCATGAAAAGGCGCTCGAATACGGCGTCAAGATCTCCGGCGCAACCGCTCACTTCGTTACAACAGCAACAGATTCCGGTCCGATCATCCTGCAGAAAGCCGTTGAAGTCGAGGAGAACGACACGCCGAAAACTCTTCAGCAGCGGATAATGGAAAAGGCCGAGTGGATCATCCTTCCGAAAGCCGTGTCGCTCTTCTGCGAGGGCAGGCTCGAAGTGAATGGCCGTGTCGTGCATATCAAGGAGGCTGAAAATGAAAATTGACACCGTAACAGAAGCGCTGTCCGGCAACAGCTATCCCGGCCGCGGCATTATAGTAGGCCGAAGCAAGGACGGCAGCAAATCCGTAATCGTATACTTCATCATGGGCCGCAGTCTCAACAGCAGAAACAGAGTATTCACCGAGGTGGAAGACGGCATCATGACGGAGGCATACGATCCTTCCAAAATGTCCGATCCCAGCCTGATAATCTACCACCCCGTGCGGTTTCTCCGTCGCTGCTGCATCGTGACTAACGGTGACCAGACGGATACCATCCGCAACGGTCTCGCAGCCGGAAAGAGTTTCCGCCACGCGCTCCTCACCCGCGAATTTGAGCCTGACGGTCCGAATTACACTCCCCGTATCTCGGCTATCGTGCTGCCCGACGGTTCCTACAAGCTCTCGATCCTCAAAAGCCTGTACGGTGATCCCTCATGCTGCTGCAGATATTTCTATGAGTATGACAAACCGGCAGCCGGCGTCGGTCATATGATCCATACTTATAAGGGCGACGGCGAGCCTCTGCCCTCTTTTGAAGGCGAACCCAAACCTGTTGCCGTGACCGGATCTCTGAATGAATATGCGAACGCTGTTTGGGGCGCGCTCGACGCAGACAACCGCGTATCACTTTACGCCTGCAGCATCGACCGTGTCACCGGCGAAACTGAAAGCATCATAATCAACAAATACAACTGACGCCGACTGCAACGAAAGGAGCGTCTTCATGAAAGAACTCGAACTAAAATACGGCTGCAACCCGAATCAGAAGCCGGCCAAGATAATGATCAGTACAGGCGATCTTCCCGTCGAGGTGCTGAACGGCAAGCCCGGCTATATCAACTTTCTTGACGGCCTCAACAGCTGGCAGCTCGTAAGGGAACTGAAAGCCGCAACAGGTATGCCCTCTGCAGCTTCCTTCAAGCATGTCTCGCCGGCTGGCGCCGCTGTTGGCCTGCCTCTCACAGACATAGAGAAAAAGATTTACTTCGTTGATGATCTTCCTCTTTCTCCCATCGCCTCCGCATACGCAAGGGCAAGGGGTGCCGACAGACTGAGCTCCTACGGTGACTGGACCGCGTTATCCGATATCTGCGACGCGGAGACCGCAACTCTCCTCAAACGCGAGGTCTCAGACGGTGTCATTGCGCCCGGCTACACACCGGAAGCGCTCGATATACTGAAGACAAAGCGCAAAGGCACATATAACGTCGTTAAGATAGATCCGGATTACGTTCCCGCTTCGACAGAACACAAAGATGTCTTCGGTATCACATTTGAACAGGGCCGTAACGATCTGCAAATAACTGAGGATCTCCTTTCAAACATAGTTACTGAAAACAAAGACCTTCCCGCCGAGGCAAAGACCGATCTTCTTATATCGCTCATTGCTCTTAAATATACCCAGTCAAACTCCGTATGCTATGTCAAGGGCGGTCAGGCTATCGGCATAGGCGCAGGGCAGCAGAGCCGTATCCATTGCACAAGACTCGCCGGCAACAAAGCTGACAACTGGTGGCTCCGGCAGAATCCTAAAGTCCTGGATCTTCCGTTCCTCGACAGCATCTCTCGTCCGAACCGCGATAATGCGATAGATGTTTACATCTCTGACGAGTACGAAGATGTGCTGGCTGACGGCCAGTGGCAGCAGATCTTCAGCTGCCGTCCTGAGCCCATTACCCGCGAAGAGAAAAAAGAGTGGATATCGAAACTCGACGGAGTAGCACTTGGCAGCGACGCTTTCTTCCCCTTCGGAGACAATATCGAACGAGCACGCAAATCGGGCGTAAAATACGTAGCTGAGCCCGGCGGCTCCATCCGGGACGACAACGTTATAGAAACCTGCAACAAATACGGAATGGTCATGGCCTTTACCGGCATGCGTCTGTTCCATCACTGATCCTGATAGAACCGGAGGATTGTTAATGGATATTCTTGTAGTCGGCAGCGGCGGCCGCGAGCACGCGATATGCGCCGCGATTAAAAAGTCAAGCCGTACCGGAAAACTTTTTTGTGCACCCGGAAACGGCGGCATCGCATCTATCGCAGAATGCGTACCGATCAAAGCTACTGACATCGAAGGAATGGTCGCCTTTGCCAAAAAAGCAGCCATTGACCTGGTCATGGTCGCCCCCGACGACCCTCTTGCCCTCGGTATGGTAGACGCGCTGGAAGCAGCCGGCGTACGTGCTTTCGGCCCTCACGCAAACGCCGCTATCATTGAAAGCAGCAAGGCATTCTCTAAAAGTCTTATGACGAAATACGGCATACCAACTGCTGCTTTTTCAGTATTTACTGACGCAGATAGCGCCATCGAGTACATTGAAAAACAGGGCGCACCGATCGTCGTAAAAGCTGATGGGCTAGCTCTGGGAAAGGGTGTCGTTGTTGCGTCTGATACTGAAACAGCGAAAGACGCTGTCCGTTCCATGATGCTGGACAAGAAGTTCGGCGACAGCGGGTCAAGAGTCATAATCGAAGAGTGCATGACCGGCCCCGAGGTAACTGTTCTCGCATTCACTGACGGCAAAACTGTAGTTCCCATGCTCTCATCTCAGGATCACAAGCGCGCATACGATGATGACAAGGGTCTCAATA
>CAMZHU010000048.1 GCA_947306975.1 uncultured Clostridia bacterium | reverse complement strand
TCGACGATGTCGGCCTTGCCGGAGGCGATGATCTCTTCCATGAACGCCGGGTCCACGAGAGCGCCGACGGTGGCGACTGGAGTCTTGACATGCTTTTTGACTTCGGCGGCGTACTTGACGTTGCAGCCGTCCTCGAGGAACATGCTGGGATGCGTTATCATGCTGGCGTATGGGGATTCGTGATGGCCGGCGGACACGTGGATGATGTCGGCCTTGCCGTCGAGCATCTTCGCGATCTCGATGCCTTCGTCTATGTCGTAACCGGTCTCGGTGCATTCCGCTCCGCTTATGCGGACCTCGATCGGGAAGCCGGGTCCGACGGCTTTCCTGACGCTCTCAATGACTGCGAGCGGGAGACGCATGCGGTTCTCAAGGTCCGGTCCTCCCCACTTGTCTTTTCTTGTGTTCAGGGCTTTGGAGATGAACTGTGCAAGTCCCCAACCGTGTCCTTCATGGATCATGACCATGCCGAAACCGCACTGCTTGGCGAGTGCCGCAGCTTTTCCGAAAGCGTTTATAAGATGCTCTATCTCCTCTTCGGTCATCCCTCGCACATGGCGGAGGCCGTCGGGAGAAACTCGCACTTCATGGCCGTCGTTGTTCGTAGTGTGGGTATCCGGAATAGCCATGTCCACGGGGCCGAGCAGCTGATCCCCGCGTTCATAGACCATATGGGAGAACATACCGCAGTGCTGGAGCTGTATCGATGCCACGGCTCCGTGTCTAGATATGGCGGTAGCCATAGATGAGAGAGGCGGAAGAGCGAGCGGGTTGTCCAGAAGGATCTGGTACGCATGCACTTGACCTGTCTTGGAGTCTACTATCGACTCGCCGATAGTGACGGCAGCAGCGCCGCCAATCGCCTTGCGCTCGAAGAACGCGACGCCGGCATCAGAGGGCACCTGCCCGTAGTCGAGATATTGGCACCCGTTCGGGGATGCAAATATCCTGTTCTTGAAGATGACGTTTCCGATCTTGATGGGCGCGAACAGATGCGGATACTTTTCGATGCTCATATTTATTCTCCCTTCGGTACTTCAGTCGTTTGACCTGCAAATGTTTTCAGCGCGAACGACTCTTCTGCCAGAACCGCCGTTTTATCTGTCGGCATGTCATTCCCCTGATTCTTTTCTATTTTATCACACTATCCGATTAATTCAAATGTTTTGCTCAAAAAGTCAGTCCCCAGACGCATTTTCCAAAAAACACACAATGCGGGCATTTTTGACTTTACATTATGACCAATACTGCGGTAAATTATAATAATGATAATAATTGTTTCGATTATGGACCGTTCGTTCATTACCGTCAGATCAGGAAGCAGAAAGGAGGATGTCGGGTTCTTCTCCTGGCTATGCGCATATATATGCGTGCCGGCGGATGCTCGTTCTGAAGACTTATGAAGAAAGATATGACTTCGGGCGTCGTTTGGAAGCAGATCCTGCTGTTCGCCCTGCCGGTCATGGCTGCCAACATCCTCCAGCAGCTCTACATCACTGTCGACGGAATCATCGTCGGCAAATATATCGGCGAGGCCGCGCTCTCGTCCGTCGGCGTTAGTCAGCCTATCGCAATGTTCTGGCTTTCAGTGGCTATGGGCATCTCTATAGGCGCAGGCGTAGTGATCTCACAGTTCTTCGGCGCAGGACGCAGAAACGAACTCCCTCTCGCAATCGACACGGCGCTCCTGCTCCTCGGCGCGCTGGGTCTCATCTGCACAGGGCTCGCTATCCTCACCTCCGGATTCTTTCTGCGAACCGTTCTCGGAGTGCCGGAACACCTTCTCGCGGACGCTCTTCTCTATTACCGGCTGTTCTGCTGCAGTCTCTTCTTCTGCTTCGTTTACAACGCCGTCTCCTTTGCGCTCCGCGGCGTTGGCGACTCAAACTCCACGATGTACTTCCTCCTCATAACGACTGTTATGAACATCGGCCTCGATCTTCTGTTCGTCGCCGTTTTTCACTGGGGCATCGCGGGCGCTGCAGTCGCCACGGTTATAGCCCAGATAATCTGCTGCGTCGTGTCGTACATATATCTTCGCCGGTATTTCTCTCCGGCAGAAGGCCGTCATTTCGATCCGCCGCTCTGCCGTCTGATGCTGAAGCTCGGCATACCGGCGGCCGTTCAGCAATGCATCGTTGCGCTCGGCCACATAGCCATGCAGCGCCTGGTCAACGGCTTCGGCCAGACCTCGATAGCGGCATATACCGCCGGCAGCAGGCTCGACAGTTTTGTATTCGTCCCGATATTCGGATTCTCGACGGCGCTGTCCAACTTCACCGGCCAGAATATGGGCGCGGGTAAACTCGACCGGGTCAAGTGCGGTCTTGTCAGCACCCTCATCATGGCGCTTATCACGGCGATCATCATCTGTGTCACGCTGTATATGACTGCTCCGGGCATAGTCAGGCTGTTCAGCCTTGAAGGCGAATCGTTAAAGAAGGGTATCGAACAGATACGTTTCATATCGACGTTCTTCTGCATTTTCGCCGTATATATGACTTTCAGCGGCGTGCTGCAGGGCTCGGGAGATGTGACGTTCCAGTCGGCCGCGTCGTTTTCCGTGCTTTTTACACGCGTTTTTCTCGGTTATCTCGGGGTTGCGATTGGTATCCTCGGGTACAGCGCCGCATGGTGCACCACCCCCGCCGGCTGGGCCCTTGGGTCTCTGATGACCGTCCTCCGTTTTTTCTCCGGCAAATGGAAAACAAAGGCTGTAACAAAGAAATCGGACGCCGTGCCCTCCGACGAGTGCACGGCACTGACTGACGGGGACACCCGCTGATTGCGTATGAAAAAAGATATGACATCGGGCGTCGTATGGAAGCAGATCCTGCTGTTCGCCCTGCCGGTCATGGCTGGAAACGTGCTCCAACAACTTTATATAACCGTAGACGGAATAATCGTCGGAAAGTACATCGGTGAGGCGGCGCTCTCGTCGGTCGGCCTGTGCCAGCCTCTCACCATGTTTTGGCAGGCCATTGCCATCGGCACGTCCATAGGCGCCGGCGTAGTCGTCTCTCAGTACTTCGGCGCGAAGCGCAAGAACGAGCTTCCTCTCGTAATCGACACAGCGCTGACGCTGCTTGCGATCCTTGGAGTCGTATGCACCGTCCTGGCTCTTCTGACCTCAAGGTTCTTTCTCAAAGTGCTTCTCGGAGTTCCGGAGCATCTTCTCGGCGAATCGCTCATCTATTACAGGATATTCGCATGCAGCATGTTCTTCTGCTTCCTCTATAACGCCGCGTCCTTCGTTTTGCGCGGCGTGGGAGACTCCAACTCGACCATGTACTTTCTCCTCGTGACAACTGTCATGAACATCGGTCTGGATCTCCTGTTTGTGGCCGTATTTCACTGGGGCGTCGCAGGCGCGGCCGTCGCCACCCTTATCGCCCAGGCCGTATGCTTCGCTGTCTCATACTGGTATCTCCGCCGCTACTTTGCGCCTGCGGAGGGCCGGCACTTCGATTCCGTGTTGTGCCGGCTCATGCTCAAGCTTGGCATTCCCGCAGCCACTCAGCAGTGCGTCGTAGCGCTGGGCAACATAGCTATGCAGCGGCTGGTGAACAGCTTCGGTCAGGCTTCCATCGCCGCCTACACGGCCAGCCAGCGCGTTGACAGTTTCGTGTTCTTCCCGATATTCGGCTATCAGACGGCGCTCTCCAATTTCACCGGCCAGAACATCGGCGCCGGCAAGCTCGACCGCGTAAAGCGCGGCCTCGTAGCCACCCTCATCATGGCGGCCGTGACCGCCCTCGTGATTTGCGTACTGCTATACACCCTGGCTCCGAATCTGGTCTCGTTCTTCAGTCTCACCGGAGAAGCCTCAAGAAGAGGCATCCTAATGATACGCTTCATCGCCAAATTCTTCATCGTTTTCGCCGTATACATGTCGTTCTGCGGCGTGCTCCAGGGCGCAGGAGACGTTGCTTTCCAGTCGGGCGTCTCCTTCACGGCGCTCTTTACACGTGCGGTCCTCGGCTATGTCGGCGTGGCCGTCGGCATCCTCGGGTACAATGCGGCCTGGGTGCCCACTCCCATAGGATGGGGCATCGCGCTGATCATGGCCGTCACCCGCTACATCTCCGGAAGGTGGAAGACGAAGGCCGTAACTAAGGCAAAGGCCGCGGAGCCGCTGCCGGAACAGGAGTGATCGTAATATGAACTACAGCTTTTACGCTCTGGTCTCACGCATGAAAAATATCAGCCGCTGGTCGCTCATGCGCAACAGCAGCACTGAAAACGTACAGGAGCATTCGCACATGGTAGCCATGATAGCGCACGCTCTCGCGGTCATCCGGCGCGATATCTGCGGTATCCCCTGCGACCCCGGCACCTGCGCCGCCGCAGCGCTCTTCCATGATGCCTCAGAGATCTTCACCGGCGACATGCCGACTCCGGTCAAATACTTCAACCCGGATATCATGGCCGCCTACAAACAGGTGGAATCGATTGCATCCCAAAAGCTGCTCTCCACCCTGCCGGAGGAACTCCGTCCCTCATATGCTCCTCTCCTCGATACGGATGGCGACGTAAAGGCCATAGTCAAAGCCGCGGACAAACTGTCAGCCTACATCAAATGTCTTGAGGAACTGAAAGCCGGAAACGACGAGTTCAAAAACGCGGCGGAACAGACGCTTCAAAAACTTCGCGCCTTCGGAATGCCGGAGGTGGATTACTATATTGAAAACTTCATACCGGCCTTCGAGCTGACGCTCGATGAGCTGGACTTTTCAGATAAATAACAGGAGGTCAACAGAATTGCGCGCTATAGTTACAGTCATCGGTAAGGACCGCGTCGGAATAATCGCCGGCGTGTGCAGCATACTTTCTGAGTTTCACGTCAACATTCTCGATATTAGCCAGACCGTCCTCCAGGAATACCTCACGATGGTCATGCTCGTCGACATATCCGCCTGCACGCTCCGTTTCGGAGATCTTGCAAACACCCTGAAGGAACGCGGCGAGGCCGAGGAACTGTCCATCCGCATCCAGCGTGAGGACATCTTTGAAGCCATGCACAGGATCTGAGGTGTGCGGGCAATGATTAACACAGGTGAGATCCTTCAGACGATCGAAATGATCGACCAGCAGCACCTTGACATCCGCACTATCACGATGGGCATATCCCTTCTTGACTGCGTACATCCGGACATAGACGTCAGCTGCGGCAAGATCTACGACAAGATTTCCCGTCTTGCGGAGAACCTCGTCAGGACCGGTGAAGATATCGAGAGCGAATTCGGCATTCCCATAGTAAACAAGCGTATATCCGTGACCCCGATATCTCTTATCGCCGGCAGCTGCGAGTCGGAAGACTGTGTGCCGTTCGCACAGGCGATGGACCGCGCGGCAAAAAACGTAGGCGTCAACTTCATCGGAGGTTTTTCCGCCCTTGTCCAGAAGGGCTTTACCGTCGGTGACAGAAAACTGATAGCTTCCATCCCCCGCGCTCTGGCGCAGACCGAGCGCGTCTGCTCCAGCGTGAATGTCGCGACCACCCGCGCCGGCATAAACATGGACGCAGTGGCCACCATGGGCAGGACCATAAAGGAAGCCGCGGAGCTCACCGCCGATTCAGGCGGGATGGCCTGCGCAAAACTCGTCGTATTTGCCAACGCCGTCGAGGACAATCCCTTCATGGCGGGCGCTTTCCACGGCGAAGGCGAGCCTGAGTGCGTGATAAACGTAGGTGTCTCCGGACCCGGCGTGGTCCACCACGCGATTAGCGCCCTCAAGGGACAGCCCTTCGATATCATCGCAGAGACGATCAAGCGCACCGCTTTCCGCGTGACCCGCATGGGACAGCTGGTGGCGCAGGAGGCTTCACGCAGACTCAACGTTCCATTCGGCATCGTCGATCTGTCGCTTGCGCCCACCCCGGCCGTCGGCGACAGCGTGGCTGCCATCCTCGAGGACATGGGTCTCTCCTCCGTCGGTGCGCACGGCACTACGGCCGCGCTCGCGCTGCTGAACGACGCCGTGAAGAAAGGCGGCGTCATGGCGTCGTCACGTGTCGGCGGTCTCTCGGGAGCTTTCATCCCGGTATCCGAGGACGCAGGCATGATCGCAGCCGTCAGACGCGGCGCGCTCTCTATAGACAAGCTGGAAGCAATGACGTGCGTCTGCTCCGTCGGTCTCGACATGATCGCAGTTCCAGGAGATACGCCCGCTGAAACGATATCCGCCATCATAGCCGACGAGGCGGCTATCGGCGTTATAAACAGCAAGACCACCGCCGTCCGAATCATCCCGGCGCCCGGAAAGACCGTAGGCGATACGGTCGAGTTCGGCGGTCTTCTCGGCTCCGCTCCGGTGATGCCCGTCAACACCAACGACAGCAGTCTCTTCGTCGCCCGCGGCGGGCAGATACCCGCCCCTCTTCACAGTCTCAAGAACTGAATCCCCCGAAACAAAAGGACACCGTCCGCTTCCCTTCGGTTGCGGACGGTGTTTTTTGTCTGTATTAAGGCTTATTCTCAGGAACTCATCTTGGAAATAATCGACTCGAGCTGGCTGGCATAGCGTGCAAGTTCCTTGTTCGGCATGCCTTCCGCCTTTTTGATGACCTCCATGAGACGCTGACCGTTCGACAGGAGCCTTGCGTACGTTGCATTGCTTCTCTGCTGACCGGTTGTGTTCTTCTCGATCGGGATGCCCTCCGGGCATTCGAGGAACTTCTCCTCCTTCAGGTCGAAAACCGTGCCGCTGTACGGCGCGAACGCCTTATAGCCGTACTCGGTCTCGAGGCACTTCGTGAAGTCCTCGCAGGAATCGGCCTCGCCGTGGTTGACGAAGACGAGATTCGGTTTCGGGGAAAGGGCGTTTATCCAGTCCAACAGTCCCTGCTTGTCAGCGTGGCCGCTCTTGCCGGCCAGCACGTCTATCTCCGCCTTGACGCTGATGTCCTCGCCGAACAGTTTGACGGATTTTGCGCCGTCGTTCAGCGCGCGTCCAAGTGTCCCGACGGCCTGATAGCCGACGAAGAGGACCGTGCATTCCGGCCTCCACAGGTTATGTTTGAGGTGGTGACGGATGCGTCCGGCCTCGCACATGCCGCTGGCCGAGATGATCACTTTCGGCGTCTTGTCCGTGTTTATCAGTTTCGATTCATCGCTGCTCACTGCGACGTTCAGGCCTTCGAACATTATAGGGTTCACGCCCTTGGCGATGAGCTCACGCGTCTCGTCGTCAAAGCAGGATGTGTCTGTCTGGAGGAATATGCCCGTCGCCTCGTTTGCGAGAGGGCTGTCGACGTATACCGGGAATCCGTCGTGGCCCTTGACGAGCCCGCGTTCCTTGATCTCGCGTATGAAATAGAGCATCTCCTGCGTGCGGCCTATCGCGAAAGACGGTATGACCACATTGCCTCCGCGGTCCAGCGTCCTCTGGATGACCTTCGCCAGGAAGTCGACGTGCGGACCAGATTTGTCATGATATCTGTTGCCGTAGGTCGACTCGATCACGACGTAGTCCGCTCCCTCGACGGGCTGCGGATCCCTGATAATGGGCTGGTTCGTATTGCCGATATCGCCGCTGAACAGCATTTTTCTCGTAACGCCGTCCTCAGTGAGCCATACCTCTATGCATGCGGAGCCGAGAAGATGTCCCACATCGGTGAAACGGATCGCGACTTCCTCGCTTACTTCGATCATCTCACCGTAACTGCACGGATGCAGGCGTTTGATAGCCGCTTCCGCGTCCTCCATGGTGTACATGGGTTCATACAGCGGTTCGCCGGAACGTTTTCCCTTACGGTTACGCCACTCCGCCTCGAATTCCTGGATGTGCGCGCTGTCCTTGAGCATTATGTCGCAGAGGTTGCACGTCTCGGTTGTGGCGAATATGGAACCGGCAAAACCGTTCTTACAGAGGAGCGGCAGCTTGCCGGAGTGGTCGATGTGCGCGTGTGTCAGCAGAACGAAGTCGATCTGGCCGGGGTTGACAGGCAGCTCCTGATTTACGAACATATCTCTTCCCTGCTCCATTCCGCAGTCGACAAGATAGTACTTGCCCGCTACTTCCAGAAGCGTGCAGCTGCCGGTGACTTCATGCGTTGCTCCCAAAAAAGTGACTTTCAATAACAGCGCCTCCCGATGCGCGGAACCTGCGTCCGCGTATAGATATTATAATTATACACCATGCTCATACGAATTGGAAGAATAATCACGTGGCCTGCAGCCGGTCCCCGCTCTCCTGCTCCGCTCTCAGCTTCTTCATGATCATGCCGTACAGCAGGAATGTCACCACTAGCATGATGACGTTCGTTACGAGCTGCGACCACACGATACCGAGCATCCCGAACCATTTGTTCATAAGCAGGATGAGAGGTATCCGTACGATGCCGTTCCTGCACAGCATCAGCAGCATCGACTGCTTCCCTTTTCCCATGGCCTGGAACGTCGTCCCGAAAATGTCGTTTATGGTGACCAGCGGCGTGGACAGGCACTCGATGCTGACAAGTACGGCGCCTATGGTAACGGTCAGATCGTCGTCGATAAAGAACCTGACCATCTTGGAGGGTATGAGAGTTCCGGCAGCAGTGTATATGACGCCGGCGCCGACGGCGACGAGCAGCGCCGCGTTCCGTGCCTTGTTCATTCTCTTGTAGTTTTTCGCGGAATAGTTGTACGCGATGAGCGGAAGGACTCCGTAGGATATGCCGACGCATATGTAATACATCAGCAGGTCGAGTTTCTTGACTATGCCGTATGCCGCGACCTCGTAATCTCCGTATCCGGCCATCAGCTTGATAGTCAGCATGGTCCCGTAGGCGGTCAGTACCGTAGCGAAGAACGCCGGCAGGCCGATAGCGAACGTCGGCTTTACATATTTCCAGCTTACTGACGTGTATTTCGGATTGAGCAGGAGGACCGTCTTGCCCTTGAGCCGCACGAACACGACGATATAGTACAGCATCGAGAATACGTTGGATAGCATCGTCGCTATCGCGGCGCCCTTGACGCCCATGCCGAATGTAAGGATAAAGATGGGGTCGAGGATGATGTTCAGTATACCGCCCGCGGCGATACCGATGCCTGCGGGCTTCGCGTGTCCCTCGCTCCTGAGAAGGTGCGCAAAAAGTATCGAAGCCGACGTCGGCAGACCGCCGACTACGCCGACCCAGAATATGTACTGGTAATTGTATTCCCTGGTAACGGCGCTCGAGCCGATGAAAGTAAGGAACGGCTGGATGAATATCATCAGGACTGCCAGAACGACAGCAGCCGCTATGAGGCCCACGTAGAGGCTGAATGTAGACACGTGCTTGACCTCGTCGTCCCTCTTGGCACCGAGGAGCCTCGAGATAAAGCTGCCCCCGCCGACACCGAAAAGGTTCGACACGGCGATAAGGATGAACATGATTATGTACGCCTCTGACATCGCCGCCATCTGGAAAGGATCGCCGGTCCTGCCGATGAAAAACGCATCCGCTATATTGTAGATAAGCGTCACCAGCTGGCTCAGCACCGACGGCACTACCAGCTTCGCCACCGCTTTCGGAATGGGAAGAGATTCGAATATCTCCTGTTTGTCTTTAGCAAGTGTCGCCATACAGTCTCAAGTCTCCCATATCAGTCTTCACGTTTACGGGCACGTAACGATTCCCTCGGACCACAGGCAGCCGCCGCACGTCGGCGCGCCGTTGCCGAAACAGTCCTCGCAGTTTTCAAGCCTGTTGTCGCATCCGCCGCAGCGTATGCACGGAGAGAATTCAAACCCGCGCACGCGTTCGCGGAACGCCTTGTATTCACCGCTGTTCCAGATGTCGTCAAGCCGCTCGTTCCTGACGTTCCCGAACGAGTGGTGCCAGACCATACGCTTGTCGTTGTAAAGCTGGGACCTCGCACTGTGCAGGAGCATCATACAGGGCGAAACGTCGCCGTCGTATCTGACGAAGCAGTTGCCCTCCTCTACGAATTTGCACCATCTGTTCTTGCGTCTCAGAAGCTGCTGACCGATCGAGATGTCCGCATATGCCCCCAGAAGAACGCTGGTCGCGTCACGCGCCTCAGGCTCGTTCCAGTCCATATACGGTATGCTTATGCTCGCT
>CAMZHU010000047.1 GCA_947306975.1 uncultured Clostridia bacterium | reverse complement strand
CCTCGCATCAAGAAGATGGTGATATGTCAGACCATCTACATTAGCGCAGCGCTGATACACACCCTGGGGAGCAGGAAGCCAGCCTCTTCCTCATGGCAGCCGTGACAGCTCCCGCATTCGGAGCAGGCGTGGCTTGCGTGGGAATGGCCGCAGCTGCAGCCGTGCTGTTCCCCGGCTTCCGTTCTTATCTCCTTTCTGCTCATAGCTGTCCCCCCTTTTCCTCGGTGACATGCTCGAACGCCACCGTGAACAGCTGCCTGATGTGTTCGTCCGCAAGGCTGTAATACACTATCTTCCCCACGCGGCGGTTCCTGACCAGGCCCGCCTGTTTCAGGATCCGGAGCTGATGGGATATGGCCGAGCTGGTCATGCCCAGCAGCGCCGCGATGTCGCATACGCACATCTCGGACACGGTCAGTGCGCATATCATCCTGGCGCGGGTCGAGTCTCCGAACACTTTGAACAGTTCGGCGACGTCATAGACGGGATCTTCCGGGGGCATCTTCTCCCTCACGTTCTCCACTATATCGTAATGTATGACGTTGGTCTCGCAGAACTCCTGCCGGTCGTTCCTTTCGCTCATACCTTCGCCTCCTCGTCAAATTATCATTTGAACATTTGTTCAACTGTTAACATGATATCCCCCATACCCGTGTATGTCAATAGTTAGTTTTGGATAACTGCGTATTTCTGCAAAAAAAGCCTCCGCAGAGAGATATCTGCGGAGGCTGTATGATCCGTTTGCTTAAAGATGGTATCAGTCGAGCTTGAGGTCGTTCTCCTTTATCCAGCCGATCCGGCGGCATATGACGCCGAACAGGGCGCTGAACACTGCCGGCACTATGAAGGAGACCATGATGAGGCCGAACCAGTCCATGCCGGTTATGGCCGTTTTGGCGCCGGCTGCTATATCCGACACCCAGCCGGTGTAGACGCCTATCTGGCCTACCAGACCGCAGGTGCCCATTCCGGAGGCGATCGGTGCGCCGTTCATCTGGAGCTTGAATATGCAGGTGGCTACCGGTCCGTTTATGGCGGAGGCTATGATCGGCGGTATCCAGATCTTCGGGTTTTTGACTATGTTGCCCATCTGGAGCATGCTGGTGCCGATGCCCTGGGACAGCAGGCCGCCCCAGCGGTTCTCGCGGAAGCTCAGGATGGCGAAGCCGACCATGTTGGCGCAGCAGCCCGCAAGAGCGGCGCCGCCCGCGAGCCCGGTGAGCCCGAGTCCGGCGCATATGGCCGCGCTGCTGATGGGCAGCGTCAGGGCTATGCCTACGACCACCGAAACGATGATGCCCATGGTGAACGGGTGCAGTTCAGTTGCCCACATGATCAGATTGCCGACCCAGTTTGCAGCGACTCCTATCGGCGGCGCTATGAGCAGCGAGAGCGCTCCGCCGACGATTATCGTGACGGCAGGGGTCACGATTATATCCACGCGGGTCTCCTTGGAGACCGCCTTGCCGAACTCGGCCGCTATGATGGCGATGATGAGAACGGCGAAAGGTCCGCCGGAACCGCCCATCGTGTTCGCCGCTCCGCCCACGGCGAGGAGCGAGAACAGGACCAGCGGAGGACAGTGCAGCGCGTAGCCGATAGCGACTGCCATGGCCGGGCCGCTGACGTTTATCGCGGTAGTCGTGCCGTTAGAGAGCGCTCCGCCCTTGCAGAATGCCCCGAGGTCATGGAAGAACGGTATGCCGAGCTGGTCGCCTATCGTCGCGAAGATCGTGCCGATGAGGAGCGAAGCGAAAAGGCCCTGTGCCATCGCGCTGAGCGCGTCGATACCGTACCGCTTACCGGAGATCTCGATATCCTTTCTCTTCAGAAAAGCCTTGAATTTTTCCATCTGTGATCCTCCTTGTTACAAAAACCGTTAAATCCGACCCGTCTGCGCCGGCTCCTGCCGGTCGCCGCACGTCAGATCCGGCCTGCTAAGGTCTGATCCCGTACTGGTCAATTTAGGAAATAATACTCTGCCGTTCATGGTTTGTCAAGCGATCGTGAGGGCCGTTTCCGGCTTCCGCTTCACAGCGTCAGCGGAAAAACAGGTACCAGGCCGCGGCCGCTTCGCACAGAAAAATGAGAGGCACGCCTATCATGAAGCTCGGGTGTTTCGTCTTGTGCCTGAACAGGAGCATGGCGGAGTAAAGTCCGACCGAGCCTCCTAAAAAAGCGAGGATGAACAGCGTGCGCTCCCGTATCCTCCTCCGCCCCTTTACGGCCCGCCGCTTGTCCGACCATGCGGCGAAGAAGGCGATCACGTTCATCGCTACGACGCACCAAATGACTATGATACCGGTTTCCAATTATCTTCTCCCCTTCCGTCGCCGTAACTGCGGAAAGCGCTTGAATTTGCTGTATAATAGTGTTATCCTTGAAACAGAAAAACCTATAAGGAGGCATTCCAATGGAAAACCTTGAAAAAGTGTACAATTTCCTGAAAGAAGTACATACTTTCTTCTTCGCCAGCGTCGAAGACGGCGCCGCCCGCGTCCGTCCCTTCGGCTTCTGCGCCATCGTAGACGGCAAGCTCTATTTCGGCATGGGCAAGCATAAGGCGAGCTACCGCCAGGCTGCGGAGAACCCCAACGTCGAGATCTGCTCCTGCAGAGACCGTGAGTGGCTGCGCATCCGCGGCAAGGCAGTTTTCGACTGGAACCCCGAGACCGAGAAGAAGATCTTCGCCATGGCTCCGTTCCTGGAGAAGATGTACGGCCCCGAGAGCGACCTGACTTTCGCTCCGTTCTATCTCGAGGATATGGAAGCCGAATACGCCAACATGCAGGGCGCATTCGAAAAGTGGATATAAGACAGGCCTGGATACGGACTGGCGGAGGGCTCGGCCCTCCGCCTTTTTTATTTCACCTCGGACTGTCTTATCTCCGCAGATGCGTCGAGGATATCCGCCCTGACGCCTTTGTCCGCGAACATCCCCGTCAGCGCGGATACGATCTTGTCCCGGTTCTTGTTTATATAACCTACCGCGAGTTCGTCCTTTTTCTCCTTCGGGAGAAGGCCGATTATCTTCGTTATCGTGCCCGCGTTCGGTCCCGCCGACAGCAGAAGGAGTTTCGCCCAGGGCTCCAGGTCCGCGGACTCCGCCTTTTCTATGATCTGAGGCATGAACCGCTCGGCCAGCGCCTCGTAGTCTATGTTGTCAAGTATAAGGTTAAGTTCTATCATGGATATGCAGCTCCTTGTTTTCATGTTCACCGGGCATCTGAACGCCCGATGACATTATACTCCGCCGCAGGCTCCCGGCGCAACTGCGGTTTCTGCCGCCGTTTGACAATTCACACTGCGGGGTGTAGTTTAATCTATATAGATAATAATAACGGAGGCCCGCCATGGAATTCGTAAATCCCTTTGAAGAATACAAGTCTCTTTTCCGCACGGAAAAGCGCGACAAGGTGACGCGTACGCAGATCGAGCCGGCGCAGGTGCTTCTCGACGTCATCAACAGCGAAAACGCAGCTGAACTCGATCGGAACCCTCTCCAGTCCGATCTTGACGACGTGTGCATCTTCTTCGAGGCAAAGGTCCTGCCCGCGAACGTCCTGGGGCAGCGGGACGCCATCCTCGCCATCGCGTACAGCGGTCTGCAGAACGTTATACCGTTCCTCTGCGAGATCTGGTTCTACATCTGCGACAATCTGGAGATCAGGAGGATCTTCCCCTGCTTCAGCCGCATCGAGGTCTTCAGGGTCGAGGACGACTATATCATAGGGATCGAGATGCCCGATTCGGACCGCCCGGCGGCAGCGAAGTATATATGCATCGTCGTCAGCGGCCGGACAAGGGCGACGGGTTATTTCACCTATGAGCCGAATAACGGCGAACCGCAGATATCCGAGTACAGGGGCGACATCCTCTACGGCACGGGTCCGGTCGCTCCATGTTCGAAACTCACAGATTTCGTCTCTCTTCTGTTCTGGACATTCACCCATCCCGATCTGGAAAAAGGAAACTGATCCTCTGTATACTACAGGGCGGCTGCTTCTGCGGCCGCCCTTTTCCCGACTTTTCTCTTGCCGTTTTCTTATCACCGTGATATTTTATTTTAGTCATTTTATTCTCAGGACAAGGAAAGTGTTGTCACCGTTATGGATATGTCTGAGACTCTCAACCAGATGGGCGTGCTTTTCATCACGCTGGTCATCGGTTACATCGCCCACAAGGCAAAGCTGCTCTCGCCGTCTTCCGACAGGTTGCTCACGAAGATCGTGATAAACATCGCCCTGCCGTGCTCCTGCATAAATTCAGTGCTCTCGGGCCGGGTGACCATCTCCCCGAACGAAGTGCTTCTGTTCATAGTTCTTGCGCTTCTCGTAGTCGCAGTGCCGTTTTTCGTGTTCTACTATCTGCCGAACATCATGCGCGTGCCGAAGTCCGACCGCGGGCTTTACCGTTTTATGATCGTATTCGGGAACTGCGGCTTCATGGGCTTTCCCGTGATACAGACGCTCTTCGGCGCCTCGGCGGGTTTCTACGTCGCCTTGTTCCTGATTCCGTACAATCTTCTCTCCTACTCGCTCGGCATAATGCTGGTATCCGGCGGCGGAGGCAGGTCCCTCAAAAAAGTCCTGCTCAACGTCCCGTTCATCTCCGCCGTGATCACCGTCATCATCTACGCTGCCGGCATCAGGACGGCTCCGCAGGTCATCCTCTCCACCGTTTCCTCCGTCGGCGGGCTCATGTCTCCGCTGGCCATGCTCGTCACGGGTTCGACCCTCGCCGCCGTTCCGCTGAAAGAAGTCTTCACCGAGTGGCGGATATACCCCGTCACGTTCGTGCGTCTTATAGTCTGTCCGGTAGTCGTCTGTCTGATCCTCGGTCTGTTCCTCAGGGATCATACGATGCTCGGAGTGCTCACGGTCGAAGCGGGCATGCCCATCGCGGTGAACGCAACGATGTTCAGCCTCGCATACGGCGGCAACGAGACTCTTGCCTCCAAAAGCGTTTTCATCTCCACGCTTCTGTCCATAGCGACGATACCTCTCATCGCGTTCCTGCTGCTTTAAAACTGTCACAGAGTGTCAAAACCGCGGAAGGTCATGCCTTCCGCGGTTTTTTATGCTAATGCGCCGGTAATTGCTCATTAAGGTATTGACAGGCGCTTCAAAGCGTGTATACTGTACATATCGTATATATACAGTATGCTCTTTCGAAGGAGGCGGCAGATGGATATCGTAATAAGCAACGCGTCCGACCGGCCCATATACGAACAGATCTACGCCCAGATAAAGGCGTCGATCATATCCGGGTCGCTGCGGGAAGGCGACATGCTCCCCTCGATACGAGCTCTGGCAAAGGATCTGCGCATAAGCGTCATCACGACGAAACGCGCCTATGACGAGCTCGAGCGAGGAGGGTACATATACACTGTGTCCGGCAAAGGATGCTTCGTGGCCGAGAAGAACCGCGAACTTATACGTGAGGAACACCTTGCCGAGATAGAACGCCATCTGCAGGCGGCGGCGGAGCTTGCCCCGGCATGCGGTCTCGGCGTCAGCGACCTTTTAGAGATAATGCAGACGATCTGCGGGGAGGAGATCAAATGAACGCGATAGAGATCAGCGGTCTGAGAAAAAGCTACGGCGACTTCGTTCTGGACGACATCAGTTTCTGCGTCCCCGAGGGAAGCATACTCGGTCTCGTCGGAGAGAACGGCGCCGGCAAAAGCACCACGATAAAGCTCATCATGAACACGATATCCAGAGACGCCGGCACGGTGAAGGTGCTCGGTGTGGACAACACCTCCTCCGCCTTTTCCGGCGTGAAGGACGATATAGGCGTCGTTCTCGACGAGGCGTATTTCCCAGAAGTCCTGAGCGCGAAAAACGTTAACTCCGTCATGAAGCGCACCTACAGACGGTGGGACGAGAAAACGTTCGCCGGATATATATCCAGATTCCGGCTCCCTGAGGCAAAACCCTTCAAGGACTATTCACGGGGCATGAAGATGAAGCTCGCCATAGCGGTGGCTCTCTCCCACGACCCGAAGCTCCTCGTGCTGGACGAGGCGACCAGCGGGCTGGATCCAATGATCCGCGATGAGATACTGGATCTGTTCAACGACTTCACACGCGATCCGGGCCACTCGATACTCCTCTCCTCTCACATCGTGAGCGACCTGGAGAAGATATGCGATTACATCGCTTTCATTCATAACGGCAGACTGGCTCTCTGCGAGGAAAAGGACCGCCTGCTGGAGGAGTACGCCGTCGTAAAGATGTCGCCTGCCGAGCTGGAGGATATACCCGAGAGCGCGATAATCGGGAAAAAGGTCTCGAAATACTCTGCTGAAGCGCTGGTCAGGCGCGGCGAGATATCTTCCGTGTTCCATACCGAACACTGTACGCTGGAGGACATCATACTGTTTCTTGCAAGGGAGGACAGAGATATATGACAGGTCTGCTTGTTAAGGACTGCCTCACACTGGTGAAGCAGATGAAGATATTCCTTGTGATCATCATAGTTTTTTCGATAGTTCCCGGGTATAACATGTCGGCGTTCGCCATCGTTTACTCCGCTCTGCTGCCTATGACTGCGCTTGCTTACGACGAACGCTCCAAATGGGACATGCTCGCCTCCATGATGCCCTACAGACCGCGGGACATGGTCCTCAGCAAATACCTGCTGGGCATCTGCGCGGTGCTCGCGGCCGTCATACTGTCCTGCGTCGCGCAGACCGTGATAAACGCCGTAAGGCATACCGCCGCAGAACCCGGATTCATCGCCGGGTCGGCAGTCATGTTCTGTGCGGGACTCATCACGCTGTCGCTGCTGCTCCCGTTCATGTTCAGGTTCGGCGTGGAAAAAGGCCGCATCGCTCTCTTCGTGATCGTCGGACTGGCTGCCGTCGCAGCGGTCTTCCTCAGCGGGAAGTCAGAGGACGCCGCCTCGTTCTACGCGTCTGAAAGCATCTCCCTGTCCGCGGTCGCCGGTGTGATCGGAGCGGCCGCAGCGGTAATACTGATCGTATCCGTCCTTATATCCGTCCGTATCTACTCCAGGAAGGAATTCTGACGGCCTTATCCGGTCTGAACGCTGTCGATGGAGGAATCGCAATTGAAAGGAACACTGTACTGCGTCGGGGTCGGGCCCGGCGACCCCGAACTCATGACGCTGAAAGCCGTCAGGCTCATACGTGACAACGATGTGATAGCGGTGCCGGGCCGGACCGCGGAGGTATCCGTGGCCTATCGGATCGCTGCAGGAGCCGTACCGGAGATATCCGGCAAGGAACTCGTGCCTCTCTTCATGCCCATGACCGGCGACCGCGAAGTTCTGCGCGAGGCGCACAAAACCTGCGCGGAGACGCTGAAGTCATACCTTGCCGCCGGGAAGGACGTCGTCTATCTCACTCTGGGCGATCCCACCGTCTACTGCACGTTCGCCTATCTGCAGCCTCTTCTCGAGGAGGACGGGTTCGGCGTGGATTACGTGAGCGGCATACCCTCCTTCTGCGCCGCCGCAGCGCGCCTGGGCATCCCTCTCACGGAGGGGGACGAACCGCTGCACGTCATCCCCGCTGATTTCTCTGACGACGGTCTTCCTCTTCCCGGTACCTGCGTCCTCATGAAATCCGGAAGCCGGATGGCTGCGGTGAAGGACGCCCTCCGCCGCAGCGGGCGCGATGTCCGGGCCGTCGAGAACTGTTCCATGGAGAACGAACGCGTCTACCGCGGCATCGAAGAGATACCGGACTGTTCCGGTTACTTCACTCTCGTCATCGCGAAGGAGAAGAACTGACAAGCATCTTACCGGGCGGGCTCATGCCCCCGGTACGGCAAAGCCTCCGGCTCCGCAGCAAAACAGCGGGGCCGGAGGCTTTCGTTTTATTCTGATGTGCCGGTCATTCTTCAGGCTGGATACGTGTCAGAGTGTTATCCAGGAAGTATGCGGCCGTTTCGGCACGGCCGGCATCGAGGCCTTCACCGACGGCCTTCTGCAGAGCCCCGGTGAACCAATCGCTGAACCCGGGCAGCTCATCGGAAGGCTCGTCATTGATCGAGAAATCTATCCCGCTCCTGAAATCGAAATAGATATACGTTTCGCCGCCGTCGGCGCCGGGGATGAAATCGAAGGCCATTCCAAGGCCGGTCTCCTCGTTGGTATATCCGTTGTTCTTGTTCGAACCCAACTCGGAAGCCGGGACTTTCAGGAAGCCGTCATCTTCAAGAGCATCTACATACTGGTGAAGGAACGCGTCTGCTTCTTCCGCGGAACCGAACCGCATGGTCATGGTGACCGCCGAGTCAAAGTCGCGGCCGTACATTACCTTCAAGAATCTTATGTGATCTCTGCCGGTGTTATAGGCGGCAAGATCGATCTCCGGGAATCCGGCATCCTCGATGATCTTCTTCGTCTCGGATGCCGTGAGACATTTCTCCGATTTGAACAGCATGGCTACCGTCTCGCCGTCGTCTTCGAAGTGATATCTGAAAGAACTGGCCTCATCTTCGGAACGGTAGGATTCTATCTCGCCGCCCTCGTCCCCGTCGACGTAGACGGGACTGAAGCCTTTCGCTGCCAGCGCTTCGGCGTAGCCGTCCAGATATGACATAACCTCGTCACGGTCCGTGTAACCGGCTGTAACGTAGAGCACGGTGTTATAGTCGAAGAAATACAGCCAGGACTCCGAGTCCTCGTCTTTGTGATCCAGCGCGGTGAACCCGGTCAGAGCGTCGGAAGCCGGCAGTTCTGGATAACCGTTTTCGGTTATCTTCCCGTTTATCTCGTCGATGCCTTCGTATTTCGGCAGGACGTAATACTTCTCCGCGGTAAGATCCAGTCCGTTATCATACCCGAGAGAGATCGACGAATAGCAGTTGGTCTCCTCCCTGAGCAGCGCGCGGTAGCATTCCTCTCCGTCCTCATTGACTTTTTCGAACCCGTTCCGGAGAAGTACCGCCTCATAGTCCTTGAGATCCTCCTCGGTAGCGTGGGGATCGCGGATGTATACCCTGTCATCCGAAATGAAGTGCTCTTCATCGACGCTCAGCGCATAGCTGGCTGAGGGGATAAAGGGGATAGCCTGCCCGCCGTATCCGGGCAGGAACACTGAGTTGAAGATGAAGAGATCCTTTTCCGTCCACTCTGTGCGGGCCTCCGGATACACCGGATCCTTCATCCAGGCTTCGGCGCGCGTATCCGGCTGTGCGTCTCCGAATGTGATGACGATATCTATATCGTCGAAATAGTATCTCGCCGTTTCACTGTCGTCGACTTCCGCCTGAATATGCGCGACCGTCGGATCCTCCTGATCCAGTATCAGGTAGACCTCATGCATATATCTCAGCGCGACATCGCCGTATCCTGCAAAAGTCCGGACCTGGTTCTGTACGTTCGTGTCATAAGAGACGAATCTCAGAGGATCCTCGGTGTCGTTATAGAAGATATTGTAGATGTTGCCATCCGAGAACTCCTCAGTCAGCCAGTTGGTCGGAAGTCTTGAACTGGCAGCGTCTATCGCCTGTCCTTCCTTCACGAAGGCGACGTCGTCTATACTGTCCTTCCAGAACAGTCCCTGGAAGACCTCGTCATTGACGCTCATGACCGCGAAGTCCATGTAGGCGCTGTCGTCCGCATAATCGAAAATGACCAGATCCGGGGAATACACTGTCGTTTTAAGATAGTCTTTGGAATCCATCACATAGTTTTCGCTGCAGATCTTGTCAAGGAAGTTCTGCATCGCCTTTTCGGACAAGGCCGCCTTCTCCTCCGGCGAGAGTTCCTTGTCCGGTTCCTCCGGGACCGGTTCGTCCGGAACGTCGGATTTCTCCTCATCGGGTTCCGGAGGCTGGACGTCGTTATTCCCGCATCCGCCGAGAAGCATGAGGGAAGCGGCAAGAAGCGCAGCGACGAGCACCATCAGTATGAGCTTAGACTGTTTTTTCATTGTCTCACTCCTGTCAGCAGTCATTTTCTGATCATAATTTGTATAACAACATAAACTATATACTCAGCTCCGTCCCTGTTTGTCAATGCTTTTGCCGTTCTGAACAAGGCGGAAGCATACGTATACAGAAAGACCGCCGCGGATTTTCACATCCGCGGCGGTCATGGAGC
>CAMZHU010000046.1 GCA_947306975.1 uncultured Clostridia bacterium | reverse complement strand
CAAGCGTAACATACAGGACCGTCTGATAACCCTGCGTGTTTACGGAAACGACGGTGCCGTCAGAGAGGACCATGTCCTTGAACTCGCCGACATGTTTGACTATATAGGTAGCAAGCTGGTTTCCTGTAAGGCCGGCTATCGCCCATGCAGACAGACACATACCGTGCACCGCTGAGATGCTCTTCATTCCGAAGTGATCAGAAAGAAGCGTGGGCACGTTTGAGAAGCCGCCGCCGTATCCGGCGTTGACCATTATAAGAAGCGCAACGCAGAGGACCACGATCTTGTTGTCGATACCGTGTGTAAACACGACAGCCGCCGTGAAGACGATCGACAGGATGAATATCAGCTTATAGATAGTGTTCCTGTCCTTAAACGTATCTGCCCACGCTGAGAAGCCGAGTCTGCCCAGTGCGTTCGCGATAGCTGTAACTGAACCGAGCGTCGCAGCGACCGTCAGGCTGAGGCCGATAGAGTTGAATATCGCCTTTTCCTGCGAGATAAGCGCAAGGCCGCAGGTGATGTTGATATAGAACATGATCCAGATGCCGATGAAGGTCTTGCTTGAAAATGCCGTTTTGAAGTTTCTGCCAAGCGTTGCAAAGAATTCTTTTATGCCGCCGCCTTCTCCTTTGACCTCGACCCAGTCTGCAGGCTTTTTGAGAAGCTTGTGGCCTATGAACATCATAACGAAGTAGATGGCGCCCATGATGAAGAACATGTACGCCGGGTTGTTGTCGAACTTTGTGAGGAAGAACTGCATTACAGGTGTCGCTATTGCTTTAGCCAGTCCGAAACCCGCGACGGCAAGGCCTGTCGCAAGGCCCTTTCGATCCTGGAACCACAGCATGAGCGTCTTGACGGGGCTAAGATAACCGGTGCCGAGACCAATGCCCATGATGCAGCCGTAGAAGATGAATACGAGCGGAAGCGATTTAAGAAGGATCGCCGCACCTGTTCCGAGCATGCCGACAGTAAAGAAGATCGTAGCTATAAGAGAAGACTTGTGTATGTCCTTCTCAACAACGTCTCCGAGAAAAGCCGCTGACATGCCAAGGAAGAAGATCGCCAGTGAAAATGCCCACTGGACCGCTCCGGCATGCGCCTGATAGTTGCCTATACCGTAAATATACTCACCGATCTCCTTGGAAAATGTTCCCCAGCAGTACACGGTACCGATGCTGCAATGGAGCAGCAGCGCTGGAATAGCGGCACATGTCCATTTGTTGCCGCCTCTTCGGACTTTCGCTTCGCCCATTTCTATTCTCCCTTTCGTAATCTTCCTTTGCCGCAATCCGTAAGATGCGTATCAGGAGAGTCTCATGATTACTTTTTGCTAACTATCTTTTTAAACAAACGCCCAAATCAGTTCTGATTTGGGCATCTGCTAATTGTCTATTTTCTGCGTTGATTTATTTCTCCATCGCGTTGAGACGCGCGGCCATGCCGCTCTTCTTGTTAGCAGCATTGTTCTTGTGGATGATCCCCTTGGAAGCCACATGATCAACGGTCTTGACAGCAACTTTATAGGCGCTCTCGGCTGCTTCACGGTCGCCACCGGCCACCGCCGCGTCGAACTTCTTCATGTTGGTCTTCATTCTGGACTTTTCCGCCTTGTTCTTCTCGTTGCGCAGCTTACCGATAAGGACTCTCTTCTCAGCTGATTTGATATTGGGCATTCTATTTGCCACCTCCTCCTATAAAGTCACAGAAAACGTTCAATATCTGTGCGGATGATAATTTTAACATCAGCAAAACTAAAAATCAAGTGCTTTTTCACTATTTTCAATCACTTTTTTGCACGAACTCATTTAAAACCCGCATATCACGCTGCCGTAACCCGCGGGATCACCGCGCAAAGACCATGTTCCCGCGGAAGAGCAAGGCCGAACATAGCAGGGGCAGGGCAATCGCATCTAATCAGGTTGCCGCCTCTATATGGTAATATTTCCCAGTTTCATGCTTTTTATACATTATAATATTATAGTATGATAACACACGTGGCGCCCCGTCGTCAGGCTGCATTTTCGAAATGTTTCACGTGAAACAATTACTGCGGTTTTCGCTCACGTCCCGTTTTTTGCAATTTTACTTGAAATAACTTTGCTTAGTGTTATAATTAATCCAGTATTTTACGGGGGCGGAAAATGGGAAAGATCATCGCATTGGCAAATCAGAAGGGCGGCGTAGGAAAGACGACTTCCTGCGTCAATCTTTGCTGCGCCCTGAAATACGCCGGAAAAAATGTGCTTTTGTGTGATCTGGATCCGCAGGGAAACGCTACTTCCGGTATGGGTCTGAACAAGAACGCTCTTGAACATGATATCTATACCGTGCTATCAGGAACTGACGAGACTGCTTCAGCCATCGTTGAAACACCGTACGGCGATATTATTCCTGCCAACAGAAGTCTCGCAGGCGCCGCAATCGAACTCGTTACACGGGATAACCGTGAATTCATTCTCCGCGACGCGCTAGCGCAGGTAAGCGGCAGATACGATTATATTCTTATAGACTGTCCTCCGTCTCTGGAGATGCTGACGCTTAACGGTCTGTGCGCAGCCGATACGCTTTTGATTCCGGTGCAATGTGAGTATTATGCTCTCGAAGGGCTTTCCGATCTTCTTACTACTATTCGGATGGTAAAAAAGCGCATGAATCCCGCGCTAGATATCGAAGGCGTACTCCTTACTATGTTCGATTCACGCACCAATTTCTCCGCGCAGGTCGCCGCAGAGGTGAAAAAATACTTTAAATCAAAGGTATACAACGTTGTAATACCTCGTAACGTGCGTCTTTCAGAGGCGCCAAGCCACGGCAAACCGGTCCTGGCATATGACGCCGCCTCCCGCGGAGCAAAAGCATACGCGGAACTGGCGCGAGAGGTCATGAGCAGGAACGGTATATGACTCCAGGGAAAATGAGGTGACACTATGGCTGGGAAGGGACTCGGCACCGGTCTGGAAGCGCTGTTTGGCAGTGCGGCAGTCGAGACCGGAAAAAACGATTTTGAGTATCTGCCCATTACACGTGTAGAGCCCAGGCATGATCAGCCGCGCGAATACTTTGATGAGGCCGGGCTGTCCGAACTTGCTGCGTCGATAGCAGAGCACGGCGTGCTTCAGCCTCTTACCGTTCGTCGTGTGGGCCGCGACGGTTATCAGATAATCGCAGGGGAACGGCGCTGGCGAGCCGCCCGCATCGCAGGACTTTCCGAAGTCCCGGCCCGGATAATCGAGGCTGACGACAGGAAGGCGACAGAGCTTGCCCTGGTCGAGAACCTTCAGCGTGAAGGTCTGAACCCCGTTGAAGAAGCCGCCGGTTACCGGACTTTGATGACGGAATACGGCCTTACACAGGAAGAGGTCTCCGACACAGTCGGCAAATCACGCTCACTCGTTGCGAACACACTGCGTCTGCTCAGGCTTCCTGAAGATGTTCTGGTGCTGCTTAAAGACGGTGAGATCGCTCCGGGCGCCGCGAGAGCGCTGCTCTCGCTCGAAAATGGTACAGATATATCTGCAGCCGCGGCCGAAGTGGTGCGGACCGGTATGTCGGTACGTGAGGCGGAGGCGTATGTAAAGCGTCTTAATTCCGCCCGCAGCAGGAGGAAAAGCACTCCCGCACCTTTTGTCGACTATGCGGCGGCAGCGGCACGCGAACTCTCAGAGAAACTTGGACGCAGGGTCCGTATAACTGACGGCAAGCGCAAAGGCCGCATAGAACTAGAATACTACGGCGCGGAAGACCGCGAAAGTCTGCTTGACGCGCTTGCATCAATGTCCTTCAGTAAGGAGCAGCATACTGAAAATGAGTAGTTTTAAGCTGAAACGCCGGAGCGGGACCGATAATTCCGTTCGCGGCACGTCTGAAAGGTCGCGGCGTGCTGTCATTGGTTACGTTATAGCGCTTGCAGTCGCGGTCATCGTACTGATACTTCTTTCATATTTCGTCCATCAGCGTGACAGCAGCATTCTGGATACGCTTCATGAACAAAGTGCTACGGCTCAGCAGAATATCATCAAACTGCAAGAAGAAAACCAGAGGCTTGTTGAAGAAAACCAGCGCATCGGCGGAGAAAAATCCGAACTCGAATCACGATTGGACGATTTAAACGCGGAAGCTGACTCTCTCCGGCAGGAAAACGGGGCACTCGAGACCGCGCTCGACGAAGCGTCAAAAAAATACGATGTAGATACTAAAAATCTGCGCAGCGAGTATGAAGCGCTGTTGAAGAAATACAACGAACTCAACCAGAGTACCGAGAATAGCGAGAATTCTGAGAATAACTGAAACGGAGACGATTCAGATGATTGATATCAAACTTATAAGAGAAAACCCCGAAGAGATCAAAAAGCGTCTGCTCTATAAGGAGGTCGACTGTTCCGATGCTATCGACCGGATCCTGGAACTGGACAGCCTTCGCCGTGATACGATCGCGAAAACTGAGTCATATAAGGCGGAGCAGAACAAGGTATCCAAGCAGATTCCTCAGATGAAAAAGGCCGGTGAAGACACCGCACCCGTTTTCGCCCGCATGAATGAGCTCAAAGCCGCTGCCAAAGAGGCCGACGCCGCTCTCCGCGACATAGAAAGCGAGTACAACGAACTCCTTCTGAGTCTGCCTAACCTGCCTGATCCAGACCTTAAGCCGGGCGGGAAGGAGAACAACGAGCCTCTTCGCTATTTCGGAGAGCCCCATAAGTTCGATTTTGAGCCTAAAAACCATGTTGATCTCTGCACTGATCTCGGTCTCATCGATTATACGCGCGGAACCAAGCTGTCCGGCAGCGGTTTCTGGGTATACAGAGGACTGGGCGCACGTCTCGAGTGGGCGCTTCTGAACTATTTCATCGATACACATCTGGCTGACGGCTACGAACTCGTACTGGTTCCGCACATGCTTGGATATGAATGCGGACTCACTGCCGGTCAGTTCCCGAAATTCAAGGACGATGTCTACTGGCTGGAGACCGCGGAAGATGAGCGCAGGCGCTTCATGCTGCCGACCGCGGAGACAGCGCTCGTATCTCTCCACAGAGACGAGATCCTCTCTGAAGCTGATCTTCCGAAGAAATACATCTCTTACACACCGTGTTTCCGCCGCGAGGCCGGATCTTACAGGGCGGACGAGCGCGGAATGGTGCGCGGCCACCAGTTCAACAAGGTAGAAATGGTCCAGTATACGCTCCCCGAAAAGTCAGATGAGGCTTTTGAAGAACTCGTTGGCAAAGCAGAAGCTCTCGTTCGCGGACTGGGCTTCCATTTCCGCACGGTAAAACTTGCTGCGGCAGACTGCTCTGCTTCTATGGCGAGGACTTATGACATCGAGATACAGATCCCTTCTATGAACGGCTACAAGGAGGTCTCCTCCGTATCCAACGCCCGCGATTATCAGGCCCGCCGCGGTTCGATGCGTTTCAAACGTGAAAGCACGGGCAAAACCGAATACCTCCATACTCTGAACGGTTCGGGCCTTGCCACAAGCCGCATCCTGCCGGCTCTCGTCGAGCAGAATCAGCGCGCGGACGGAAGCGTCGTCGTTCCGGAGGTCCTGCGCAAGTATCTTGGAAATATTGAAATCATAAGTAAATAATAAAGGAGTGTTCATCATGAAAAAGTTCTTCAGTGAATTCAAGGAATTCATAAGCAGGGGCAATGTCCTTGACATGGCGATCGGTGTTATCATAGCCGGCGCCTTCGGTAAGATCACAACTTCTCTCGTGAACGACGTGATCATGCCGGTCATCGGTCTTATCTTCGGCGGTCAGAATCTCACGAACGCGCTGAACTGGGTCATAAGACCCGCCGTCTTAGACGAAGCCGGCGAAGTCATCGACGCAGGCGTGACGATAGGCTTTGGCACGCTCCTCAGCGTGATCATCGACTTTATCATCGTTGCGCTTATTGTATTCGCTATAGTAAAGGCCTTCAACAAGGCCAGAGCAGCCGCTGAAAAGAAAAAAGCTGCCGAAGCGGAGCCCGAGCCTGAGGCTGAGCCCGAACCGACAAAGGAAGAGATCCTTCTCGCTGAGATCCGCGATCTCCTCAAGAACAAATAATCCGACTAAGCAATGCAGATTCTTGAAAACGGTGTTAAGAACTACGGTCTGGAGCTGCCGGAAACGGCAGCTCCGGCCTTCCACAAGTACTTTGAGCTGCTTGATGAGCGCAGCCGAGTTATGAATCTCACTGCTATTGAGGGTGAATCTGACATTTATACGCTCCATTTTCTGGACAGTCTGTTTCTTCTGACGCTCGATGATTTCAAGGGCAAGAGCGTTATCGATATCGGCAGCGGAGCAGGTTTTCCCGGTCTCCCGATGAAGATAGCGCAGCCTGAGATCAGTCTTACACTTCTCGATGCTCAGCAGAAACGTGTCGACTTCATGTCCGAGGTCTGTTCAGCCGTAAAAGCCGAAGACACCGTATGCCTTCACGCAAGGGCGGAGGAGGCTGCTTTTGACAACGCCATGCGCGGCAGCTTCGATTTTGCCGTATCGCGTGCGGTAGCGCGTCTCAATGTCCTCTGCGAACTGTGCATGCCTTTCGTGCGTACAGGCGGAAGCTTTATCGCCATGAAAAGCACCGGCTCCGACGACGAACTCAACGAAGCAGGAAATGCAATAGATAAGCTTGGCGGAGAAATCGTCAGGATAGCAGATTATAATGTGCCCTGTACGGATGTCATCCATCGCGCTGTCGTTATAAAAAAGGTTTCTGAAACCCCGGCCGGCTACCCGAGACGTTTCGCAAAGATCCAGAAAAAGCCGCTGTAGCAAGGGTTTCCGCCCTCATCATCTGCGGTCCGGTTTTCAATTGTTTCACGTGAAACATCCGTATGGGTCCTGTTATCCGTCGGGATGTCTTCATGCACCTGTTTCCTAAACCGCCTATAAAACCCGTATACCCCCGGCAGAGTCCTGCCGGGGCATTGCCGCGTTCTCAGAAATAACGCCGGCAGTATTCCTTTAATATTTGATCCGGAGAATGTTCCGGCAGTAGTCTCAGTACACGAGCAGGAGAACAGTATGTATAAACTCGCGAAAGCAATCCTTCAGGACGACGCAGCGGCGCGTTTTGTCGCTGCAGCTGATAACGGACGCTGTCCGGCGCTCATAACGGGCGTCGGTCCGTCATCGCGCGCACATCTTGCCGCAGCAGCGCGTATCAGTCTCGGACGGCCTGTCGTTGTCGTCTGCTCGGACGAGCAGGAAGCCGCAAGATTCATGGCGGATATGGCATCCTTTACAGGAGAGGAACCGGGTGATGTGCTCACAGGACGTGATCTTGTCTTTTACAACGTGGAAGGCGTCTCCAGGCAGGCTGAACACGCCAGACTGCGCACGCTTTACGCGATGCGCTCCGGATCTGCTCCGGTGACAGCAGTCACCATCGAAGGCCTGCTGATGAGGACTATACCACCCGAAACCCTTGAAAAATCAGCACTTTTACTGCATCTTGGCGACACGCGCGATCCGGCAGATGTCACCGAACACCTGGTGCGCGCCGGCTACAGCCGCTGCTCACAGGTTGAAGGTCCAGGCCAGTTCGCCATGCGCGGCGGTATCCTGGATTTCTATTCGGCGGCTTACGACTCACCTGTAAGGTGCGAGTTCTTCGGCGATGAGATCGACTCCATGAGTTTTTTCGATACTCAGACCCAGCGACGTACAGATGCCGTGGACACCGCGCTTATACTGCCGGCCTGTGAGACCGTCCCGGATCTGTATTCCGGCCCCTCAGGAGAGGGGCGGAACGGACTTGCTGCGGCTATCAGCGAGTCTGGCATGCGTCTTATGAAGAAAAAGAACATTTCCCGGACCCTCATAGCGAATATGTCTTCTGATTCCGAAAGACTGCTCGACGGAAGAACATTTCCCGCGGCCGACCGCTATCAGAGTCTTATTTACCCTGAGCGGTCGACCGCCGCCGACTATTTCCCGCCTGACGCCCTCGTGTTCATAAGCGAGCCTCACAGAGTATCAGACCGCGCCAAGGCCATCCTGAAGCAGATGGCGGATGACTGCACCATACAGATCGAAAACGGGCTGCTCGCTCCGGAGTTTTCCATGTTTTCAGACACTTACGCTGAGGCGTGCGCCAGACTGGAGGAGTTTCCCGTTCTTATGGCGGACAATTTCCTCGCTGGCAGCTATGACATCGAACCGCGGGTGCTCTGCAGCATGACCGCGAAACAGCTGCCCTCGTACGGCGGCAGTCTTGAAACAGCGGCAGGGGATATAGCGCATTACGCGGGAACCGGTTACTCCGCTGTGGTCCTGTGCGCTGACCGTCGCCGCGCCGACATACTCTGCGGTTATCTGACAGAAAAGGGGATAACCGTATCAACAGATATGGAACTCGCTGAGCTGCCGCAGCAGGGCACATGCACCGTCACATCGGGAGCGCTCTCAGCCGGCATGGAATACCCGACCCTCCGATTGGCCGTCATAACTGAAGGTCAGATACTGGGAAACTCAAAAAACAGGCGAAAAGCCCCGAAAAAGAAGGTCTCCGGGCGTCAGCGTCTTGCAAGCTATGCGGATCTTTCCCCGGGTGATCTCGTCGTTCACGAATATCACGGCATCGGACGTTTCGTAGGTATTTTCAAGCTCCCTGTAGACGGTGTCGAAAAAGATTACGTCAAGATCGCATATGCGGGGACGGACAGCCTCTATGTTCCTGCCACCAACCTCGATCTGGTCCAGAAATATATCGGCGGAGGCGAGGACGCTCCAGTGCGTCTTTCCAAGATGGGCGGCGCAGACTGGGAAAAGACCAAGAGCCGCGCAAAAGGCGCGGCCCGTCAGATGGCAAGGGAACTCATCGCTCTTTATGCGGCACGGCAGAAGATACCCGGACACGCTTTCGCTCCTGACAGCGTGTGGCAGACGGAATTCGAGGCCGGCTTCGGATACGAGGAAACGGACGATCAGCTCCGTTGTATCGACGAGATCAAAGCGGATATGGAAAAACCGCTCCCGATGGATCGTATCCTATGCGGGGACGTCGGATACGGCAAGACGGAGGTCGCGCTCCGTGCCGTAATGAAATGCGTCCTGGGCGGACGGCAGGCGGCGATACTCGTGCCTACCACGGTATTGGCGCAGCAGCATTACACGACCGTCGTCAACAGATTTGCAAACTATCCCGTGCACGTAGAGGTGCTCTCACGCTTCAGGACCGCCGCACAGATAAAGAAGGCAGTAGCCTCCATAGCGAGCGGGCAGACGGACATTGTCATAGGTACACACCGGCTTCTCCAGAAAGATATACGTTTCAAGTCTCTCGGCCTTCTTATAGTCGACGAGGAACAGCGTTTCGGTGTCTCTCACAAAGAGAGGCTGAAGGAAATGTCGAAAAATGTGGATGTTCTGACACTTACCGCGACGCCTATACCCAGAACGCTCAATATGGCCCTCTCCGGCCTTCGCGACATGTCTACGATCGAGGAGCCGCCCAGCGGCCGTCAGCCTGTACAGACTTACGTCATCGAGCATGATTGGAAAATTCTGGAAGAAGCGATGCGCCGCGAGATTTCCAGGGGCGGTCAGGTATACTATCTGCACAACCGCATTGAAACTATTGCCCGCACTGCCGCACGGATATCGGCGATGCTTCCGGATGCGACCGTCGACGTAGCACACGGCAAAATGGATGAAGAGTCGCTCAGCCGTATCATGGAGCGTCTCGCATCGGGAGAAGTCCAGGTCCTTGTATGCACTACTATAATCGAGACAGGCATAGACATACCTAATGTGAATACCCTTATAATCGAGGACGCAGACAGATTCGGACTTTCCCAGCTCCATCAGCTGCGCGGACGTGTCGGCCGTTCTCCGCGGCGCGCATTCGCCTATCTGACTTTCAGAAAAGGCCGAGCCCTTTCTGAGATCGCTGAAAAGCGTCTCTCCGCTATACGTGAATTTGCCGAATTCAACTCCGGTTTCAAGATCGCCATGCGCGATCTTGAGATACGCGGTGCAGGCAATCTGCTGGGCGCCGAACAGTCCGGGCACATGATGAGCGTCGGCTATGACATGTATCTGAAACTCCTGGAGGAAGCGGTGCTTGAGGAAAAAGGGGAGAAGCCGCCTGTCCGGACGGAATGTTCTGCGGATCTGACCGTCTCCGCAAATATCCCCGAGTCCTACGTTCCATCTGGCGAGGAGCGTATCGACCTTTACCGCCGTATCGCCCTCATAAAAACTGAGGATGACGCAGACGATATGATCTCCGAGCTGATCGACCGTTACGGTGACCCTCCTCACAGCGCCG
>CAMZHU010000045.1 GCA_947306975.1 uncultured Clostridia bacterium | reverse complement strand
CCGTGTACGGAGGCAGGATTGTCCATCTCGATCTTGTACTCCGTGGTCTTGGCGTAGAGAGAATCGACGATACACTCGCCAACGGCGACCGCCGCCGCCCCGCCCATGGCCTTCCTGCCGTAATACTGTGGCGCGGTCGGCATGAGAGTACCGTTCACGAACGTGTATCTCAGACCTGTAGGGGAAGCGAAAATGCGGTTTTTGAATACTACTCCAGCCAGCTTGATGGGTTTGAAAAGGTGTTCATATTTCATGGCGTTTCACCGTCGCCCGGAGGGCGATCATCCTTTCGTCCAGTTTGCCGTAATCTGCATCGGTAATGCTGTTTATATTCTATTTTATGTATCGGGAAAAAACAACCGCTAACGTGTCCCCCGTTATGTCTTTTCATCATGGTATATCCTGTTATGACCTCTCATCTTCCGGTCTGTCAGCACTTATAAATAAAAAGCCGGAGACAGGGGGTCCGCCCTGTCTCCGGCTGCACGGTGCCGCTGCTCGCGGCGTGCATGTTTCTTTATTCTGCCTGTCCCGTCTCCTGCCCGCCTGCAGAAGCGTTTTCCTGTTCTTTCTCATCCTTCACGGTCTCAGGCTCCTGGGTGCCGGTCTTCCGGATAACGATCTTACCGTCCTCGACGGTGACCAGCACGCTGTCGCCCTTTTTGATCTCTCCTTCGAGCATCTGCTCGGCTGCGAGATCCTCCACCTTGTTCTGGATGGCGCGTCTCAGAGGACGTGCGCCGTACACGGGATCGAATCCCGCGTCCGCCAGAAGTTCGACTGCCTGGTCGTCCGCCGTGAGTTCGATATCCATCGCCTTCATGCGGGCGCCGACCGTCTCCAGCATCTTGGCACAGATCTCTTTGATCTCGGCCTTGGTGAGCTGGTTGAAAATGATGATGTCGTCTATCCTGTTGAGGAACTCAGGTTTGAAAGTCCTCTTCAGATCGCCCATAACGGCGTCTTTGATCTTTTCGGGATCTGCGACTCCGTCTTCTCCCGCTTCCGCAGAGAATCCGAGCTTCGCCCTGTTCTCGACAAGGTTGCGGGCGCCGACGTTCGACGTCATCACGATGATGGTGTTTTTGAAGTCCACGTGCCTGCCCTGGGAGTCGGTGAGCACACCGTCATCCATGATCTGGAGCATGATGTTGAACACGTCCTCATGGGCCTTCTCGATCTCATCGAAAAGCACCACAGAGTAGGGCTTTCTGCGGACCTTCTCGGTCAGCTGGCCGCCTTCGTCGTAACCTACGTAGCCCGGAGGCGAACCGATGAGCTTTGCCACCGTGTGCTTTTCCATGTATTCGGACATGTCTATACGGAGCATGGCGTTCTCGTCGCCGAACATCGCCTCGGCGAGAGCTTTGCAGAGCTCGGTCTTGCCGACGCCGGTGGGTCCCATGAACAGGAATGAACCTATCGGGCGCTTCGGATCCTTCAGGCCCACGCGGCCGCGGCGGATCGCTTTGGCTACCGCTTTGACAGCCTCATCCTGTCCGACGACTCTTTTGTGCAGTGTCTCCTCCATACGGAGAAGGCGCTCGCTCTCGTCTTCGGTTATGCTGGTCACAGGTATGCCGGTCCATCCGGCTACTACGGCAGCTACATCGTCCGGGCCGACGGATGACCTTCCCGCCTTGCCCGCCATCTCCCAGCATCTGCGCGCATTTGCAAGAGTCTCCTCAAGTTCCTTCTCCCTGTCGCGCAGGCTCGCAGCACGTTCGAAGTCCTGATTCTGGATGGCGGCCTCCTTCTCTTTGGAGACGGAAGCCTTCTGCATCTCCAGTTCACGGACGTCCGGCGGGGTCTTGAGGTTCTCCATCCTCACGCGCGACGCGGCCTCGTCTATGAGGTCTATGGCCTTGTCAGGAAGATAACGGTCGTTAATATACCTAGTTGAGAGCTTGACAGCAGCCTCAATCGCCTCATCGGTGATCTTCAGGCCGTGGTGCGCCTCGTACTTGTCGCGGAGGCCGGTGAGGATCTGAACGGATTCCTCCTGTGTCGGTTCGCTTACCGTCACGGGCTGGAACCTGCGTTCAAGGGCCGCGTCCTTCTCGATGTATTTTCTGTATTCGTTCAGCGTCGTGGCGCCGATGACCTGGATCTCTCCTCTGCCCAGCATAGGCTTTATGATGTTCGCGGCGTCAGTAGCGCCTTCTGCGGCGCCGGCTCCGATCAGCGTATGGAGCTCATCTATGAACAGGATGATGTCCCCTGCTTTCGTGGCCTCGTCTATTGCCGCTTTGATACGTTCCTCAAAGTCGCCCCTGTATTTGGTGCCGGCCACCATACCGGTGAGGTCCAGGGACACTATGCGCTTGTTCCTGATCATGTCAGGTACGTCTCCTGCCACGACCTTCTGTGCGAGTCCTTCGGCTATGGCCGTCTTGCCGACGCCCGGCTCGCCTATGAGCACGGGGTTGTTCTTCGTGCGGCGGGACAGTATCTGTATAACACGTTCTATCTCCTTCTCACGGCCGATGACAGGGTCGAGTTTCCCCTGCTTCGCGTAGTCCGTCAGATCCCGGCTGAACTGGTCGAGAGTCTTCGTCTCCTCGCGCTGCTGCGCCTTGCCGGAAGCGACCGGCCGCGCCTGCCGTTCGCCGTCTGTACCGAACATGCTGAGCACATCCGTGTACATCTTGTTCAGATCGACGCCGGTCATCGCAAGGAGCCTTGCACCTGCGCAGTCGTACTCCCTGAGGATGCCCATGAGCATATGCTCCGTACCCACGTACCCGTGGCCGAGCCTGTTGGCTTCTGCGACCGCTATCTCGACGACGCGCTTCGCTTTCGGCGTGAGGCCCTGCGGAGGCATCTCTCTCCTCGGGCCTTTTCCGATCTGCTTTTCGATCAGATCCCTGATGAAGGGGGCGTCGAGGCCGTTCTCACGGAGGACCTTCGCTGCCGCCCCTCCCTCGGTGCCCGCCAGACCGTAAAGGATATGTTCGCTGCCTATATATGTGTGCCCGAGATCCGCCGCGGCGGCCTGGGCTGCTTCGAAAACGCTTCTGGCGCTTTCGGTAAATCTGTCTTCAAATGCCATGATAAGCTCCTCCTTTTCGCGCTATTCTGTCCGGGGGGCAGGTCAATGGCCTGCCCCCCGATCGGTCTCTTACTGGGTCCGAGGACTTATTCCTCTCCGCCGCCTTCGGCCTGCATCTTCCTGATGCGGTCTCTTATCTCGGCGGCCTTTTCGAACTCTTCGTCCTGCGCGTACCTGCGCATCTGTTCGTTGAGGGCGTTCAGTTCGCGCCGTCTGACCGCCTCGGCGTCTGTGCCGGGCTGCGCGGTCTTCTCTTCGCTGTGCTCTTCGCAGCCGCATGTGCCGCCGCAGCCGCAGGAACCGTCGTCGAGCTTGATCTCGACCCTCGGAAGCCTCAGCCTCGGCATCGTCATGGTCGGAAGGCCGAGCCCGAATCCGCCCCAGGGGCGGAGCAGGCTCCTGCCTCCGAAGAATCCGGAGAGCATGTTCTCGAACACTCTGTCGGTGTCGATGAACATATCATCGGCGTAGCCGAGCTTTGCCGCGCACTCTGAACAGAGATGCTTCTCAGTGACTTTTCCGTTTATATTGGACGTATAGTGGAAGTTTACTTCTTCTCTTCCGCAGTTATCGCACTTCATATTGTTGTTCATCATGATGATTATCCCCTTTCATATTATCTTTATGAGCATCTGCTTGAAGATGCTCGCCCTGGCTCTGTCACGCTGTGCAGGCTCTATTGGCCTCAGTGCCGCGTCGCCCGTCGCCGCGAGCAGGAGCCTTGCCGTTTTTCCGTCAATGGCGCCGCTGTCCAGAAGATTGGATATAAGCGCCGCCGTAGTGCTTCTGTCGGCGTTGACGGTGTGCATCACCAGCATCTCGGGATCGGTCCTGACCCTGGTTATCCTGATGTATCCGCCGCCGCCGCGCCGGCTCTCGACGATGTACCCGTGTTCAGGGGAAAACCTCGTCGAAATAACGTAGTTGATCTGACTCGGCACACAGTTGAATCTGGTCGCCAGATCCGACCGCTGCAGTTCAGCGGTCCCGTTCTCCTCGCGCAGCATCTCGTTTATGAAACCTGCGATCAGATCACTCATTCCCATAGCCAAGTCTGTCACCTCCGTATCTTCTAGATTTATCGTGTCTGACTTTGACTTTCTTTGACCTTACGTACTAATGATACTTCCCCGGCGCCTGAATGGCAACTCTAGTTTTGACCTTTCCTGACTATTTTCTAACGTCCTGTTTCCATTTATCTCTTCATTGCTCTGTAATGCTCTTTTTTTTGCAATATTTCGCAGTATTTCGCATGCAGATATTTTTTTGTTCAGTTTTAAAAATTTCTATTGATTTTCCGCTTTTTCATGATACACTTGTGCTTGTAAAACTGGCCTTTGCGTTTTAACATCACTAGGAGGTAACTATAATGGCATTTAAAATCGATGAATCCTGCGTATCCTGCGGACTCTGCGCTTCCAACTGCCCCGTTGAGGCCATCAAGGAAGGCGATTCCATTTATGTGATCGACGAAGACGCTTGCGTATCCTGCGGGCTCTGCGCTTCCAACTGCCCTGTTGAGGCTATCAAAGAGGACTGATCACAGCCTGATAAAAGTGCCGCCGTCCAGCACGGCGGCACTTTTTATAACCGCTCATTCTTTCGGAGACAGACATGATCGTTGACGAACTCTGGCCGAATGGCCCTAAATTCATACGCGGAGGAGGTTTTCCTCTCGGTACGGACGCAGTCCTTCTGGCCGCGTTCGCCGGAAGTGTGCGCGCTCACCGCGCATGCGACCTCGGATGCGGAACGGGCGTGATCGCTCTCCTGCTCGCGTGGAACTCCCCCTCCCTCACAGTAGACGGTATCGAGATCCAGGCGGGTGCAGCCGAGACGGCGAGGATGAACGCTGAGATCAACGGCCTGTCGGACAGGATGAACGTGATAACCGGCGATCTCCGCGAATATCGTTCCCTTCTCCCCGCCGGGGAATACGGACTCGTCGCCGCGAATCCGCCTTACTTTCCGTCGGGAAGCGGAAAACAGGCCGCTACCGATGAGCTCGCCACGGCGCGTGACGAGCGCAGCTGTACTCTCACCAATGTTTGCGAGGCTGCGGCGTATCTGACGAAATGGGGCGGCCGGTTCGTGATGGTGCATCGTCCCGAACGCCTTTCCGAGGCGATGTGCGCGATGTCCGCATGCGGACTGGAGCCAAAGCGCCTGCGCATGGTGCAGTACAGCGCATCATCCGCCCCGAACCTGGTCCTCATCGAAGCGCGCCGCGGAGGAAAACCGGGGCTGGATATCCTCCCTCCGCTCGTCATGACCGACGGCAGCGGAGCCGATACGGAGGAGATAAAAAGAATCTATCACAGGGAGGCATAGGTCTTGTCCGGAAAACTCTATCTAGTAGCAACGCCGATCGGCAACCTCGGGGATCTGTCTCCCCGCGCCGTTGACATCCTGCGCCAGTGCGATTTCATCGCCGCGGAGGACACCCGCGTCACGCTGAAACTGCTCAACCATTTTGAGATAAAGAAACCGCTGGTCAGCTATTACGAGCACAACCGCGCGTCCAGCGGCGAGAAGATACTGGCACGCATACTGAACGGCGAGACCTGCGCTCTCGTGACGGACGCAGGAATGCCGGCGGTTAGCGATCCGGGTGAGGATCTGGTGCGCATCTGCGCCGCCGCCGGGGTCGAGATACTTATAGTGCCCGGCGCCTGCGCCGCTGTCTCGGCGCTGGCTCTGTCCGGCCTGCCAACCGGACGGTTCACCTTCGAGGGTTTCCTCTCGACGGCGAAAAAGAGCCGCTCAGATCATCTGGACGCTCTTCGGGACGAACGGCGCACGATGATATTTCTAGAAGCGCCCCACAAGCTCCGGGCGACTCTTTCCGACATGGCTGACGCATTCGGCGGCGGAAGACGCGTCTCGATCTCCCGCGAACTGACGAAGATCCACGAGGAGACTCTGCGTTTTACTCTTGAGGAAGCTGTCGCCCATTTTGAGGCCACGCCGCCGAAAGGCGAGTTCGTGATAATCGTAGACGGCGCGCCCGCTCCGGCAGCCGGGGCAGGAGCCGGTCTTCCGGAAGCGCTCGCCGCGGTCTCAAGATACAGAGACGGGGGCCTATCGCTCAAGGACGCGGCCAAACGCGCTTCAGAGGAGACGGGCATATCGAAGAAAACGATATATGACGCCGCGGTGAAAGCCGCACAGGATTCGGAGTAAACGATGGACACTGTTCTTCTCATTATCGTGATCGTCGTGTGCGTACTGCTGCTTGCGTGCGCCGCGGTCACCGCCGTCATCTTCAGAAAGACCATAGCGCGGCCGGAAAAGCCTGCGGATAACGAATCAGAGATACCGCAGCTCAGGGATTTCAGAGACCTGCTCGCTGAGGGGCGCAGCTGGTTCCTCGCCCAGGAACGCGAGACGCTCACCATGACGTCCTATGACGGGCTCAAACTGTATGCGGATTACCTTCCGTGTGAAAACGCCAGAGGCACGCTCGTCCTCATGCACGGTTTCCACAGCAGCGGTCTGAATGATTTCGCCTGTGTCTTCAGGCATTTCCACGAACTCGGCTTCAACCTCCTCGTGCCGGACCAGCGTTCCATGAACCGGAGCGAGGGAAAGTATATAACTTTCGGGGTGCGCGAACGGTTCGACTGCCGCGACTGGGTCGAGCTCATCGACCGTCGGCCGGAGGTCGCCGCCCGCCCGATAATCCTCGACGGGATATCCATGGGCTGTACGACCGTTCTCATGGCGCTTGGTCTGGATCTTCCGGAAAATGTGACCGGCGTCATCGGCGACTGCGGCTTTACGACGCCGGCAGCCATATTCAGGCATGTCCTTACGCACGTTTTTCATCTGCCCGCCTTCCCGTTCATCCCTATAAGCTCCGTGATGACGAAGCTCATAGCCGGATTCGGGATAAACGAGTGTTCCACCATCGACGCGGTGCGCAGGACCGGCATCCCCGTCATGTTCGTCCATGGAGGCAGCGACGATTTCGTCCCGACGTACATGAGCGTCGAGAACTACGAAGCCTGTGCTTCGGAAAAGAAGCTGTTCATAGCCGAGGGTGCGGGGCACGGAATGAGCTACCTAATAAAGCGCGATGAGTGCGAAGAGATGCTGGCGGAGTTCTTCGCGAAGCACGCACCCGCTGTGTGAGACAGGAAAAGATACAAAAGGACGCAGGCTCTCGGAGCCTGCGTCCTTTCTGTTATTCCTTTATCTCTATTATCGAACCTATATCCGTCAGAGGGAACTCCGGAAAATACCGTACCCTTACTCCCCGCTCCGCGGCGAACTTCTCGATCGCGTCGTGATCAGGGTGCGCGGACAGGTCTCCGCTGAATATGAGCTCGTCCCCCATGCGGCCCGACGCGCCGCCTATGAAGCCGTGATCGAATCCGGTCAGCAGGACGTGTCCCTCCGCGACCGTGAGCACGTCGACGTCGCCGAGTTTCCGTAGCGCTGCGGCTATGCCCGGGTCTGCGGTTATGACCGAGCGTCCGTCCACTACGGCGGACGAGCATCTCGCATAGCCCTGTTTAACGTCCACCGGCGTCTTGCCGGCTTCCCTCGCGGCCTCCAGGAGCCTCTTATCTGTTATCTTCAGGTTGTGGATGAAATACCTGTCAAGGCACAGTGCGCAGAAAGCCGCGCAGGCCGGGTATTCGTGACCGAGTTCTCCGGGACGCGCTTTTATCAGCCGCCGGTCAGTGACCGCGCACATGCGGATATCCGGATGCGAGTTTATCGCCCCGTACACCTCGTCCGTCGGTCCCACACAGACGACGTCAGCCCCCGTATCCCGGAGATACTTCAAGAGGCGTCCGTCCGCTTCGGCGGAAACGTATACTGTCCTTTTCAAGCCAGAGCCAGCGCCCCGAACTCGAAGTCGCGGGCCTTCTGCAACGTAAAGGAGTCTCCTGCCCTTACCGTATGGTTTCCCGGGTAGTCATCCACGGTGAAGATGTATCTGAAGCCGTCGCCGCATCCGTAAAGATGGGCTGTCATCACGCTGTCATCCTCGTCTCTGGGCCCGAGACTTATCTTAAGAACGCCGTCTTCGACAGCCGCCGTGCCCGCCGTTGAGGTGTATGCGTTCTTCACGAAGAACCGGACGCTGAACTCGTCTTTGCTGCCGCCGACGGGAGTTATGAGCAGCGTCGCCAGATCGCCGGCGTAGTATCCCACATATTCCACCGTATCCATCGTGAAGGTATCCCCCGCCTTAACCGCGTGCGTTCCCGGGTACTCGTCAACGGTGAAGACATATACGCCGTCTTTCTTCTCAAAGTGCGCGGTCATCACGTCGTCGTCTTCATTGCCGGGGCCCAGCAGGATCTTCAGGACGCCGTCCTCGGCCGTTCCCCTGCCGGCCGTCTCGCCGTAGGCGTTGCGCACAAAGAACCGCACATCGTATCCGCCTTCGTCGTCAGCGGGAGTAATGATGAGACGCGCCAGATCTCCGGCGTAATAGCCGGTGTAATCCCTCTTCAGCGTCATGCTCTCTCTGAGGGCTGGTACGACCATCCTCATCGCGAGGGTCGCGACCTCGGCTCTGTTTATTTTCGTCTCCGGGTAGAACGTACCGAATTTGTCGCGTCCGGTCAGTATGCCCGCCCTGTAGAGCTTATAGATATCCGCCGCGCCGGCGTCTGTCATCTTGACGTCCGGGATGGCGTCGTCCTCTATGGTGCTGATCTCGGGAAACTCGCTGTCGGGAAGGGCTTTGGCCATGATCGCGGCGTACTGCATGCGCGTCGCCTCGGCGTTCATGTCATCCTGCGTCGTGTATTCGTCGGCGCCGATTATCCCGTTCTCGACTGCATAGTCGACGTACGTCTTATACCACGGCATGTCCCGGACGAATCTGTAACCGCCGGTGTAGTAGATGCAGTGGATGCGGGCAGCAAGGGTTATGGCTTCGGCTATAGTCATGCCGCGCGAAGGCGAGAACGTGTTCTCGCTGTCTCCGAGAACGAGGCCGAATTCATAGGCGTCGATAACGTACCCCTGATACCATACCCTCGGCGGGACGTCCGTGAAATGGCCCTCCGGATAATCCTGTACCTTCCTGAAGTTGTCCATTCCTTCCGCTGCCAGAGCCGCGGGCATAAGGCTGAACGCCAGTACGACTGCCAGTATGACCGAGGCCGCTCTTCTTTTCATGATCAGTATCTCCTTTACCTGAATATGTGACCGGCGCCCTGCGGTTTGCGGCCGCAGGGCGCTGTTGAATCTCCAGTCCTTTTTATTCGTCGTCCCAGTTGTGCCATACGTTCTGGACGTCTTCGTTGTCCTCGAGCATGTCGAGCATCTTCTCGAACTTCTTGACGTCCTCGGGATCCGTGAGCTTCACGTAATTCTGGGGGACCATCTCGACCTGTGCGGAGAGGAATTTGTATCCGGCTTTAGCGAGCGCCTCGTCAACCGCGCTCAGGTCGTCGGGATCGGTGTAAACCTCGAACACGGCAGGCTCGGTGACTATATCCTGTGCGCCTGCTTCCAGCGCGTCCATCATGACGGTATCCTCGTCGAGGTCTCCGTCCTCGTTGTCGATTATGATGACGCCCTTGCGGTCGAAGGACCAGGACACGCACCCGGTGGCTCCGAGATTGCCGCCGTATTTGTCGAAGTGGTGGCGGACCTCGGAAGCCGTCCTGTTGCGGTTGTCGGTCATCGCCTCTACTATGACGGCGACGCCGTTCGGGCCGTATCCTTCATAGGTGACGCTCTCGTAGTTGTCGGTGTTGCCGGAACCAAGCGCCTTTTCGATCGTGCGCTTGATGTTGTCGTTCGGCATATTGGCTGCTTTGGCCTTCGCTATTACTGTTGCGAGGCGGGAGTTGTTGGCGGGATCGCCGCTGCCGCCCTCTTTCACGGCGACGATCATCTCGCGGGCGATCTTGGTGAACGCCTGCGCGCGCTTGGCGTCGGCAGCGCCCTTCGTTTTCTGTATGTTATGCCATTTGGAGTGTCCGGACATATCTTTCACAGCCCCTTGTGTATAAAATCTTTTTGTATTTTAGCATACTCCCCGTACGTTTTACAGGGCATTTTAACACATCTTTGTTCCTGTTGCAAGTATTAAGCCTGCCTGCGGTCTGCATATTCAGCGCCGGAACGTCTCCTGAATGCAGCAGGCGCCCCGCCGTTGCCGCCGGCGGGGCGCTGTGCATCATTTTTATCAGTCTTCGTTGTCAGTGCCCTCGGTCCCGCCCGTCTCTTTCTGTACGCCGGCCAGTGCGAAAAGCCGCTGCGCGAACGTTCCGGACGGAAGCGAGGAGCCGCCTCCGGAGTACGCCCGCATGGCGTTCATGATGCAAAGGAGCGCAACGCCAACGTCGGCGAATACCGCGATCCACATATTCGCTA
>CAMZHU010000044.1 GCA_947306975.1 uncultured Clostridia bacterium | reverse complement strand
CCATTTCAAATCGCTCAGTTTTCTCTCAGCGTCATATGCTTTTACAGCGAACAGGCCTTCCTGGAGGACAGGATTCAGACGTGAGGGGATCGTCTCCAGGGGGAGATCCGATGTAAGGCCGAAATCCATCAGCTCGCAGCAGCTCTCCTGTCCCACTGAAAGAGGAAGCGCAAATGACATATACGGATGAGGATTGAATCCGTTAGTGTGACGTATGGAAATTCCGGCGCGTATAAAAGCGCGCTGCATCGTATGCAGGAGATCAAGATGCGAAATAAACTTCGCACGACCTTCCTTTTTGAAAAGAAGCCGCTGTTCAATCATCGCAGACACCGCCTTCATTCAGTCTGTCTGCGCCGCAGCCCGTACACCTGGCTCTGCAGTCCGGCGTGATCTCATTGCGGTATGCGGCTTCGCGCCCCATCCACAGATACTTCTCGGCTACGCCGGCAGACGTTACGCTCCACGGAAGCACCTCACCGTACTTTCTCTCCCTTAATGCATAGAAATCCGGAGAAATGCCGTGTTTGTTAAACGCCGACATCCACCTTTCGAAGGAAAAGAACTCTCCCCATGAATCAAGTCTTCCTCCGTCTTTGACAGTCTGTTCTATGACCCTTCCGAGACGTCTGTCCCCGCGTGCAAGCACTGCCTCTATATAGCTGGTCTCGGCATCATGCCAGCTGTATGAAATTGCTTTAGCCCGCATATTATCTCTAAGCAGGGCAACTCGACGCATATATTCCTCGATCGGTATCTGCGATTCCCATTGAAAAGGTGTATGCGGTTTGGGAACGAAGCATGAAGTGCTTACGGTTATTCTAACGCCGCGGCTCTTGTTTTTAGCGTGTTCGCGCCAGATGCGGAGGACTTCAAGAGCCAGTTTTGAGATACCTATTACGTCCTCATCTGTTTCTGTCGGAAGGCCCAGCATGAAGTAGAGCTTGATACCGTTCCATCCGCCTTCGAACGCAATACGGCATGATTCAAACAGATCCTCTTCACGTACATTCTTGTTGATGGCATCCCTGAGACGCTGAGTCCCTGCTTCAGGCGCAAATGTAAGTCCGGTCTTCCTGACTCTCTGAACGCGCGACATCAGATCTATCGAAAAATTGTCCGCTCTGAGCGAAGGGAGCGAGAGGCTCACATTTCTTGGTTCGCACCAGCTGAGGAGACCGTCGCAGAGCGGGAGAAGATGCTTGTAGTCGCTCGTGCTGAGCGACAGCAGCGTGACCTCCTCATATCCTGAATTCTTCAGAGAATCGATGCCCTGGACGATCAGTTTCCCGGAACTCCGAGAACGGACAGGCCTGTAGACATATCCTGCCTGACAGAACCTGCAGCCTCTTATGCATCCGCGGAACAGTTCCAGGCCGACTCTGTCGTGAACTATCTCTGTTGAAGGTACGATCGGTTTAACAGGGAATACAGAGTTTTCAAAATCCTTAACGATACGTTTGACTACTGTACGGGGCGCGCCGCAGTGAGGAGTAATATCTGCAATCGTGCCGTCTTCTGAATAAGATATATCGTAAAGAGAGGGAACGTATATTCCTTCGATGCTGGCGGCTTCAATCAGAAACTCCCGCTTTGATAGCCCGCGTTTTTTAGCGGTTCTGTAAAGCTCGACGAATTCTGCGTCAAGCTCCTCGCCTTCGCCGATGAAGAAGAGGTCTATGAAATCCGCCATGGGTTCCGGATTGAAACAGCATGTACCGCCCGCTACGACCAGGGGGCTGAGGCTGTCTCCGCGTTCAGAGGCGCGCATCGGCACACCTGCCAGATCAAGCATATTCAGTACATTCGTGTACGCCATCTCATAGCCAATGGAAAATGCAATGATATCGAATCCGGCTATCGGATCACCGCTTTCAAGCGCATAAAGGGGGAGGCCGGCTGCACGCATCTCTGATTCCATGTCAGCCCAGGGCGCAAAAACTCTCTCGCACCAAACACCGTCCATTGAATTGAACATCTCGTAAAGGATCCTCATACCGAGATTCGACATTCCGATCTCGTAAGTATCCGGAAAACAGAAAGCTATCCGTGTATCAACACTTGAGAGATCCTTAATAATTTGATTGTATTCGCCGCCGGTGTAGCGTGCGGGTTTCTGTACCCTCGGCAGAATAAGCTCAAGTCTTTCGTCCATAGCAAAGCTCCAAATCGAATATGCTCACAATGTATAATTCTATCTCATTTATGGTCTTATTACAATAGTACAGTTCCTTTGTATTAAGCAGTTCCGTCCCCGCCGAATGTGCTGATTACGAATGCCAATTAAAACATTTACAAATCAGTCTTAAGAGATTATACTTGAAAACAAGCAAAAAACACCGCAGTTGCGGCTCTATCATCATGCCGGCGCTTTATACCGCGCCGCCAGGCAGGAGGTTGTATCCTATGTATGACAACAAAGCGATGCTTTGCGATTACTACGAGCTCACTATGGGCAACGGCTATTTCCTTAACGGCTTTTACAAAAAGCAGGCGTATTTCGACGTGTTCTTCAGAACTGTGCCCGATAACGGAGGTTTTGCAATCGCAGCAGGTCTCGAACAGGTCATCGATTATGTCAAAAACCTGAGATTCAATAAAGAGGACGTAGAATTTCTCCGTGCGAAAAATGTTTTCGACGAAGGATTTCTCGATTATCTGGCAAACTTCAAGTTTACGGGAGATATCTATGCGGTTCCTGAGGGAACGCCCATTTTCCCGAACGAACCCATTCTGACCGTTCGCGCTCCTGCAATTGAGGCGCAGCTTCTTGAGACATATATACTTCTCGCTATCAATCACCAGTCTCTTATAGCCACAAAGGCGTCCAGAATCGTGAGAGCGGCAAAGGGAAGAGCCGTACTCGAATTCGGCGCGAGACGCGCACAGGGCGAGAGCGCCGCGGTCGTCGGCGCACGTGCTGCGTACATAGGCGGCTGTCTCGGGTCTTCGAACGTCCTTACAGACCAGATTTACGGTGTACCTGCCGGAGGCACCATAGCGCATTCCTGGGTGCAGATGTTCGATACCGAATATGAGGCGTTCGAGACATACTGCCGTCTCTATCCAACTAACGCCTGCCTTCTAGTCGATACATACAACACCCTTAAGAGCGGCATTCCTAACGCCATCCGCGCTTTCAAGGAGATCCTGATCCCGATGGGGATAAATAACTTCTCCATCAGACTGGATTCAGGCGATATCACATATCTCACGAAGGAAGCCCGCAAAATGCTCGACGAGGCAGGCCTTCCGCAATGCAAGATCGTCGTTTCAAACTCCCTCGACGAGTACCTGATCCGCGAACTCATTTCCCAAGGCGCTTATATCGATACTTTCGGCGTCGGCGAAAGACTTATTACAGCTAAGAGCGAACCCGTCTTCGGCGGTGTTTACAAACTTGTTGCAGTAGAAGACGGCGGAGTTATCACGCCTAAGATCAAGATCAGTGAGAACACGGCCAAAATCACTAATCCGCATTTCAAGAAGGTCTACAGGATCTTCGACAACAAAACCGGTAAGGCGATAGCCGACCAGATCTGCGTGCACGATGAGACTATCGACGAGAGGGATCCGCTCGTTCTGTTCGATCCAGAAGCGAACTGGAAGATGAAAACTGTGACCGACTTTACAGCAAAAGAGCTGCAGGTACCGATCTTCAAGAACGGAGAACTCGTTTACGAACAGCCCTCTCTCCCTGCGGTCAAGGAATACTGTGCTTCGCAGCTAGACCTTCTCTGGGACGAAGTCAAACGTTTCGAGAATCCGCATAACTACTATGTGGACCTATCATACAAACTCTGGGATATAAAACGCGAACTGCTTCTCCGCGGGAAATAAAGTTCAAAATGCTGAAGACGCGTGCAGATGGTACTGCACGCGTCTTTTTTCAATGTGTTTGCGCCGGGGTTATTCACGCGGACCGTAAATACTCTTGAACGCGTTGAACGCCTTCGGCATGCCGACTTCAAACGGAGTGTACTTGTAATCGAACGTCTTAGCAAACAGTTCGCCGCTGTAGAGCTCGTCATTGTCAAGCGGGAAGGGGAGCGGGATGTTCTGCGCTATAACGTCTTCCACAGTTACTTCGCGTGTAAGGAACGGCTTGCCGTTACAGGCGACCAGTTCCTTCATATAGTCTTCATAGGAGATATTCTCGCCGCAGGCAAGGTTAAAGACCATGTTATAAGCTCTTTCATCGCCGATGCAGAGACGGGCGGCATCCGCAGTATCGGTGACATACACGAAATTAAAAGTCGATTTCGAATCTTTCGGCACAGGAACGGCAAGGCCCTGCATGATCCTCTGGACATAATAAGATTCACGCGGCGCATAGTTGTAGGGGCCGTAGATATAAGTCGGGCGAAGGATGGTGAAAGGGATTCCGGCCTTTTCCGCCTCCTGTTCGAGCTCGATCTCGAGAAGGCACTTTTTGAACATATACTGTCCGACTGCATCGTCAGGGAAATTAGTGCTGTAACCGTCTTCTTCCGTCTTGGGTCGTGATTGCGTCTGATCGTAAACGCTCGCCGTGCTGAACACTATATACTGTTTGAACTTTCCCGGAAGCATATCGAAGATCGTACTTATATCGAGCGGTTCGTAGGCGCAGTAGTCCACGACGGCATCAAATACGAGGTCCTCGGGAAAGAGGTTTTTCAGTTTTTCCTCGTCATGTCTGTCGCACTTGTATTCCGTTATATTCGGAAGATTGAGCGGGAAACGCCCTCTGTTTACAACATGAAGGTGGAAATCCTCGCCTCTGGAAGAGAGTATCGAAAAAACCCGGCCGGCAAAATAGCTGCCGCCTATAACCATGACCTGTTTACGCATTTAACTATCTCCTTTTGATTATTCGAATTGTGCCGGCAACGAACGCAGGAACGGGTCGCTGATCTTCGACTGAACGCTCTCGCCGTGACGGGCAAGAAACCAATCTACGGCTGAAGACAGCCGCTGTTTACGTAGTTCATCTGTCAGCATCAGACAGATTTTCCTGATAATGCTCTGCTGCTGATCGAGCGCTTTCTCGTCGTATCCTGTCGTCATCACAAGTTGCTCAATGAGAGACCCTATATCTGCCCCCAGCAGGGGAAGAGTCAGGAGCATCCTGTGCGACCATTTGTAATAAGGCTTGTAAACACGGTTCAGCAGGAAAACAAGTCCCGTGACCTGCTCGATGAACTTTGAAATGACAGTCTGTACTGCAACGAACTCGCCTCGGGCGGCCATACGCATGTGGTTGTACTGCCCGGTCTGAGCGATTGCCATGCATTTTGCTGCTATCTTCTTTAGTCGGACATCTTCGGGATAATGCCTGAGCAGCGATTCTCTGACCGCAGTGAACTCACCTGCATTGTCTATGAAGACATCACCGTTCACCGCCATTGCAAGATTCTCTTCCGGTATCCTGAGCCATTTAATGAGCTCAACGGGGCGTTCAGCTGTCCCTATTAGCGATTTGTAGAAGTCTCCGCATGTCATCACGCCGATCTGTGCTCCGTGCATAGACTGAAGGCGCGAAAACTCCGGCGGATCGTCATGCTCCATTAGCTCGCGCTTCCACTGCGACAGGCGGAGTATGCTCGGTCTGTCAGATTCTGTGACCCATATAAAGAAGTCTGCACCCCAGTCATGATCGCGCGATGCCTCGTCATCGTATCCAAAACATTCGGAACCGTTTCCGACCAGCCCCGCGGCGAGGCGGGGGAAGATCTCCGGAAAGTCCGTCTTGAGTCGCGGCAACGCTTTCTCATTGAAGTACTGACGGCTCAGTTCAAGTCCTTTCATATTACCTCCGTAATCATGTTAATTTATTTAGATTATATAGTCTGACCGATACTGTGTCAATTTTGTTGAAAAAGAACGGTCCCCGTTATTCAGATACTGAAAAACGGGGACCGTAAAACATGATCACATAACTTTCAGTCAGATGTAGTTCTCTGCACAGAGGAGCTCTGCAAGGAGGACCGCTCCGCCCGCTGCACCTCTCAGCGTGTTGTGGCTGAGACATACGAATTTGTAATCGTACTGTGTATCAGGTCTCAGACGTCCGATGGAGACGGCCATGCCTTTTTCGAGCATACGGTCAAGCCTCGTCTGTGGTCTGTCGTTCTCTTCGAAATAGTGGAGGAACTGTTTCGGGGCAGAGGGAAGCTCCAGTTCCTGCGGACGACCGCTGAAACCTGCCCACGCTTCGCGTATCTGTTCCTCTGTCGGTTTTCTGCCGTCTTCAAATGACATGAATACGGCCGCCATGTGACCGTCAGAGACAGGAACACGCAGACACTGCGCTGTTATCTCGGGCAAGTTTGCGTTTACTATCACGCCGTTTTCTATGCTGCCCCAGAGCTTAAGAGGCTCCTTTTCAGATTTTTCCTCTTCACCGCCGATATAGGGTATCACGTTGTCTATCATCTCAGGCCAGCGCTCAAAAGTTTTTCCGGCTCCGGAGATCGCCTGATACGTACATACAAGGACCTTGCTGAGACCGAACTTCTCACGCAGGGGATGGAGAGCCGGTACATAGCTCTGAAGGGAACAGTTAGATTTTACCGCAATAAAGCCGCGCTTAGTTCCGAGACGTTTTCTCTGGTCGTCAATGATGCGAATATGATCAGGATTTATCTCAGGAACTACCATCGGAACGTCCGGCGTCCACCTGTGAGCGCTGTTATTTGATACAACGGGGCACTCGGCCTTGGCATAGGCCTCCTCCATTTTGCGGAGCTCATCTTTCCCCATATCCACTGCAGAGAATATGAAATCGACCTTTGAAGCTATCTCCTCGATATCTTCCGTCGCAGATTTGACGACGATCTTCTTGACTTCTTCAGGAATGGGCGCGGTCATTGCCCAGCGTCCCGAAACCGCCTCTTCATATGTCTTGCCCGCGCTCCTGCCGCTGGCAGCGAGGACTACCGTGTCAAACCAGGGATGATCAGCAAGAAGCGTTACGAAACGCTGTCCTACCATGCCAGTTGCACCGATGATTCCAACTTTATACTTTCTCATTTTACAGCCTCCAGTCTATGCAGTCAGTCAAAGATAACGATTGTGTAACACATATACACGGTCTGCAAGAAGCGATCGGCAAACTAAAGTCCGGGGCGGACTGTTATTGCATTACGACACCGATTATGGTAAACTGAATAGAAATATGAAAACAGAATTCTGTTTTTCACGGTATCACATTAACATTGGCATGTCAATCTCTGTCGGCGCACTGAAGGGGAATCAAATGAAAAAGAAACTTGTTAAGTTCGTGACCGCGCTATTATCAGTAATGATGCTGCTTTTGCTGTTGCCGGGCTTATCCACTACATCCTCAGCTGTGTCATATACGCCGAGTTTTCAGACCGTTAAGGTCGGCCTCTTCTATGGAAGTTCCGCTCTCTCTTCTGCTAATCTTGAGAACGCTTCTGGATACGGCAGTGGTTACAGATTCGGTTATTATGATGATTACAGGGAATTCCAGAGCATCGGTGCCGCTACCGGCGAGACCGCGATCTCTATCCTTCGTGACGTCAATATGTATTATGACTCATCATCCAACAGGTACTATGCCGGTACCTCCGGCAGCGTCGTAGTCGGCTGCTTTCATATTCAGCTTGAGACCGCATATTCCGACTATTCCACGGCGAAAAGCGCCGCCGACAGCTTTACCTCTGTTCATGCCTTTGTAAAGTACTCCTATGGTGACTATTACGTCTGTGTAGGCGAATACACCTCTGAGGCGGACGCCCGCTCCGCGGCTGACTCACTGTCAATCGCCCAGGGATTCTCTATCACTTCTGGTGGTCAGTATACGATGTGCGTCGTTTCAACGGGCACGGACACGATCCTCCTTGAATTTGAACACGGCACAGGTCGCTGGCTCGGTGTTGAACCCATAAGTACCAACGGAGAAAAAACGCTTACCTGGACCCGAGGCTACAAGTACTACGGCGGATTCCAGTTCGGACGTTTCAACGGCGGCGACTTGACTGTGATCAACTTCGTAGATATGGAGGATTACGTCAAGGGCGTACTGCCTTATGAAATGAGTGCTGACTGGCCTCTTGAAGCTTTGAAGGCGCAGGCGCTGTCCGCTCGCACATATGCTGCAGCGAATTTCTACGCGCACACGGGCTTTGACGTATGTACAACAGAGTGCTGTCAGGTTTATCGCGGAACGAATTCTTCCGGCTACAACTCCGATCTGGCGGTAGAACAGACAAAAGGGCAGTACCTGCTCTACGACGGCAGGCTCGCCACTACTTACTATATGTCATGCGACGGCGGCGCTACTGAGAACAGCGAAAACGTCTGGTCTGCGGCACTTGGCTATCTCGTTGGCGTCGAGGATCCGTACGAAGCGATAATTGCGGACGATATCCCCGGTTACTACTGGTCGTATTTCTACTCGAACGAAGAACTGACCCGCGAATTCAGCGGTTATGGGATTGGGGACGTAGTCAATTTTGAGGTATCTGAATATACTAGAATGGGCAATGTATATAAGATAACATTAACCGATTCCGACGGGAAATCGATTTCGTTCACAAAAGAGAACGTCCGTTTGGTCTTTGGTTTCCCCTCTATACGTTACACCGTAACACCTGTCGGCGGCTCAGGCGGAAGCAGTTCCTCTGTTTACATGAACAGCTCGTCGACCACAACGACGGGCGAACTTTCATCCTCTTATGCGATCAGCTCCACAGGCAGCGCGTCGCCCATTCCTTCTGGAAAAGTCTACGCTGTAGTCGGCGGCGGGTCTGTTGAAGAAGTCGGTACTTCGGAAGCAAGCTCCGGCGCAACGGGTTATAAAATCAGCGGCAGTGGAAGAGGCCACAATATCGGCATGAGTCAGTGGGGCGCTTATTCGATGGCTAAATACTACGATAAGACTTATGACGAAATACTGGAATTCTACTTTAAAGGCATCACGATAACCAACCGTTAACAGTATCTCGTTTAATCCCGCGCCCGCGCTTAAATGCGGGCGCGTTGCATATGGAGTTGGAATGAACAGAAGCGATTTTTATTACGATCTCCCGCAGGAACTCATAGCGCAGACTCCGTCAGAAAGGCGCGACGCATCCAGACTAATGCTGCTTGATAAGAAGAGCGGTGAGATCGAACACAGACACTTTTATGATCTGCCTGAATACCTGCATAAAGGCGATTGCCTTGTCATGAACGATTCTCGTGTCCTGCCGGCACGTCTTTTCGGGAAGCGAATCACTGGCGGAGCAGTCGAGGTGCTCCTGCTTCGTGACAGGGGAGAAGGTGTTTGGGAATGTCTCACACGTCCGGGCAGAAAAACAAAGGCCGGCACAAAGCTCGTATTTGGCAACGATGAACTATCAGCACTGGTCATTGACGAGATAGAGGGCGGCAACCGTCTTATTAAATTCGAATACTCAGGGATATTCCTCGAAACACTTGAGCGTCTCGGCCGTGTTCCACTTCCGCCTTATATCCACGAAGAACTGAAAGATGCCGAACGATACCAAACGGTTTATTCCCGAGAAATAGGCTCAGCTGCAGCTCCTACTGCGGGGCTCCATTTTACAACAGAACTCCTTGATGTATTAAAAGATAAAGGGGTAAGGCTCAGCTATGTAACGCTACATGTGGGGCTCGGAACATTCCGCCCGGTAAAGGCTGAACGCATCGAGGACCACGAAATGCATGCTGAATACTGCATCATCCCACCTGAGACTGTAAAAGAAGTAAACTCCGCGAAGGAAGAGGGCAGACGTGTAATCGCAGTTGGGACCACTTCTTGCCGGACTCTCGAGTCAAGGGCAAACGAAGATGGTACTGTAACCGAGTACTCAGGCTTTACCAACGCCTTTATATATCCCGGATACAGGTTCAAATGCATAGACGCGCTGATAACGAATTTCCATCTGCCTGAAAGCACGCTGATAATGCTTGTGTCTGCTCTGGCGGGGCGCGAGAACATACTTAATGCATACGAAGAAGCTATAAAAGAGCGTTACAGATTCTTTTCCTTCGGCGACGCAATGTTTATCCACTGACATGTAACTTGAACGAACGTAAACAGGCCGCGGCTGTTCGCCGCGGCCTGTCATTGTTTTAGATGCTGAATCAGAATTGAAACTCGGGTGTATCAATGCTATTGCAGATGATCCCATAAAAACCGTCTGAACCCCGGTATACCTTCAGTGATCGTGATTCTGTCTCTGTCTCGATTAAAGTTCCGTCCCTGTAACGTCTTAAGGTGATCACTTCAAAATCGTGTCTCGCGTAGCCGTCCCCATTAAAACTGTCGGTCAGGTCGATGCAGTTTTCCTCGCGGACTTCGTCTCCGTCGGGACCGGTGTACCTGTCGAAGTACGAGTATATTACGCGTCCGTCTGCTGTAACAGTAATATCAGTCGGATGAATTGCGTAGCCGCCGCTCTCAGCGCCGTTTTCATCGGTGCTCTCGACCATGACTGCAAATAGCTTTCCGCCATTCTGCGTCACGGCAGCCTTATAGTTTAAGCCTTCTTTTCTTACCAGTCCAAATGCGGCGAGCTCATCGTCCAGAGCGTCGTGGATATCGAACGGCAACACGTGCACAGCCTCCGTGTCACTTAGCTTATATACAGTCTCTAGTTCTTCAACGCCGAGGTATTCGACGGCGTAAACATCCTTCTCCAGCGCGGTCATGTCTTCGTCTCGAAGACGGGCACATATCTCGCCCTCTTGAGCACACATGAAAACAGTTCGCTCTCTTCCGGCGTCTCAAAGCTGAACGTTGAAGCGTACTCC
>CAMZHU010000043.1 GCA_947306975.1 uncultured Clostridia bacterium | reverse complement strand
CGTTCGGAAGGCCGCCGGCTAACGATTAAAAGCCCTTCGCTGCATATACGCGCAGCGAAGGGCTTTCATATCATGGGAGAAGGATATCAGGCTTTTTTTCTGAAAAGGCATGATCTGACGACGCCCTTGGGATCTTTGATGAGAAGGACGGCTATCCATATTATCATGGCAAGGGCGATGACGGACAGCCCCAGATAGAGATCGTTCAGCAGGTCTCCCGGCGCCGGGGTGAAGTACTCCGCCTTCAGTTCGGCGTATTCGAAGACGGCGTCGACCAGCCACATGAGTGAAGCGCCCCAGAACATCCAGCACAGCACGCCGACTCTCAGTTCGCGTGCCTTCTCGCTCTTGTACCAGACGGCCGTGGAGATGACGGCCGCGAAGACGGTGATGAGAAGCGTCATTCCGGCCCCTCCTTACTCCGTCTCCGTCTGCGGGGTCTCCTGCCGCTTTTCAATGACTCTGGAAACGCCCAGCATGACGAGCCAGACGACGGTCACTGCCGCTGCCATGAGCACGCCTGTCGTCGCTATCTCGTGCAGCATCTCCGACGCCGACGCCGGATCCGACGCCGCCGTCAGGAACGGGAACCACGGGACGACTTCACCGTGCCATACATGTTCGAAGGCCAGCAGGACGGTGCCGCCCCACAGAAGGTTGGTGAGCCATTTCAGCTTGCGGGAGAAGGGGACCTTTTCAGGGATCTCGAGCCTGTCGCCGGTATCCGCCTCGAGAGCCTTTTCCTCTTTTTTGACGACCGCTCTTCTCGCGATCGTCGCGACTATCGCCTCGGCGGCTGGAGCCAGAAAACATGCCATAACTGAAACCTCCGTCTGTCACAGTGACGTGCGCGCTCGTAACAGCGCTTTGCACCGGTAATGTATATATTTTACAGCATACAGGACATCCAGTCAATATATCTGTCAGCATGAGATGAGCGGTGCAAATCAGCCGATCCTGTGTTATAATATCCTCAGTGCAAGCTAAAAGGAGGAATACACGTGACCTTGAGAGGAAAGCAGCTTCCGAGACGCATCCTGCAGTATCTGGCGGGCCTTGTCTGCATGGCCATCGGCCTCGTGCTGTTGAAGCGCACCAACTGGGGCGTCTCTCCCATCACCGCCTTCCCGGACGCCGTGGCGAACATAACGCCCCTAACCCTCGGGAACGCCACCATACTGCTCCACGTCCTGTGCGTGATCCTTCAGATCATCGTGCAGAAGAAGATCACCCTCAAGAGCATCCTGTGCATGTTCATCGGCGTGCCTTTCGGATATCTGGTGGATCTGTTCATGTGGCTGTGGGATCCCTCAATGGTGCTGTGGCAGAAGATAGTCTCCCTCATCCTCGGTATCGCCATCCAGGGCTTCGGGGTGGCGCTCATCAGCGGATGCGACATGATGCTGCCGGCGCCTGACGAGTTCAACAACGTGGTGGCAAGGACGTATAATAAAAAGCTGGGCAATGTAAAAATGTGCGCGGACGCGGTCTACGTCATAATCGCCATCGTCATAAACCTCGTCTTCCAGCACTCCCTCGCCAGCGTGGGCATCAGCTCCGTAGCTTCCGTACTGCTCACGGGCCGCTTCGTGCAGCTGTCCTTCAAGGCGCTGCCGGGCATCCGTATGACGCCGTTTTTCAACGCGCCGAAGACCTGAGCAGGTGACGCGGATACCGGTCCTGGACTTCAGATAAAGCAAGCCCCGGCGTGACGTACACGCCGGGGCATCCTTATATGTCTGCTCGTGAAAAGGGGAGACGTCAGGCCTCGCCGCCCGTTCCGGCGTCAGCGCCGGAGCCCTTGCCTCTGCGTTCTTTCCTGCGGAGGCGGCGTTCGGCCCTGCGGCGCTTTCCGAATACGGCCTTAAGGATGACGATGACCAATACCGCGGCCACGGCAATAATGATGATCACCGGGAGGGCAACGACGATATCGCGGAAGAAGTTCCTGAAGAACCTGCCCACTCGCTTGAGCGTCAGTCTGAGGCCGTCGCCGATCTCCTGCCAGTAGGAGCGCTGCAGTTCGGGCTGTTCCGTGAGCTCCTTTACCTCGGAGATATATACGGTGATCGTGCTGTAGTTCACCTGGTTGTCCCAGTTCTTCAGGGAGGAGGTGAGGGACTCTATGTGATATCTCACCTCGGAGAGACGTGACTCGATGGTCAGCATGTCCTCTACGGTCTCGGCCTTCTCCAGCATGGCCAGAAGGCGCTCCTCCTCGACCCTGTAGGTGGCGAGGCGGGACTCGGTGTCTGTGTACTGGGCGGTGACGTTCTCGCTGTAGACGTTGTTCCTCGTGACGTTGCCGATCTCGGACATGCCCTGCAGCATGGCTGAGAAGTTCTCCTTGGGGACCCTTATGGTGAACTCCGCGGTGCGGTATGTCTGTCGTCCGTAGTAGGTGTCGGCGTAGGACGCGCCGCCCGTGCTGGAGCTCTCAAGGAACGCTTTGTTCGCGCCGAGCATCGCGTTGAGGGCGGCAAGGGAGTCGTCGAAGGCCGTGGTCTCGATCTGCAGATACGCCGAATAGATGATCTTGGAAGCGAGGTCCGTGTCCGTCTGATAGACGAACCCGCTGCCGGCTATGCTGTCATTGCCGGAGGCCGGACGGTCGGCCTCCTCGTCGTAGGCGGCTTCAGAGGGCGCCGGCGCCGGGGCGCCGGGGGCGTAGGCGTTCTCGCTCTTGGCCGCGTCGTATGACGCGCCGCCGCTTGCTCCGCAGCCTGCGAGGACGGAGAGGACGAGAAGTACGGCTAGTATAACAGAGATCTTTCTTTTCATTTTCATGACCTCCTTAGCGGTCGTAATAAGTCGTTTCGGCAGGAAAGCTCACGCGCTTTCTGATACTATGACGGAAAACGCTTCCCGGAAGTTCCAAAAACGAAAAAAGTTTTGATCCGCCCCCGCATATGATATACTTAACAGGGGAAGATAAACAGAAGCGCCGCTGACGCTTCGCATAAGAATATTATATCACGGATCGGAAGGATCCGCACGGGGAGGTGACGGCGCATGTGGGCCGCGATAATAGCAGTTCTGGCGGTGGTCGCCGCTGCGGGGGCCGTCTACCTCGTAAGGTGTTTCCACCGGTTCTCGTTCATCAAAAAGCTCGGGGAAGAGCACAGGGCGCTGTCCTGGATCCTGGCGGCGGTGCCGGTGCTGGTCACAGCCCTGTTCGCGTTCACCGGAAACGCCCCCGGCGCCGTCGTGGCGATGCTGTATCTGGCAGTTGTGTTCCTGTTCTTCGATCTGGCGGCTTTTATAAGGCGGAAGATGACCGGAAAGGAGACTTCTCCGAACGAGAGGGGCATAGCCGCCATACTGTTCACGGTCATGATCCTGGGGGCCGGCTGGTTCGCGGCCCATCACGTCTTCATGACGCCCTACGGATTCAGCACGGACAAAGCGGTAGACAGGAACATCCGCATCGTGGAGATTGCCGACGCACACCTGGGCGTTACGCTGGACGGCGAGAAGTTTGCCCGCCAGATGGAGCGCATACAGGAGAAGAAGCCCGACGCGGTGGTGGTGGTCGGGGATTTCGTGGACGACGACAGCAGCTTTGAGGACCTTAAGACCGCCTGCCGCGCCCTGGGAGAGCTGGACACGACATACGGTGTGTTCTATGTCTACGGCAATCACGACAACGGTTATTTCAGATACCGTGACTTCACGCCGGAACAGCTCCGGAGCGAGCTCACGAAAAACGGGGTCACGATCCTGGAGGACGAGAGCGTCCTTATCGGCGACGGCTACTGCATCATCGGGAGACGGGACCGTTCGTCCGGTGACCGCATGTCCATGGACGAACTGATGAAAGACATGGACAGGTCGCTCTACACCATAGTCCTGGACCACCAGCCCAACGATTACGACAGTGAGGCCGCCGCGGGCGCGGATCTGGTCCTCTCAGGGCATACCCACGGAGGACACGTGTTCCCGGCGGGACAGATAGGGATGCTGATGGGAGCCAACGACTGCCTCTACGGCACGCAGGTGAGGGGAGACACGACGTTCGTCGTAACGTCAGGGATATCCGGATGGGGGATACCCTTCAAGACCGGGGCGATATCTGAATTCGTAGTCATAAATATTACTGGCCCAGGGTGAGCCGGATAGTTCTCCGGGACCGCGGATACCGCCCGACCTGACCAGCCGCAGAGGGAAATAGTGTAAAAACAGTGAAATTTTCTCGGGAATATGCCTCTTTGGATATAGCAGGAAATATCAGGAGGAGACGTCCGACGGAAAAAGGAAAGGTCTCCGGCGCTGTGCCGGAGACCTTTTTCGCGGTATAAAGCGTGGAATGATTCAGAGAACCTTCGCGAGGAACTGCTGCAGGCGCTCGCTCTTCGGGTTAGCGAAGAGCTCCGCGGGGGTGTTCTCCTCGACTATCTTTCCGTAGTCCATGAAGATGACCCGGTCGCCCACCTCGCGGGCAAAGCCCATCTCGTGGGTGACGACCGCCATCGTCATGCCTTCCGCGGCGAGCTGCTTCATGACGTCCAGGACCTCGCCGACCATCTCGGGGTCGAGGGCGCTGGTGGGCTCGTCGAAGAGCATGACTTCCGGATCCATGCACAGCGCGCGCACGATGGCGATGCGCTGCTTCTGACCGCCGGAGAGCTGGTTCGGATAGGCCTTCGCGCGGTCCTCGAGACCGACGCGTTTCAGAAGGTCCATGGCCTGGGCCTCGGCGTCCGACTTGCTCTTGCCGAGGAGCCTCGTCGGGGCTATGGTCATGTTTTTGAGTATCGTCATGTGGGGGAACAGGTTGAAGTGCTGGAACACCATGCCCATCTTCTGGCGGTGGAGGTTAATGTTGCACTTCGGGTCCGTTATGTCCGTGCCCTCGAAGTATATCGTGCCGCCGGTGGGTTTCTCCAGCAGGTTGAGGCAGCGCAGGAAGGTGGACTTGCCACTTCCGGAAGGGCCGATGATAACGACCACTTCGCCGCGGCCGACCTCGGCGTCGACTCCGTCCAGCGCCTTGATCTCGCCGCCGTTATAGTATTTCTTCACGCCTTCGGCGCGGATGATGATGTCATCTTTCACTGCTGCGGAGCCTCCTTTCCAGTTTCCCGAGGAGCCAGGTCAGCACCATGACGAAAGCGAGGTACACGATCGCGACCGCCAGGAGGGGATAGAGGTACTCGTAGGTGTTGCCGCCTATCGTGTTGCCCGCGTAGGTAAGGTCGGCGAGCCCGATATAACCTACGACGGCGGTCTCCTTGAGCAGTACGATGAATTCGTTCACCAGCGCCGGGAGCACGTTCTTGAAGGCCTGGGGGAGTATGATGTGCCGCATAGTGGGCACGTAGCCGAAGCCGAGGCTGCGGCCGGCCTCAGTCTGGCCTCTGTCGATGGACATTATGCCGCCTCTGATGATCTCCGCCACGTATGCTCCGGAGTTTATGCCGAAGGAGAGGCATCCGACCAGGATCTTGTTGCGGCTCGAGGCGAAGATGACGAAGAACATGATCATTATCTGCACCACGACAGGAGTGCCGCGGATGACGGTCAGATATACCTTGGATATGGCGTTGGCGATACCGAGGATGACTTTTCCCGAGCCCCGCATCTCCGTATGCTGCTCGTCCCATGTGAAGCGGATGAGGGATACGACGACGCCCAGCACGAGTCCGATCAGAAGCGCGAAGAACGTGAGTATGAGCGTGTTCTTCAGGCCTTTGAGCAGCATCATGTACCTGTCGTCGTATATGAAGCACTTGAAGAGCTTGTACAGCAGCGTGTTCAGCCACTCCGGCCCTTCGAGTATCCAGGAGGGAGCGGAGGCGAGCCACTGTTCCATTACTTTGCTCATAGAGTTCTACCTCCAGTTAGATGCAAATAAGGGGCGGTGGTATCCGCCCCTTATCGATCGGTTACGCGATCAGTCCGCGGAGATGTACTTGTCGACGATCTTCTGTACGGTGCCGTCGGCGATGAGCTCCTTGAGAGCGTTGTTCACGGCGTCGTAGAGCTCCTTGTTGTCCTTGCTCATGGCGCCCGCGTACATCTCTTCGACGTACTCGGTGTCGAGTATCTTAAGTCCGCCGACTTCCTGTACGAAAGCCTTGGCAGGCTCGTTGTCGATGACGACGCAGTCGACCTTGCCGCTCACGAGTGCCTGGACGGCGTCGGCGCCCTTGCTGTAGCGGTCGATGGTCGCGAGACCGGCGTCCTCAAGATCCCAGGTGGTGTAGAGGTCGCCGGTGGTGTTCCTCTGGACGCCGATGATGTGGCTGGCGCCCTCGGCGAAGAGATCGTCCGCGGTGGTGATATCGCTGCCCTCGGCCACGATGATGACCTGGACGCCGGTCGCGTATGACTCGGTGAAGTCTACGGATTCCTTACGTTCGTCGGTGACGGTCATTCCCGCCATGCCGATGTCCGCCTTACCGCCCTTGACCGCCTCGATGATGGAGTCGAACTCCATGTCGTCGATGACGAGCTCGAGACCGAGCTTTTCGGCGATCTTGCCGGCTATCTCGGCGTCTATGCCGACTATCTTGTCGCCTTCATAGAACTCATAGGGCGGGAACTGCGCGTTCGTGCCCATTGTGAGCTTGCCCTTCTCGACTGTCTTGATACCGCTGCCTGAGGAAGAACCGCCGCAGGCGCAGAGGCAGAAGACGAGAGCGAAGGCGAGGATGAGAGTGATTATCTTTACCGCTTTTTTCATTTTCTTATTCCTCTTTATATGTATGGATTTGATCGTACGGATCATTTGTTAAACCAAAATATACAACATAAAAATGCATAATGCAAGAATAAAATCATGAATATTCGGTCAAATAGTGAATGTTCCGCGCTTTTTTGATATATTTGATGTATCAAAATGCAATTGCGCGGCTGTATGCATGCGAAGGCATCCGGACGCGGCTCTGAAAAGTTGCAGGAAAGCGCATGCACATGTAAGATTTACATACAGAAGTTGTCTTTAGTGGTGAAAGGACGCTGCGAAAGCGAGGTGAGCGCACATGGATGACGTCAGGATAGTCCAGCTGTACTGGGACAGGGACGAGAACGCCATACCTGAAACGGCGGACAAATACGGCAGATACTGCACGGCCATAGCGCTGAATATAGTAGGGAATCCGGAGGATGCGGAGGAATGCGTCAACGACACCTGGCTGAGCGCCTGGAACTCCATGCCGCCTCAGAGGCCGGCTGCGCTGGCCGCTTTCCTCGGAAAGATTACGAGGAACATATCCTTCAACATGTATAAGCACAGAAAGGCGGAAAAGCGCGGAGGCGGTGAAACAGCCGCCGTCTTTGACGAGCTCAGCGAATGCGTGTCCGGGAAGGACGATCCGGAACAGAGCGCGGACATGCATGAGCTCGCGGAAGTCATAAACAGTTTTCTCGACACGCTCCCCGATGAGAAGAAAAGACTTTTCATCTCGAGATACTGGTATACCGACAGCATCCCTGAGATAGCTGCCCGTTACGGAATGACGAGGGGAGCGGTGTCCACGGCACTGAGCCGCATGCGTTCGGATCTGCGGCTCTTCCTCTCCGAAAGGGGGTATACGGTATGACCGGGGAGAAACTGTACGAAGCGATCGGCATGATCGACGACAGACATCTTTATAACACTATCCTTGAACGTACGGGGCCGGACGCGCCGGTTCCGGTGCAGGCACATAAAGCAAAGACCGGACGGCCCGCCCGCAGGGCGATCATCTGCCTGGCCGCCGTCATTGCTCTGCTGGCAGCTTCGTTTACGGTGGCGATGGCCGTGAGCGAGGAATTCCGAGGACAGGTGAGGTTCACCATGGACGAAGAACTCAGGACGCTGCGCGACGGAGCGGTTCCGGCGGAAGAACCGGAGGTGTGCGACGGCTTCAACGGCCTGCCATGGGGATCGCCGGTCAGGACGCTCTCGGAGTCTGCGGAGACCGAGATCGTACGTGTGGCCGGACCAGTCGAAGGGTGTTACGGCACGGCGTACCTGACTTTCAGCAGTGACGGTGGACTGTACCGGGGGAGATATGCATTCAACGAGAGCGGTACGCTCGAATGGGCTGAGATCGTAACGGTGCTCCATGCTCTGAGGAACGACCTGATAACCAGGTACGGAGAACCCGCGGAGATAACGAGCAGCGGAAGTACGCTTTCGCTGGAAGAGCTTTCAACGGCCGGCAGCGGTACATATATGGATATGTGGGATCCCGTCCCCACGTCCGAAGGCAACAGGGTGGACATATCTCTTGCGCTCCAGCCGAACGGGATCATCGACCTGACCTATTACTGCAGCGGAATGCCGATGCCTCAGCAGGCACCTCAGCAGATGGCTGCAGACGAGGACTATGCACAGGTTGAACAGATGATCGCCGATCTCTCTGAGGTCGAGATCACCGACCCGTCTCAGTATGAGAGCGTCCAGAGAAGCCTCAGCGAATGGGCGGACGATACTGACAGATACGGAGTTATACCGCTTTGCAGCAGAGTGGGGGAATATGCGGCGACTCACGAGATGACATACTCACAGGTGCTTTCTCTGCTCACGGTAAAGAAAGATTTCGACGGAGCGGTCGCTGAAGCATACGACTGGGTGCTGAATCAGCTGTACGAATACCATCCCGCACAGTTCGTGGCATCCGCGATGTGCTGCATCGATCAGTATGGGGATACGCTCATCCGTGACTACACTGACTATTATCTGACTAACGTGAAAGGAACTACGCTGGAGCGGGAGAGCGCCGTCCACAGGACCATTCTTGAGAATCTGCAGGCCTACGGCGAATTCCTTAAGGACCTGCAGTCTGACAGCCAGCCGTCTGAGTATTCCGGTATCCCTTCCGATACCCGGGATCTGGCTCTCCGTTTCTTCGATTCGGCCATGCCGGAAAGCGCTATATGGATGACGGAAGGCGCGTCCCCGGCCTATACCGTCGATATTTTCGGTCCAAGCGAAAACGTGAGACTGTATTTCGACAGAGAAGGCTCGCTGATCGCCCGGAGCTCAGCCGGCGTTCAGCCGTTTGAAAGACCCGGACCATGCGACGGCTTCGAAGGGGTGACATGGGGCACTGCGATAGAAGAGATATCTGAAGGAACGGAGACGGTCATCGTCCGGCGCGGAGAATCGTTCGCCGGGCAGGGCGGAACTGCATACTACACCTTTGACAAAGATGGTTACCTCATACGCGGGAGATATGCTTTCTACGAAAGAGGAGCGCGGGTACCCGAATGGCGCGAAGTGCTGAAAACGTTCCTTTCCATCAGAAATGAGCTCACCGCAAGGTACGGCGCCAGCGAGGGCAGGCACGGCAACGGAGTCCCGTATTCAGCGGCCGCGATCACAAAAACCGGAGAGCGTCAGTGGAGCTGGGCATGGAACGGCATCCCGACCCCCGACGGTGAGACGATGGCTATCGAGCTGAGACTTTGGCCGGACGGCGTCATCGAACTCAGATATCTGGATCTGTACCCCAACGGATCGGTCAAGACCGATGTCGACCGCGAACTTATGCCGTTCACCGATCCGGCAGATATCGAAATACATGTCTCTCAGGTCTTTGACATTGAACATCCGGGAGGAGGTGTCTGTGAGCCTATGACGCTGGAAAACTACATCAGCGGTCATGACACATGGACTTTTGAACACATCGATACCCACCTTCAGAACGCTCCCGAAGCGGTCATCAAAGTCCACGATGACGACGGGCGTATACTGTGGATCATGGACGACGCTGACGCCCTTATGATAGAGGCCCCCGACGGCTCGATCACCTGGGTCAGATACTCGGACGGTCCGGTAGACTGCGCGGACATGATACGGCATCTGCTTCCATGGGCCAGAGGGGAATACCCGGGCTGAAAAGATCGGCATAAAAGAATTATCGGCATTGCATAACTAATATTGTTCATAATCGTTAAGAGTGACAATATGCAGATGCAATGCCGATATGCTATATATTAGGTGTAAATGCGATTAATTGAAACAATTGCTGATATTCAACGTCATAAGGACAGCGCATAAGAAAAGATGTGAGGCAAAAAGCGCGGATCGGTACTGATGACTGAAATATACTGTACTTCCCGCATGTGTCTCTGCATTGCAGCCGGAACCTTATGGCACCGGTAACGCGCTTTCGGAACGCGCGGTCATTGTTTTGCTGACGGAAGGCTGTGAGAAAGATAAAGGGGAGGTGTACTGTGAAAAGAACAGTTTACATAATTTTAGCCGTTCTCTTCATAGCCGCGCTAATCGCCGGCTGCGATCAGGGTAAAACGAAGCTTCCTATAGATGCAGAACTTAATGAGCTGCTCGATGGAGCTGTACCTACGGAAACGCCGGAGAACTGCGATTCTTTCGAGGGGGTACTGTGGGGGGCAGCGGTCGACGAGCTGCCGGAGGAGACGATCGAGGTCATCCGGCGCGGGGTGCAGGTCGCAGGTTATCGCGGCGACGCTTATTACACCTATGATAAAGACGGCGGACTGATCCGCGGAGTATACATCTTTAACGAAAGCCGTTCGTTGCCCTGGACTGAGGCATTGAAAGAATTCCTCGCGATCAGAAACGGGCTTGAGTCTGAATACGGTGCGCCAGGTGAATCAGGCGGCAATGTCGGCGCGCCATCATCGCTTGAGGAACTGATAGAGGCAGGCGGCGGCAGCTGGAGCGCAGTCTGGAACGATCTCAAGTCTTCAGACGGCCGGAGAGTTGCTGCCTCGCTTACAATAGAGTGGCACGGGGAAATATGGCTTGCTTTCCATTGTATTGATAAAGTCCCGCGTCCTGAAGAGCAGGACGATGCAATGGCACAGGACGAGCGGATAGATTATCCAAAAGAGGTTACTGCGCCAAACGAGATTGA
>CAMZHU010000042.1 GCA_947306975.1 uncultured Clostridia bacterium | reverse complement strand
AAGGAGACGTCACCCGATGGATGTAACTCAGAGGATAATCGACTGCGCGAGAGAGCGTGCGGCGGGGATCGTTGTGGAGGATTTCTGTATTGGTGTTGGATACACCGGGATCAAACTCTCTGACGGCAGCGGCGGAGTGAGCTATACGTTCAGGAACGATCTCGGGCCGGGATGCGGAGTACTGCCCGGTGCAGGACGGATCGGGGTAATAACGGCAGAAAAGGCTTTGGATTGGGCATTGAGTAAAAACCTCGCGTACGCTTCCATAGGCATTGCAGCGGCGAACGCGCTCCTCAACCGCGATTACGAACAGGGACAGAACATAGCGGATGCCATCGAGTGCGCGCCGGATGACGTAGTCGGTATGATCGGTTGGTTCTGCCCGCTGGTGAATCGGTACAAGGATGCGAAAAAGCTTTTTGTTTTTGAGCGCGGTGCACGGCTCGCAGCAAACCGAGGTGCAGCGGAACTGAGGCCGGAGGAAGACGAGGAGAGCATCCTGCCGGAATGCACGAAGGTGGTACTGACCGGTACATGCTTTATAAACAAAACTGCGGACAGACTGCTTTCAGCCTGCAGAAATGCCAGGGAGATAACGATCGTAGGTGCGAGCACTCCCATGTGTCCGCAAGTACTGAAGGAGTACGGAGTAACGGCGCTTGCCGGTACTCGTATAGCAGATGCGGATCTGGCACTGAAGATCGTCGCCCACGGCGGCGGCGGAATGGATCTGTCGCCTGCTTCGATAAAGCTTTTCGAGAGGATCTGACATTTATATCAAAAAGTGTAAAACAACGGCACGCTTTGATAAGCAATCAGAGCGTGCCTGTTTTTTGATCCTGCAGGATCCGTATTACAAAAAGACTCTGCCGCAGTTCACGTAGCAGAGTCTTTGTTGCTGGATCAGTAGAATGAAAAAGTAATCACATTGCGGTATAACCGCCGTCGACGGCAAGGTTCACACCGTTGACATACGATGATGCAGGAGAGGCGAGGAAGATCGCAGCGGTATCGAGTTCGCCCTCTTCGCCGTAACGCTCTGCAGGGATCATCGTCTTTGCGTTCTGCTGGAAGAAATCGCTGTTCAGTGTGTCTCTTGTCAGATCCGTATAGAAGTAGCCGGGGCAGATGGAATTGACGGTGATACCGTACTTGCCCCACTCGCTGGCGAGAGCACGGGTCAGGTTGACGACGCCGCCCTTCGCAGCGTGATACGGTGCGGAACCTGCGATCTTGTTGCCGACGAGTCCGTACATGGAAGCAATATTGATGATACGTCCGTACTTTGCCTCAAGCATCGCCTTCTTTGCCACAGCACGCGCCACACGGAACGAGCCGAACAGATCGATGTTTATCTCGTTAATAAACTGATCGTCGGTTATATCCTCGGCGGGTGCCACGGCGCCGGTGCCGGCGTTGTTGATCAGGATGTCGATCCTTCCGAATCTCTCCAGGACAGTATCAACCATGGCCTCGACTGCGTCAGTGTTGGTGATGTCGCAGCAGATAGCCAGCGTCTCCACTCCGAATTCCTTCGCTATTTCGTCCGCGACGGCTTCGATCATGTTCTGACGGCGGGCAACGGCAACGATATTTGCCCCCTGGTTCGCAAGAGCCTTGGCCATCTGGACGCCGAGACCGGTGGAGCAGCCTGTTATAATAGCGACCTGTCCTTTGAAATCAAAATACTTTTTCATCCGATAATCCTTCTTCTTATGAATATTTTTTGAGATTTATAACTGCTTACTGCATCACGAAACCGCCGTTGGGGGAGAGGACCTGGCCGGTCACGTAGTTTGCTTTGAGCAGGTATTCCATAGCGTCGGCTATATCGTGGACTCCGCCGATGTATCCTTCGGGGATAGTGGCTGCCAGAGCGTTCAGCTCATCCTGGTTAACGCCGCGGAGCATGTCGGTCATGATCATGCCCGGGGCGATGCAGTTGACGCGGATGCCTTTTCCGGCGTATTCGAGGGCCAGAGCGCGGGACATGCCGATGACACCTGCCTTGGATGCGCAGTAGTCAGCCTGATTGATAACGCCGGTGAGACCGCCGACTGAAGAGATGTTGACGATGTTGCACTGATCGTCTTTAGAGCTGTGGCTTATCATATACGGCAGTACGAGATGGGTCATGTGCATGAAACTCATGAGGTTGGTGGCGATGACGCGCTCATACTGATCGGGCGTTATATCTATCCAGTTGCAGTTGTTGGTGATGCCGGCGTTGTTTACAAGAACGCTGATGCGGTCGCCGAAACGGTCGATAGTGGCCTTCACCAGCTTTTCGCAGTCTTCGAACTTGCTGACGTCGGCGCGTACGATCAGAGTCTCTACGCCGAACTTTTCTATCTCAGCGGCGACTTCTTCAGTGAGCTTTTCTGAGGAAGCGCTGTGGTAAGCGAGGACCACGTTGAAGCCCATTTCTCCGAGCTTCTTTGCCATTGCCGCGCCGAGTCCGCGGGAACCGCCGGTGATTATAGCTGTCTTTGCCATGTTTAATTACACTCCCTGTATTATTCTGAAGCGGTTAGCCTTCTGCAATCCCGCTGTTATTATGATACCAGTGTCCGTTTGCCATTGGAATTATTTTAATGATATAGGGCATATATCAGAAATGATATGCCCCGCAGTTAGCAAAACTTCCGCGTTCACGGGGAACGCGGAAGTCTGTCTGTTTCAGGGGGATTATTTCAGCATCATGCCGGAGATGACCATCTGCTGGACCTGGGTGCTGCCTTCGTAGATGCTGCAGACGCGGACATCGCGGTAGAGACGCTCGATCTCATACTCACGGGAGTAACCGTAACCGCCGTGGAGCTGGAGGGACTTGTTGACGATGTCGATAGCGGCCTCGGCTGCGAAATACTTCGCCATGCATGCGGCCTTGGTGACGTCTTCGCCGTTGTCCATGAGCCACGCGGCGTTGTAGACGAGTCCGCGGGCTGCGTTGAGCTTGGTCTCCATCTCTGCCATCATGAAGGCAAGAGCCTGGTTCTTGCAGAGGGGCTTGCCGAACTGAACACGGTTCTTGGTGTGGTTGACTGCGAGTTCGATGGCTTCAGCTGCGATGCCGAGGCACATTGATGCGACGCCGATACGGCCGACGGAGAGAGTCTTCATTGCGTTTATGAAGCCCATGTCCTTCTCGCCGATCATGCAGTCCTTGGAGACGCGGACGTCCTCGAGCAGGATGTCGCTTACAGGAACACCGCGCTGGCCCATCTTTTCCTCGTTCTTGCCGCAGGAAACGCCCGGGGTCTCCATATCGACCATGAAAGCGCTGATGCCCTTGACGCCCTTGTCAGGGGAGGTCTTGGCGTAGATGACGCAGTATTTGCTGTCGGGAGCGAAGGTGATGAACGCCTTGCGGCCGTTCAGGATGTAGTCGTCGCCGTCCTCGACGGCCTTGGTCGCGATGCTGGCAGCATCGGAACCTGCATTGGGCTCGGTCAGACCGAAGGCGATGCGGTAGGAGCCGTCACATACGCCGGGGAGGTACTTCTGCTTCTGCTCCTCAGTGCCTGAGAGGATGACCGGAGCGGTGGAGAGAGAGTTGGCGGAGGTGATGTAGAGCGTTGAGGTGACGGACTTCTTCGCGATCTCTTCCATTACGCAGACATAGGAGCGCATATCAAGTCCGAGTCCGCCGTATTCCTCAGGTATCTTCAGCCCCAGGAAACCGAGGTCAGCCATCTGCTGGGCTACTTCAGCGGGATACTTCTCAGTCTTGTCGATCTCGGCGGCGATAGGCGCCAGAGTCTTGTTTGCAAAATCCCGGGCCATCTCCCGGATGGACTCATGGTCTTCGTTGAAATACGGATTCTTGCTCATAACGTAGTTCCTCCTTATATTCTGTTTAATGCCCTGTTGATAGACCGCCGTATGTGTGAACTGCACGGCAGCCGTTCAGTACGTATCAGTATATTTGGATTTTAATATTATATTGTATGGAATACTTGTAAATTCATAAGATAAGTTGTACTTTTGTATTGTTTTGTTCTTAATTGCTGTACGAGATCCTTTCCGGGAATACAGGTATCTGAAAAAAGAAAGGATAATGCATTCGAATAATTGACTGGAAAGTATGACCAGTTTGTGATAACATTAATATAATGTCCGCTGTCGGCAAGACCGGCATGGCGGACGGTCGGGAGGAACTATGAACGTTCTGCATATGAAATATGCCGTGGAGGTGGCGCGCGCCGGCTCCATCAACAAGGCTGCAGAAGAAATGTATATGGCACAGCCGAATCTCAGCAGGTGCATAAAGGAACTGGAGGCTGATCTCGGAATAGCCATATTCGAGAGATCGCCGAAGGGTATGACGCTCACGCCGGAAGGGGAGGGCTTCATCCGTTACGCAAGAAAAGCTCTCGACCAGATCGACGAGATCGAACGGATCTACAAGAACGGGCCCCATACGGGAAGCACCTTCTCGATATATGTGCCCCGCGCCAGTTACATCTCCGACGCATTCGCACGCTTTTCGCGCGGGATCCCGGAGAGCACGTCAGAGATAATATTTAAAGAGACGACCACGACCGACGTTATAAACAGCATCATGAATTCCGATTGCAGGATCGGCATAATAAGATATCTGTCCAATTACGACGGATATTTCAGGGAGATGCTGGACGAAAAAGGTCTCGAACATGAAGTGATCGCCGAATTCAGTTTCGTCATCGTGATGAACGCGGAGTGCCCGGCCGCCAAAAACGAGAAGATGACTCTGGAGGACCTGAGATCGCTGACTGAGATCGCGCACGGCGACACGTATATACCGTCGCTTCCGACGGCCGACGTCAGGGAAGACGGATACAGCGGAGTCATACGACGCAGGATGTTCCTGTTCGAGCGCGCTAGCAAGTTCGAGCTCCTGGCGAAGAACCCCGGGACTTTCATGTGGGTGTCGCCTCTGCCGCGTGATCTGCTGGACCGTTACGGTCTGGTACAGCGCGAGTGCGTGGATATAAAAAAGATATACAAAGACGTGCTCGTCAGAAAAAAGGACTATGAGCTCTCCGAACTGGATGAGCGCTTTATAGCTGAACTGAGGGATTACAAGCGTAAGAATCTGTGATCCGGACGAGACGCAGAATGCTGGAAAAAACGGAAGAGAGAAGAGAAACAGACATGTCAAACAAAAAGAGGAATCTGGTACTGGTCGTCATCGAGGGGCTTTTCGCGAACCTGCTATTCGGTTCGCTGTTCGTATGGACGATGCTGCGGAATCCGCTGCTGGAGCTGTTCCCGACATGGAACGAGGGCATGCTTTCGGTGATATTCGGTATACACAACCTGTTTATATGTGTCGGCATAATGCTTGGCGGACTGCTGTGCAGAAAGCTCCCGACGCGGAAAGTGTTCTGTATCTTCCTGACGCTGGCCGTCATAGGGCTTGCCGGGTTCGCGCTTCTGCCGGTAGCTAAGCCGACCCTTGCCTACTGGATGGCCTTCACACTGTTCTGCATATTTGCGGCCTTCGGCGTCGGCATCGGGATCAACGTCACACAGTCGACTACGATCCCATGGTTCCCGAAAAACAGCGGAGCCATCTCGGGAGCACTTTATATGGCTCTCGGCGTATCGTCCGTTATAATGGCGGCCATCGCCCAGAGGATAATGCCGGTCATCGGCGTCAAGTACATTCTGCCCGTGTTCGCGGGTCTAATCCTCATAGTAGGCGTTCTCATACTTTGCGACAGGAAGAGCATAACCGCCCCCGTGAAAGAGGCGGCCACCGGAAAAGAGCTGGAGGGCATCCCGCCGAAGGAGATGCTGAGATCCGCCGCCTTCTGGGTGCTGGTCCTGTGGAACATATGTCTCCGAACCTGCGGCCTGACACTTCTTGACCATGCTGCCAGCATGGCGTCCGCTTTCGGCGGTCTGGCCCTTACCGCCATGCTGATAGCCCCGGCGAACGGGCTCGGCAGCCTTTCCGTCGGCGTCGCCATGGACAGGCTCGGTACGAGGAAGATCATGTTTTACGACGCGATACTCATGATAATCGCGGCGGTCCTGCTGTGCACCGGCGTACGGAGCGGAAGGTACATCCTCATATTCATAGGACTTGTCATCGGAGGATTCTCCTACGGAGGATCCAGCAGTTCCTACGCCGCATCGGTCAAGAACCGTTTCGGCGCGAAGTTTTACACTCAAAATTTCGCTTTTTCGAATCTCGCCGTCGGCATCGCAGCGTTGCTGGAATCAACCTCCGGTTCAATTCTGGACGTGACCGGCGGGTATCTGATGGTCATGCTGATGGTCCTTGGACTTGCGGCGATAGCTTTCATCCTCTCGTTGTTTACCAAAAAAGCGAAGCTGTGACCTGAGATAACGGATATTACACAAGAGGGACCGCAGAAGATATCTGCGGCCCCTTTTTTGCCGATCTCAGCTGTTCATAACGCCGACGTGACGTCCAGAACAGTTGAGCAGTTAACATAAATAAATTATTGTAAATCGAACTCGCGCCGACGCTCATTCGCGGAGCTGCCGTTCCTTCGTGAGAGCTTCCTTCTTGCCGTGTATGCGGCCGAGAGCGTACATCAGCACGGTCGCGCATATGAGGTTTATCCTGCCTCCGGTATTCACGAGACCGATGATGAGGTTCGCACCGCCTACGATCATCAGAAACTTGCCGATCCTGTCGAGATAGCCTATCCTTGAGTCTATATCCGAGAAGAGGTCAAAAGGACCTTTCTCGGTCTTTTTTCTGAAGTAGATCCACAGCAACATCCTGTCGATGAATTCCGCACCGGTGCTCTCGACGAAGTCCACGTAGGCCTGGTCGTATTTACGCATCTCGATACGTATAGTGTATTCTCCCGGTTCACAGCGCACGAAATTATAGGTGCAGAACCCGACGCTTTCGAGCGCCCAGCCGTTGAGAGACATCTCGTTGAGCCACGCTTCTTCTTTCTCGAAATCCCATACCCAGAACCATTTGCGCATCGTTATCCTGTCTGCCATCTTATTTCCCCTCCAGAATCATATCTCCGTTTTTGACAAGTTCACGGAGACGTTCTACTTCGTTTTTCAGCACCGTGAGACCGCGTGATGTCAGCTGGTATTCCTTTTTCCGGCTGCCGTCCGCCGGCAGCTGGATTATCCATCCCTTGTCGCACATATTGGTGAGTGCTCCGTACAGCGTTCCCGCCGCAAGACGTATCCGTCCGCCTGAGAGTTCCTCCGTCTGCTGCATTATCCCGTATCCGTGGCATGGCCTGTACAGCGAGAGCAGGATGTAGAATGTCGATTCGGTGAGCGCTAAATCGTTGTTCAAGATCCCGTACCTCCTCTAACGAGTCACGTTATAACGCGTAACGATATATCGTGATACTGTTATATCGCATGACGATATATTTGTCAAGAGGTTTTTATATTCTTTTTGTTTTTTTTGGATTGCGCAAAAAAGCAGACAGACGCAAAAAACCGGCACAGCCGTGAAAGCCGTGCCGGAAATTGTTTATGAGCAATTTCTGCTGATACCGCCGTGGTGCGGGACGGGTTTCCTGCGGGCGGACGGGAGCTTACATCGCGGCACCCATCGTTTCGGGGAGTGACGATAGCCATCCGCCGACAAAGCAGTAATATCCGCGCTCAGTAGTTCTCCGCGGAGATAGTGAAGTAGTAAACGGGCTGCCCGCCGCTGACCGTAGTGAATTCGACGGAGGGCAGACGCTTCCTGATGCGTTCCTGCACCTCGACAGCAGTGGCCTCGTCCGTGTCGCATCCGTAGTATATGGTTATTATATCGGGCTTCTTCTCGCTGAAAGCCTTTGCCACCGAATCGACTGCCTTGTTGAGTCTTGAGGTGTTGATAAGGAGCGAACCGTTCAGGAGCGCCAGATACTCTCCGGCCTTTATCTTGTGACCGTCGAAGTCGGATTCACGGGCGGCGTACGTGATCTGAGCGGTGGTCACATGTGATGCGGCTTCGGTCAGAGCCTCGGTGTTTTCCTCGACTCCGGCCTCGGCGTCGAAAGCGAGAACCGCGGAAACGCCCTGGGGGACCGTGGAGGTCGGGATAACTACAATGGCCTTGTCCGTCAGAGCCTCGCACTGCTGCGCGGCCATGACTATGTTCTTGTTGTTGGGGAGAATAAAGACGGTCTCGGCGTTCACGGTCTCGACCTGCTTGAGTATGTCCTCGGTGGAGGGGTTCATCGTCTGACCGCCGGATACTATGGCGTCGACGCCAATCTCGCGGAAGAGGTCTGCAAAGCCGGTGCCTGCGCATACAGATACGATGCCGTATCGCTTCGGCGGTTCGTCGTTCTTCGGCGGTTCGGGTGCTGCAGTATCTTCAGCCGCAGCCTCAGCCGCCGACTGTTCTGCGCTTATGATCTTCTGCGTATGCTGCTGGCGCATATTCTCGATCTTGACGGTAAGGAGCTGGCCGTAGGTGAGAGCCTCGGTGAGGACCACGCCCGGCTCGTTGGTGTGTATGTGTGTCTTGATAATCTCGTCGTCGTAAACGAGGACTATGCTGTCGCCTCTGGCGCTCAGGAATTCCCTCAGCAGTTCGGGGTCCTTGGCTTCATCGCGCTCGGCGATGAATTCCGTGCAGTATGTGAACGTGATATCCTCGGTGGCAAACTCCGTGAAATCCGCCTTTGCCGTGTCGTTGCGTACGTTCTGTACTTCCGTCGGCAGTACGGGATACCCGTTGTATGCTGAGAGCATTGCCTCGAGAATGTACATGAAGCCCTTGCCGCCCGCGTCCACGACGCCGGCTTTTTCGAGCACCGGATTCATCGCCGTAGTCTCGGCGACGGTCTTCCATCCGGTCTCGATGGCGGCGTTGACGGTGCCGTTTATGTCGCAGCCGTTCAGCGCGGCCTCGACCGCGGATGCCGCGGCGAGACGCGAAACGGTGAGTATCGTGCCCTCCGTGGGCTTCATGACGGCTTTATAGGCGGTATCCACGCCGGAGACGAGCGCCTGCGCAAAGTCGTTCGCGTCGGCGGAGCTCATGTCTTTGAGATGCTTGGCTATGCCTCTGAAAAGCAGGGAGAGTATGACGCCGGAATTACCGCGGGCGCCTCTGAGAAGAGCGTTGGCGTTTGCTTCTGCAGTACGGCCGAGCGATTCAGGGGACAGCTTGGAGAGAGCGGCTGCGCCCGCTCCCATCGTAAGGCTCATGTTCGTGCCTGTATCTCCGTCGGGGACGGGGAACACGTTGAGCTCGTTTATCTCGTTTTTATGATTCTCTATAGCGGCGGCTGCGCTCTGTACCATAGCGACGAAGGCCGCGGCTGTGATCCTTTCAGACAAAGTCGTTTCCTCCAGTTCAGCTTATGATTGACTCGACGAAGACGTCGACCATGCGGACCGTGACACCGGTCGCGTGCTCTATCTTATAGCGCACTTCTTCGATGATGCTGTTGCATACGACGGGGATGTTAACGTTCTGATCCACGGCTATATGTAGCTGTATGGTGACCGTTCCGTCCGGGTGGTAAATGATCTTAACGCCCTTGCCCATTGCTTCTCTTTTGAGGAGATGGACGAGACCGTCAGTCACGGAACGCACGACCATGCCCTTTACGCCGAAGCAGCTCGTCGCGGCTTCGCCTGTCAGCGCGGTGAAAACGTCGTTGCTGATCTGGATATAACCGTTGTCATCCTGTAGTTTAACCATGCAGACTGCTCCATTCTATAAACGGACAATACTGTCCGGCAGATTGCTTTGTTCCTGCTAGTTTTTCCATTATACTATGCCGGGGGTCAAACTACAAGTGTTATTTGCCCCGGGTGACCGGATACGGGCATATGACAACGCACCGGAGTTAAGAGCTCCGGTGCGTCGGTACAGTTATGATCGTTTATTCGAGCGCGTCCGCTAGGCTGTCCAGCCAGTCTCCGTCATAGAGCTCGATGAAACCCTCGTCGCAGGCGCCTGCAAGCTTCGGGTTTATCGGGAGCCTTGCGATGTTCGGGATCGAGTATTTCTTCGCGGCCTCCTCGACCTTGCTCTCGCCGAAGATGCTGTGCTTCGCGCCGCAGTCCGGGCACTCGTAGTAGGACATGTTTTCCACGAGGCCGACGATGGGGATGTTCATCTGCGTCGCCATCTTGACGGCCTTCTCGACGATCATCGATACCAGATCCTGCGGGGAGGTGACGACGATGATGCCGTCCACCGGCAGGGACTGGAACACGGTCAGCGGGACGTCGCCCGTTCCGGGAGGTAGGTCGATGAACATGTAGTCTACGTCTTTCCAGTAGACCTCGGTCCAGAACTGCTGGATGATGCCGGAGAGCACGGGGCCTCTCCATATTACGGGATCGGTCTCGTTGTCAAGAAGAATATTGATGGACATGACCTCTATGCCGCTGGAGGAGCGGCAGGGGAGCAGACCGAAAGCGCCGCCGGCGGCCTTGTCCCTGATGCCGAACATCTTCGGGATGGAGGGCCCTGTTATGTCCGCGTCGAGGATGGCGGCCTGATGGCCTTTCCTCTGCATGTTGACCGCCATAAGGGAGGTGACTAGGGACTTGCCCACGCCGCCCTTGCCGCTGACGACGGCGTATACTTTTTTAACGCTGGATCCTTCTCCAAGGTGTACCAGCATACTCTCCGCCTCACGGGAGGAGCAGTTCGAGGAGCAGGATTCACAGTTGTGGGTGCAGGATTCGCTCATTATGATCAAAGCCTCCGTTTCAGGTTCGTAACTATTAACATTCTAACACTCATGTCAAGAATACGAAGTTTTTTGTCTGTCCGTACTTGACAACGCAGAATGCGTATGATAATATCTTTTTCGCGCTGAAAAGTAAATATGGGGGTGTAGCTCACTTGGGAGAGCGCTTGAATGGCATTCAAGAGGTAAGGG
>CAMZHU010000041.1 GCA_947306975.1 uncultured Clostridia bacterium | reverse complement strand
GAAAAAACGGTACCGGCGGGCCTCTCCCGGCGGGCGGAGTATGATGTCAAGACTTCGGCACGCTCAACAACGAGATAATTAACGTTCCGGCGCACTCTCCGTGCGCCGGAATTCGTTTCAGCTCGATATTATCATTGCCATAGTGATACTTTGATGGTAAAATAAACTTTTAGAAAACCCATACGTACGGAGGCCTCGAAAATGATATCCGAAAAAATGATGAAGCTAACCCAGAACAGCAGTGTGATACGCGCGATGTTCGAGGAAGGGATCCGTCTCGCGGCGATCTACGGACGCGAAAACGTTTATGACTTCAGCCTTGGCAACCCGAGTTTTCCAGCGCCTGATTCAGTCAAGGACGCCGTGATGGAAATCCTTGATAGCCGCGATCCAATGTTCGTGCACGGATACATGAGCAACGCGGGTTACCCCGAAGTGCGTGAGGCTATAGCGGCATCTCTCAACCGCAGGTTCGGTACGTCTTTCGGCGCGGGCAACATCCTCATGACCGTCGGTGCCGCAGGCAGCCTGAACGTTATTCTTAAAACCCTCCTCAATCCGGGAGATGAAGTGATCGCAGTCTCTCCGTTTTTTGTGGAATACGGCAACTATGTTTCGAACTATGACGGTGTCCTGAAGGTGGTGCCCGCTGACAGGACCACATTCCAGCTGGATACTGAAGCCATCGGTGAAGCCGTGACGAAAAAGACGAAGGCTGTCATATTGAATTCCCCGAACAATCCGACCGGTGTCATCTACTCTGAAGAAACGCTAAGAAAGCTAGCCGCGGTTCTGGAAAAGAAGAGCGAGGAGCTCGGTGAACCGATCTATATCCTCTCCGACGAGCCATACAGGGAACTGGCCTATGACGGGGCGGTCGTTCCGTATATTCCGAACATCTACCGCAACACGTTCGTCTGTTACTCCTGGTCGAAGTCTCTGTCGCTGCCGGGCGAGCGAATCGGATATCTCGTTATCCCTTCCGAGGCTGACGACGCACAGCTCATTTTCGAAGCTGCGAGCATAGCCAACCGTGTGAACGGCTGCGTGAATGCACCGTCGCTGTTCCAGCTCGTCGCAGCGAAGTGCGTGGACGAGAAAACAGACCTCTTCGGTTATGACACCAACAGAAAGCTTCTGTACGAGGGACTCGAAAAATGCGGATTCGAATGCACTATGCCGCAAGGGGCTTTCTATCTGTGGATGAAGACCCCAGTCGACGACGACACGGTGTTCTGTGAAACGGCGAAAAAATACAATATTCTTGTCGTTCCCGGCAAGTCGTTTGCCTGCCCCGGTTATGTGCGTATCGCCTACTGCGTATCAAAAGAAACTATCGAGCGCTCCATGCCCGCCTTTGAAAAGCTGGCGCATGAGTACGGGCTCAAATAAGATAAAGGGGAACAAATAATGGACGAAAAGAAAGTAATGCTCAGCGGCATAAAGCCCTCCGGCGACCTAACCCTCGGTTCATATCTGGGGGCGATCAAAAACTGGGCTGAGCGTGCAGAACAGTTCGACTGCTACTATTTCATGGCCGACCTGCACGCCATCACGGTGCGCCAGAAACCGGCTGATCTCCGCCGCCGCACTGTCGAGCAGCTTGCTCAGTATATAGCCTGCGGGCTCGATCCTGAAAAGAACACGCTGTTTATCCAGAGCCATGTGTCGGCGCATGCTGAACTGGGCTGGGTTCTCAACTGCTTCGCGATGTTCGGAGAGCTGTCACGCATGACGCAGTTCAAGGATAAATCAAGGAAAAACGAGGATAATATAAACGGCGGACTGTTCACTTACCCGTGCCTTATGGCTGCGGACATCCTGCTGTATCAGCCGGATTACGTGCCAGTCGGCGAGGATCAGAAGCAGCACGTCGAACTGGCACGCAATATCGTACAGCGTTTCAACGGTATCTACGGCGATGTTTTCAAGATGCCTGAGCCCTATATACCCAAGGTCGGTGCACGTGTTATGGATCTGCTGGATCCGATGAGCAAGATGAGCAAGAGCGACGAGGCCGGCGCCGGCGTCGTATATCTGATGGACAAGCCTGAGGATATAATGCGCAAGTTCAAGCGTGCCGTTACGGATTCCGATACCGAGAACTGCGTGCGTTACGCGCCTGAGGAAAAGCCGGGCGTTGCGAACCTCATGAGCATCTACTCCGGTTGCACCGGCAAGAGCTATGCGGAGATCGAAAGCGAATTTGCCGGACGAGGATACGGCGATTTCAAGAAATATGTGGGAGAGGCGGTAGTTGAGATGCTCCGTCCCATAAGGGAGGAATCACTTCGCCTCATAGCTGACAAGGCGTATCTCGAGTCCGTTTACAGGGCGGGCGCGGAAAAGGCCTCGCGTACCGCTTATAGGACCCTGCGCAAGGTCTATAAGAAAGTAGGTTTCGTTGAACGGTAAGGCGTCGGTCTGACCGTTAGGAGAAGAAATGGGTAACGGACTGTATCTGAAAGTCGGCATAGCTTTGCTGGCGTCTTTAATCATCAGTTTTATATCGACTCCGATCGTGAAGCAGTTCGCCCACCGCGTGGGCGCTATAGACGTGCCTGACGACAATCGCCGTGTTCACGATCATCCGATTCCGAGGATGGGCGGACTTGCCATATTCCTGGGATTCATACTCAGTGTCGTGCTTTTTGCGGATGTTACGCTCCAGGTGCGCGGCATCCTGCTTGGGGCGCTCCTCGTCGTGATAGTGGGCGTGATCGACGATATCGTGCCGCTTCCGGCGTGGCTGAAATTCCTGCTCCAGATAGTGGCGGCTTTCATCGCCGTGTTCCACGGCGTCCGGATCGAGATAATAGCCAATCCCAACATTTTCAGCGATGCGGAATACCTCATATTCGGAGGGTTCTCCATTCCGATAACCGTAATCTGGATCGTGGCCGTGACGAACTCGGTGAACCTTATCGACGGCCTCGACGGCCTCGCTGTAGGCGTTTCTACGATAGCGACGGTGACGATGCTCGTAATAGCGCTCTTGGTATCTGACGGAAATGTGGCGGTCATCCTTGCAGCCCTGGCCGGCGCGTGTATAGGTTTTATGCCCTATAACATGAATCCGGCGGAGCTTTTCATGGGAGATACGGGCGCGCTCCTTTTGGGATACGTTCTGGCCACGATGTCCGTCGTCGGCCTGTTCAAAGTCTTTGCGATAATCTCCTTCGTCGTTCCGTTCATCGTGCTCGGCCTGCCAATATTCGACACTGCCTTTGCGTTCTTCCGCCGTCTTATACGGGGACAGAACCCGATGAAGCCGGACAGGAAGCACTTCCATCACAGGCTGATCGACATGGGACTTTCCCAGAAACAGGCCGTCGCGATACTTTACGGTATAAGCGGCATCCTGGGCCTTATCGCAATCCTTATCATTACAACCGGCGAGGTACGCGCCATAATGGTGCTTGTCACGCTCATAATAGTCGCCTTGATGGCTGCGTTCATCATGAATATCAAGAAGACGGACGCACAGGATACGGCGGTCGCGGCCCTGCCTGAAGATGACTCTGATACCGCCGAGAAGGATGGGACACAGTCGGAGACCGGACTGCCTGACAGCGAGGTACCGGATACGGAGGAAAAGGGACCGGACGGCGTTTCAGACGCGGCGGGGGAGGAAAATGAACTCTAAAAGGCTTCTCCTTATCTCGACGGCCGCCATTGCGGTGATAATAACCGTGATAGCTCTCATAATAATCATATCGGGCGGCAGCGGCCGCGATCACGGTGTGAAACTTCCCGAAGAACGCGATTCTGCCGCAGACGCGCAGCCTGAAGAAGAACCCGCAGGACTCGTACGTGTCGAACTAACCACCGATACCGTCAAGGCCGTCGTGGCGACGCTCCGTCGACCAGCAGAGTATTCACGTGAACTGTCGGTGACCACTTTTTGGCACGGAGGCAGTTCTCAGTACAGGGTCGAATCATTCGTTTCTGAGGAAGCCTCACGTATAAACTTATACTCTGAATTTGACGCAAAAAGCGTTCTTCTTATCGGAGACACAACGTACATATGGTACGACGATGAACCCCCTGTCTATTCGGGAAGTACCGTCACGGCGGAAGATGAGTTCCAAATGCTCGTTACATATGAGGAACTTCTGTCGATACCTGACGGAGATATCCGTGAAGCAGGATACGACAGCTACAACGGAACGAACTGCATCTTTGCCGAATACGTATCCGGCCAGCTGGGTTATGTCACAAGGTGCTATATCTCTGCCGATACAGGACTTGCCGTGGGCGCGGAGAAATTTGACGGCGATACACTCGTTTATTCAATGACAGAAGTCTCCTGCACGGTCGGAGCAGCGGACAGGAGTGTTTTTCTCCTGCCCGACGGTGGCGCTGTTTACGGCGGACAGTAATATTATGCAAACGACGGCGAGGATTATCAGAAGGTCCTCGCCGCTGTCTGTCAGATAATCAGGGAAATACTACGGAGGTCAGCGGCAGATGAAAGTGCTCGTCGTATCCGATTCACACGGGAATATCAAAGCTCTACGGCGCGCAGTTGCGGTGACCGGCCCTGATCTCATGCTCCACCTCGGAGATCACGACAGGGACTGTGACGAACTTCGGAGGGATTTTCCCGACATTTTGATACGCGCCGTCCGCGGGAACTGCGACCCGCATTCGATGGAACTGGATGCAGACAACTTCGTAATGGAGGGGGTCCGCTTTTTCATGGTCCACGGTCACAACCACGGAGTCAAGTACAGTCTCGACTCGCTTATTACCTCGGGACTCTATATGGAGGCGGATGTTGTGCTGTTCGGGCATACGCACAGACCGTATGCGAAGTATGTTGACGACATGCTTGTCCTGAACCCGGGAAGCGTGGGGATGAACAGAAAAACATACGCCGTGCTCGAAGTCGGGCACGGCGAGGTGAAGTATGAACTTCGTGAACTTGGAATGTGGGACTGATCAGAGGGCGAATTCATCGTCGCTGTGATCCTGCGGCCTGAAGGCGGCCTGAATCTCAGGACGCCTTTTGAGCGGGTCGTACCTGAACCTGCGGCATGCATCATCTGAACCTACGACGCCGCGCTTTACGCATATCACGTGATCGTCGTCGATCAGGTTCCCGAAGCGGCAGTATTCACATCTGGGCACAATCTTTTTGTCGAAGATCATTTCTTCATCCCCCTCTGATGGGATTATACCGCCGGAACGCATGTTTTACAATACATATAAAAACGCTGAAGGTGCTGATAACCACGCCGGAATGAAGACTGTGGCGCAAACGTAAAGCCTGCCAGTGGAATAATAACGGTGATATATGATAAAATAATCATGGAAACACTTTAGTTCGGATTATTTCTCTCGGTCAGCGGACTGATGGAAAACGATAGAGAGGAGACGCCGCGCGGCAGCGGCTGACAGGGAAAGCTAATGATAGAGAAGAGCATAAGCACTGAAAGAATGGAGCACGTGATCGAAGTCTTCGGATCGTTCGATGAGAATCTGCGCCTGATAGAGGATGAACTGCATGTCAAAGTCACCGACAGGGATTCAGAGATCAAACTGTCGGGAGAAGCGGAGGATGTCATGTACGCAGAGCGTACGATTAACGGACTTCTGGCGCTGGCGGCGAAAGGCGAGGACATCAGTTCCGGCAGCGTCAGGTACGTCATATCCCTCGTTAAGAGCGGGCAGGACGACAAGATCAGCCAGCTCTCCGGGGACGTTGTCTGTATAACGGCGAGAGGCAAGCCTGTCAAGGCAAAGACGCTCGGACAGCGCGGATATATAGAGGCGATGGCAAAGAATACCGTGACGCTTGGGATCGGTCCTGCAGGCACAGGAAAAACATATCTAGCGGTTGCTGCCGCCGTCGCGGCCTTCCGGGCTAAACAGATAAACAGGATCATTCTGACAAGGCCGGCAGTTGAGGCCGGTGAACGCCTCGGTTTTCTCCCGGGCGACCTTCAGAGCAAGGTGGATCCGTATCTGCGTCCTCTTTACGACGCGCTTTTTGAGATGCTGGGTGCCGACACGTATAACAAGTACCTGGAAAAGGGCAATATTGAAGTGGCGCCTCTTGCTTATATGAGAGGCAGGACCCTGGATGATTCCTTCATAATCCTTGACGAAGCCCAGAACACGTCGAGAGAGCAGATGAAGATGTTTCTGACGCGTCTCGGATTCGGCTCGAAGATCGTCATTACGGGAGACATAACTCAGATAGATCTGCCTGCGGACAAGACCAGCGGCCTGAAAGAGGCGATGCGGGTGCTTGAGGGAGTCGAGGACGTTGCCGTATGCCGTTTCACGGCTAGCGACGTTGTCCGGCATGTAATGGTGCAGCGGATCATCGACGCGTATGAGAAGTATGAGCGGAAAAAGGCGGAGAACGCGTCCGCTTCAGGAAGGCAGTACGGTAGAAAGAAATGAAGCACAGGATAGAAATACGGCGCGCAAAGCGTGGAATCGCGGGGGAAGAGTACAACAAAGTCATAAAGAACGCGGTCGCGTCAGTACTGAGAGCTGAAGGCGTCGACACGCCATGCTGTGTCAGCGTACTGATAACGGATGACGAGGGCATACGCGAGATAAACCGGGATTTCCGCGGCGTCGACAGACCTACGGACGTTCTGTCATTTCCGGCTATGGAACTGACGCCGGGCGGTTTTTCGTTCGAACCCTCGGATATAGAACCGGACACCGGGCTTCTGCCGCTTGGCGACATGGCGGTCTCCGCGCAGCGGATACGCGCGCAGGCGGAGGAGTTCGGAAACACGGAGGCAAGGGAACTCGCGTACATGACCATCCATTCTGTACTGCATTTGCTGGGCTACGACCACGTTGACGAGGGCGAGCAGAAAAAGAAGATGAGGGCCAGGGAAAAAGCGATCCTAAAGGAAGCTGGATACGGCGGGGAGGAAGGAAAATGATAACCAGAACGGCTATGATTTCTATCGTAGGCAGGCCGAACGTCGGCAAGTCAACTCTCACGAATACGCTCGTAGGCGACAAGATCGCTATCGTGTCGAACAAGCCGCAAACGACGCGGAACAGGATCTTCGCGGTCGTAAACAGGGGAGATACGCAGCTCGTACTCCTGGACACGCCGGGGTTTCACAAGGCCCGCACAAAGCTCGGAGACTATATGGTGAAAGTGGTAAACGAGAGCGTGGCCGATGTCGACGCGGTCGCACTCATCGTTGAACCGGTGCCGGAGATAGGCAAACAGGAGAGCATGCTCATAAAACGGATCGGCGAACTTGGCGTACCGGCGATCCTTGTTATAAACAAGATAGACACTGTAAAAAAGGAGACCGTGCTTGCAGTCATCGCGGCATACGCAGCCGCGTACGACTTCAGCGCAGTAGTTCCCATCTCGGCCCTGACCGGCGACGGCATCGACGAACTTCTGGGAGAATTCGAAAGGTTTGCCGCGGAAGGACCGCAGCTGTTTCCCGATGATATGATCACAGATCAGCCTGAAAAGCAGATAATGGCTGAGATAATCCGCGAAAAACTGCTTCTGTGTCTGGACCGTGAGATACCGCACGGGACCGCGGTGGTCATAACAAAGTTCTCCGAGAGGGAGGACGCGGAGATCATAGATATAGATGCAACGATCTACTGTGAGAAGGCCAGCCACAAGGGCATGATTATCGGAAAGAACGGAGCGATGCTGAAGAAGATCGGGCAGCTCGCACGCGAGGATATGGAGAGATTTATGGGGGCGAAGGTTTACCTCCAGACATGGGTGAAGGTCAAGGAGAACTGGAGGGACAGCGATTCGCTTCTCCGCAATTTTGGCTACTCGGAGTGAATGAATGTATCTGAATACGAAAGGCCTCGTCCTTCGGGAGGCTGTCTATAAAGAAACGAGCAGGATACTGACTGTCCTAACGTCAGACGCTGGGAAACAGACAGTGACCGCCCGCGGAGCAAAGCGGCGCGGGAGCAGGATAGCTGGCGCGTCCCAGCTCTTGGCCTTCTCGGATATGACGCTTTACGGCAGCCGCGGTCGGTGGGTGCTGACCGAGGCGCGCCCTATCGAGATATTCGAACCGCTTCGGGCGGATCTGGAGAAGATGTCGCTGGGTTCGTATTTTGCGGAGCTGCTCGAGGCAGTTTCGGACGAAGAGATACCGAATCCTGAAATACTGTCCCTTGGACTGAATGCGCTTTTTGCACTTTCTGAGGGGAAACGGAAGAACGCTCTGGTCAAAAGCGCGTTCGAACTCCGGCTCATGTGCCTCGCCGGGTTTGAACCTGATGTTTCAGCATGCCATGTATGCGGACGTTCCGATGTTTCCTCACCCAGACTCGACCTGTCCGGAGGCGTGGTGAGATGCAGGGACTGCCGCGGAGAAGGCAATGAAGGCAGAGTGGTGCCGCTGAACGCCGGCGCTCTCGATGCGATGAGGTACATAGTCGGATGCGAACCCAGAAAACTCTTTTCATTTGCGCTCGGCGATGAGACGCTCTCGCGACTGTCTGCGGCGACCGAGGCATTTGCGCTGACGCAGCTGGACAGAGGATTCGGGACGCTTGAATTCTACAGAAGCATTAAGGAAGAATAGTATGACTTTTTTTGAAAAATCTCTTGAGACGATAGAACTGCCGGCAGTAATGAAGATGCTGGCGGCCGAAGCGGTGGGAGCAGCGGCAAAGGAAGCCGTTCTCGCCATAGCCCCGTCGTCGGATATATATGAAGTGACCAGACGCCAGGCAGAGACGACTGCGGCAAAGCGCATGATGGAGACCAAAGGAAGCCCCGGCTTCGGCGGAGTTACAGACATCAGAGGCTCCGTCAGACGTGCGGATATGGGCGGCATGCTGAACACCGTGGAACTCCTGGGCATCGCGGGCGTCCTGCGAAACGCGGACTCAGCCGCTTCTTACGGGCTCGGCGGGGATGAACCCACACCGTTGGACGGCCTGTTCGCAGCCCTGCACGCGAACAGGTATCTGGAAAACAGGATCACTACGTCCATAACCGGTCCGGATGAGATCGCGGACGCAGCGAGCAGTGAGCTTGCCGATATCCGCAGACATATGCGTATCGCCGGCGACAAGGTCCGGCAGTCGCTGAACAAGATCATAACGTCGCCTGTCAGCGTGAAATATCTTCAGGAACCTATCATAACTATGCGGAACGACCGCTATGTCGTTCCCGTCAGGGCTGAGTTCAAGGCATCCGTGCCCGGGCTCGTGCACGATATCTCATCCTCCGGAGCTACGCTGTTTATAGAGCCGATGTCTGCGGTGCAGGCGAACAACGAGATACGCGAGCTCCTTGCGAAGGAGCGCGCCGAGATAGACCGCATCCTGATGGAACTCTCCGCCGAAGTGGCGTCCTGCGGAGAGGAGATCATCTGCGATTTCAATGTGCTCACGGAGCTTGACGTGGTATTCGCAAAGGCAAAGCTCTCATACAGGATGAACGCCGGTGAGCCGGAACTGTCCCAGAGCGGAGAGATCAGCCTGCGGGCCGCCCGCCATCCGCTGCTCCCGGCAGGAACTACAGTTCCCATCGACGTACGTCTCGGAGGGGAATACGACACGCTGGTAATCACCGGCCCGAACACCGGAGGAAAGACCGTCACGCTCAAAACCATCGGACTCCTGTGCGCCATGGCCCAGTGCGGACTGCATATACCTGCAGGCGACGGGAGCCGTGTCACTCTGCCGCACGCTATACTTGCGGATATAGGAGACGAGCAGTCGATAGAACAGTCTCTCTCGACTTTTTCGTCACATATGACGAATATCGTACGCATGCTCGAGGAGTGCCGTGAAGGCGATCTTCTCCTGTTCGATGAACTGGGCGCCGGCACGGATCCCGTAGAGGGAGCGGCCCTAGCAATAGCTATTATCGAAAACGCCCGAGGCAAAGGCGCGATAATCGCCGCTACAACACATTATGCTGAACTGAAAGTCTATGCCACGACATCCGCAGGGGTGCAGAACGCGTCCTGTGAGTTCGACGTGGAAACACTGAGACCTACGTATAAACTGCTCATAGGCATCCCGGGAAAGAGCAACGCATTTGCGATCTCCTCTCGTCTCGGTCTTCCCGATGACATAATCCGCGACGCTAAGAGCAGGATAGATGCGGAGAGCGCATCTTTTGAGGAAGTACTTGAGAATCTCGAACACACTAGACAGCGGCTCGAAAAAGAGGAACTCAGCACAAAGAAACTGCTGTTTGACGCCGAACAGGACAGAAAAGCTGCGGAACAGTACAGGCGTGAAGTCGAAAAGGAAAAAGAAAGCGCCGCAAAGCTGGCCAGACGTGAGGCGGATCGGATCATAGCGGAAGCGCGCAGAGCAGCCTCCGAGGTGTATGACGAACTGGCGCAGATCAGGAAGACGGCAGCAAAGGACATGGACTGGCAGCGCGTCAACGACAGCCGCGCGGCCATGCACAGAAAGCTGAACGAGGCTGAGACAGAACTTGGGGCAAACACAGAAGAGGAGGTCCCGCCTCCGTCGCCGCGACCGATCAGAGCAGGAGATACGGTGAGGCTTCTAAAACTCGGTACTGAAGCCCAGGTCATATCGGCCGGAGAAGACGGGACGCTGTCGCTCCAGGCGGGGATAATGAAGATCACCGTCAAAGAGGACGAAGTGCGTCTCGTCGAAAAGAGCAGCGGACCCAAGACGCCGAAACTGTCTGTAGGATCATCAGGAGGACTTCGGGCCGCCTCAGCGAAACCGGAACTTGATATTAGAGGTATGATGACCGATGAAGCGATACCGGTAGTTGAACAGTTCCTTGACGGCGCACGGATGGGAAAACTTACCACGGTGACGATCATACACGGCAAGGGCACAGGTGCGCTTCGCAAAGCCGTGCAGACGTATCTGAAAAGCTCGCCCTACGTAAAAACGTTCCGGCCGGGACGATTCGGAGAAGGCGAAAT
>CAMZHU010000040.1 GCA_947306975.1 uncultured Clostridia bacterium | reverse complement strand
AATATAAATAATTTTAATATTGGTTTAGAAGCAAGTAAAAAATATTATATCAAATCAGCGGCGGAATGTATATAGAAACAGCCCGTTTTCCCATCGGAAAACGGGCGCATTATATCGGTATTACAAGATCCGGGATCAGCGGAAAACGACACTGTCTTTCAGACCCGAAGAAACGGTGCGTTCTCCTCCGCTGCCTATCAGCACGCACTCGACGCCGTCAAGCGACTCGATGAGCTCAAGGCCCTCATTCCGCCCCAGGACGAAAACTGCGGTCGAGAGCGCGTCGCCGTCGACAGACTTGTCGGACAGAATCGTGACTCCGGAGATGCCGCTGTTTGCCGGAGCTCCGGCAAACGGATCCATGATGTGATGATAGCGGATCCCGTCAGCTTCAAAATAACGCTCGTAATCGCCGGATGAGACGACGCTCATGTCGCGCACCGAGACGGTCGCTGCTATCTCGCCCGTGGAACCGAAAGGATCCTGTATGCCGATGACGAAATCCGACCCGTCCGGCTTTCCTCCAAAGGCGAGGACATTCCCGCCGAGCGATATAACAGCGTGTTCGATGCCCATGCTTGTGAGCAGAGCTTTGACACGGTCGGCGATGTAGCCTTTCGCTATCGCACCGAGGTTCACGGACATCCCTGTATCGGCGAGCATCACTCTGCCGTTTTCGTCAAAGAGGATCTTATTATAGTCCACGAGAGCCGCCGCCGCGGCCCTTTCCTCATCCGTGGGGACGTATCCGGAACCGTTGCGTATGTTCCAGAGTGCGACGACCGGCCCGACCGTCGGGTCGAACGCTCCTCCGGTAAGCTCTGCGTATTCCACCGCTTTTCTGAGGACATACACGGCGTCGTAATCCAGCTCCGTGTATCCGGTACCGGCGTTCTGCGCGAGCAGGTCTATACCGTTGCCTACGATGTTAGAGCTGAGGACGCCTTCAAGGCGCGCTATCTCTGAAAACGCGGCGTCCACGGCGGCGCGGGCGTCCGCCTCGGGTACGCCGTAAATCTTTACTGACACGACAGTGTCCAGCATAAACGCCGTATCTGAGTATGTTTCACTGGATGTATCGCCTGCGGAGCAGCCCCCGAGAAGAGCAGACGCCAACAGCAGCGATATCAGCGTTATAACTGCTTTTTTAAACATCACTGACCTCCGACGCCGGAGGGCGGTTCCCCGCCGGTTTCCGCGCCGTTCCGTTCTGTTTTTTCTTTCTGAATACTGTGAAACGGCTTATGAGATAGTTTCCCACAAGCACTAGATTCTGCGATCCTTCCTTTGCAACGACGACGTCCTGTCACAGCACAGAGTCGAAGAACACCACACCGAAGACTTCCAAGAGCATGGTGACGGCACATCCGGCAAAGAACTTGAACGTCTCCGCTGCAGGGGCGCCGAAACTGTCCGTACGGGAACGGAAGACGAATATCTTATTCGCGACATATGCGAAGATGACAGCCGCGATGATGGTTACGATATTTGAGAGGTTGTCTTCCCGGTGAAAGACCTTTGTGAGAAGAGCGACGAGGCTGATGCTGACGGCTGTCGTGCATGCGCAGATAACGACGTAGTGCACATCGGTAAAGCTGTCAGATATGTTTTCAGCCTGTTCCAAAGATTCACGGTATCTCCCTGTACATGGCCGAAGCATCGGCCTTGGCTGCATGCTCGTTTACCTCGAGCACCTCGACCCGCAGCAGCCGCTGGCCGAAGCGGATCTCGATCACGTCGCCAGGCTTTACGTCGTAGGACGCCTTTGCCGTGCGGCCGTTGACTGAAACGTGCTCCTTGTCGCAGGCCTCGTTTGCAACGGTGCGGCGCTTTATGAGCCGGGAAACTTTAAGGTATTTGTCAAGACGCACTGCGCGCCCTCCTTCGGAATACTTATGCCGGGCTCCGTGCTGAGCGGAGGAACGGCCCTGATTCAAGGGAAAACGGCGGTACGGTTAATCCCGTGCCGCCGTCTTGCGTTTAAACCTGACTGATCAGTCGGCGAGCGAATCCTTAAGGAGCTTGCCGGCCTTGAACTGAGGCACCTTGGAAGCGGGGATCTCCACCGGCTCCTTGGTCTTGGGGTTGCGGCCGGTGCGCGCAGCACGGACCTTTACGTCAAAAATGCCGAAGCCGACGAGCTGGACCTTTTCGCCCTTTTTGAGGGAATCGGTGATAGCGTTCAGAGCGGCGGTGAGAGCCTTCTCGCTGTCCTTCTTGGAAAGACCGGAATCTGCTGCGATTTTCGTGATAAGTTCTGCCTTGTTCATAATGACCTCCAATAATTTTGCGCACTGGGCGCATTGTTTTAGATGCTGGGGGTTGGGGGATCTGCGCTCATTCGGCGTCCGCCGACAGCGCAGCCTTTGCTGCGTCGTAAAGCCTGTCCATTTCGGAAAGAGACATATCTTCAAGCCGTTGACCGGATTGCTCCGCCATTTTTTCCATGTAGGAGAAGCGGGCCGTGAACTTGTCGCACGCTGAATGCAGAGCTTCTTCGGGATCGATGCCTGAGAGCCTTGCCACATTGACCGCCGAGAAAAGCAGGTCGCCGAGCTCCTCTTCCACGCTGCCGCCGTGGTTGAGCGCGTCTGAGAGTTCGGTTAGTTCCTCTGCCAGCTTGTCCATCGCCCCATCGGCATCAGGCCAGTCGAAACCGACCTTCGAGGCCTTTTTCTGGATCTTCTCCGCACGCCACAGAGACGGCAGGCTCTTCGCAACGGATTCCATCGAGTCCGCAACGGTGCGCTGGCTCTTCTCCTTGCGTTTTATCTCGTCCCAGTTTTTGAGGACCTCGTCGCTGCCTGATACGGTAACGTCCCCGAATACGTGGGGGTGGCGGAGGATAAGCTTTTTGACGGCCATGTCCGCGACTCCGTTCAGATCGAACCTTCCCGCGTCCTCTTCGATGCCGGCATGAAACATGACCTGCATGAGTACGTCGCCGAGTTCCTCGCACAGATGGACCGTGTCCTTCTCGTCGATCGCCTCGACGGCTTCGTACGCCTCTTCGAGAAAGTTGCGCCTTATGCTCTCGTGCGTCTGTTCCGCGTCCCACGGGCAGCCGCCCGGGCCGCGGAGCACTGCTATGAGCCGACGCATATCCGAAACGTCATACGCTGACTTGCGTTCAAAATCTACCATAGTTTCACCTTTTTCGCAAGAGATTATTACTGTTGTTTTCAAAAAAACGCCGTATTTACTTGATTTTCAGGAAATCAGCGATCTTTTCGCCTTTGGGAAGCAGCTGCAGGTCTTCTCTGGTGACGGCGCCGAGGAGGATAATCGCAGCGGCGTATACCGCGACGGCAACTGCGACGGAGACGCACATTATGATGAGCATGTGCATCCTTGAGGCCGCGAACCAGTCGCCGAGCGCCCTCATCCCCAGCCAGTACACCGCGAAGGCGGCCACGGCCATTATCACCGTGCAGACGAACGGCCTGAGAGTGGCCTTCAGGAAATCGGGCCGCACGGTCTGGTACCGCCGGATGAACCAGATGTTGAAAGCAGAGATGCAGAAATAGCAGATTATCGTACTGATGGGAGAACCGTAGATGCCGATGGAAGGACTGCCGACCAGAAACCATATTGCGACTACTTTTACTATGCCGCCGAGCGGCAGCGTGAGCATCGAGAGACGCTCGAAACCGCTTGCCTGAAGTATAGCTGTAGTAATGAGCTGAAGGCAGACGAAATAGGACGCGATACCCAGGATCGCCAAAAGCGCCGGACCGTTTTCATTGCTGCCCCAGTAGAGACCGCTGTATATCGGGAAGGAGAGGATCAGAAGTCCCGCGGCGGCGGGCAGTCCGATCAGATTCGTCACCTTCACAGCGGAGGTCATGACCTCCCCGGCGCTGTCGTGCTCTTTCCTGGCGATCGCAGCGGCTATGGCGGGGACCACGCTTACCGTCACCGGTACGATGAATGCAGCAGGAAGGTTGAAAAGCGTGAGCGCCTTGGAGTACGCGCCGTAGAGGACCTTTGCTGTCATATAGTCGTAACCCGCGCCGTTCTGCAGTCTGAGAAGCACGAGCTTGGTGTCAACGAGGGTAATTATATTCAGCACTGAAGCGCCGAGCGTTATGGGTATGCTTATGCGGAATATCTGGTCAAGCGTCTCCCTGTAGCTTAGAACGGAGGGGTCGCCGCCGTCCAGGCGGTATGAGTTTCTCTTTGCCGCACGCCGTTTGTAATATGCCATTACCGGCACAGAAAGCAGAAGACCGATCGTTATGCCCGCAAACGTGCCGGCGGAGACCGTGGGAGTACCGTAACCGCGTCTCAGCAGGATCCAAGCTATCGCTAGGCCGAAGAACAGTTTGCACAGGACCTCCAGGATCTGCGAGATGGCGGTCGGGATCATGTCGCCGTGGCCCTGTGAATAGCCCCGGTATACAGCTACCATACAGTAAAAGAATACCGCCGGGGAAAGACAGCGTATGCCGTCTGCGATCTCGGGGTCGCCCATAAGATCGGCTATCTCCTGCGCCCATATGTACATGGCTCCGCCGCAAATTAGGCCTATGAGCATGAAAGTCGGCATCGCGACTTTAAATATCCGGCTGCCCTGCCTGTCGCAACCGACGGAGTGCGCGGCGGATATCAGCCGGGAAAGAGCGACGGGCACGCCCGCCATGGCTATGGTCAGAAGAAGATTATAGATGGTATAGGTGACCTGAAAATGGGCCGTGCCTTCATCACCCAGAAGATTGTAAAGAGGGATCTTGTAGATCGCTCCGATCACCTTGGTGACAGCCACGGTTGCGGCGAGTATCGCCGCACCCTTGATATAACTCTGGCTCCTGTTCTCCATTGGCGCATCCTTTCAGTTCGGCATGCACGTACTCGGAACAGGAGACGAGTCCTGCCCCGATCAGCGCAGCGTCGCCGGCCAGGTATTCGCTCTGAAAATGAATACTGATAAAACCGCGTTGACATAACGCATGTTGAAAACTCTGTGGAAAAAGTGCAAAACCCGCGAGAAATCAACGGGAGTTATCCGGATGAAACGTTTTCAGAGAGATTATACGATATGCATGACTGGATGAATATGCAGAAACTGCTTCAGTTCATCTGCGTGTCCGGCGGAGCTGGCGTATATCGCTGCCGAAGAACGGCAGCACCTGATATTCGCCTTCCAGCCTAGACGCTATTTGAGGCGTGTAGCGCGAACGTATGTCAGCAACGGACAGGTTCGTATTTATAACGGTCTTCCTGCCGGATGTGAGACGTGTGTTTATCAGTTCGTAAAGAGCGCTCTGGGTGAACGAGGAGGTCAGCTCCGTTCCCAGATCGTCCAGTATGAGGAGATCGCATGACAGATAGCGCTTGATGTCGGCCCCGACGGCTTCGGGATCTCCGCGGGAGAAGCGCTGGTCCTCGAACCGCTGGAAAACGGTCTGTGCCGTCTCGTAGACGACTGAAAAACCGTGTTCCGAAACGGTGCGGGCGATACACGCGGACAGGAAAGTCTTTCCGAGACCGGGAGCGCCTGTCAGAAGAAGGTTCATCGAGCGCTTTCCGAAACCGTCCGCATAGCGATAGCACATCTCTTTTACCGCTTCCATATGTTCGCGCGGGGAGACGCCAGTCACGGGATCCGGGTTTTCGTCATACCAGGAGAGATCGAAGCTGTCGAAGGATTCGCTGCCGAGCTTGAACAGGTCGCTCAGCGCGCGGCGCTGCTCCTCGGCGTAAAGCTCCAGCAGACAGGCGCACGGTTTTGAGCCGATGAAACCGGTGTCCTGGCAGTCGTCACAGATGTAGCCCATATCGAGATAATCGTACGGAAATCCGGCGGATATGATCTCCTCCGAGCGTTCCGCCTCGAGATTCTGGCACTCCTCGCGCACGGCTTCGATGCGCGATTCAAGTCCGTCGGCATGATCGAGAGCGGCCGCGAACGTCTTTGCCATGGCAGTGCGGATCGCGGAATCCAGCTCGCGGACTCTCGGGTTTTTGGCGTAAACCTCGCGTTCGCGGCGGTCCCGTTCGAGTTCACGCGCGTGACGGCGTTCGTCAAGACGGTCTTTAGCCAGCGAGAGCAGTCTTCCGTCAAGAGACATCAGCGGTCCTCCTTCATGTCGTTTATCAGGTCAAGGATGTCTTTCAATTCAGCCTCGGTCGGCGCGGCGCTGCGGTCCTGTCTGCGCCTGCCCGATGAGGGTTTTCCGGGAGCCGGGCGGGGATCTCCGCGCTCGATCTCTTCGGGCGTGTGGATTCCCTTGGAGTCCCAGCTCTTGAGTATTGAATCCATATACGGCCAGGTCAGTTTGTTCGTCTTCAGCAACGTTCTGTCAAGGGCGACGGACGCCGCTTCGGGTCCGAAACCCATGGCGATCCAGTTTTCGACGTATTTCCGCTCTGACGGCGAGAGTTCCCGGTCGCGTATGCCGAGTACTGTTTTCATTTCGGACACGGCGCTGCGCCGCGTCTCCTGGTCGCGGATGTATTTCTCCGCCAGATCGAGCGTCAGGACGCCTGCGCGGTCCCACGTATATGCCGCTTTCTCGATGTAGCGCATGGTGGGCAGACGGTCAGGCCCGTATCTCCGCTGCTGTTCACCGATGCAGTAGGTGACGAGCTGGAGTATGACCTCTGAGGGCATGCCGAGCCCGTCATATATTCCGAAGAGCTTGATGAGATCGTCTGAGGAGAGGACCTTTCCGAGACTCTTCTGGACCTCGCGCACGAGGGCGGAAAAGTCTCCGCCTCTTTCCAGGATCAGCTTTATGTCCGCTGCCGTATACTCGGGCGTCGAGTCTGCGGGCTCAGGCACATGCGCGGCGGTCTTTGGCCGGGCAGAGCAGTCCTCGGCAGGATTGCGATCCCTGTCTTCAGGTTTCCCCCGAAGCAGACCGGCTTCCCGCAGCCGCTTTGCGGCCGCAGCGGTCTCGTTCCTTGTAAAGCCCAGCGCCGCCGAAGCGTCTTCAGCCGTCACCGGGCCGCCGGCACGCAGACAGTAAAGGTAAAGGAGAGCGGCCGCGCCGCTCCCGACGGAGATAAGCCGGTCAAGTGCATCGAACCCGATGGATACCGCCGCGGCTGATTCCGCAGTATACAATTCGTCTTTCACAGCTCTCATCTCCATTCCTGCAGCGGGACGGCATACTATCCCAAAATAAGCATGATTTATTATAGCAGAACGGCTCCTGTACGGCAATGAAAAAGTGCAAAAATGAACGTTTTTACTCTTTTTTATAGGAGGGGCTTGTGATAGAATATATTATCCTGTACTGTAAGCTGCGCGGATTGCGTCCGGCCGGATGCCCGCATGCTTGCAAGACCCATCTTCCGGAGGATGAAATGCTTGAGATCATTTCCCCCGCAGGCAGTGCGGAGGGCGTTATAGCCGCTGTACAGAACGGTGCAGATGCGGTTTATCTCGGATTTGAAAGAAACAACGCGCGACTTGAAGCGAGGAACCTCAACGAGAACGAGATATACAAGGCGGCGGAGTACTGCCGTGTCCGCGGCGTAAAAACATATATAACACTGAATTCCTTTGCATTTGACGGAGAGCTTAAGGATATAGCTGAACTTGCCCGCAAAGCGGCCAGATGCGGAGCGAACGGCCTGGTAGTGTCCGACCTCGGAGTTCTGCGCGCCGTCAGGCAGGCCGCTCCGACGATGGAGATAATCGCAGGCGAGGCGATGGGCATACACAGCCTCGAAGGGGCAAAGGTCGCCGCAGCCATGGGCGCGGCGTACGTCACTTTATCGGCGCTCCTGCCGTTCAAGGAAATAAAGCGCATATGCGCTTCTTCCCCTGCCGGTGTGCTTGTACCAGCTCACGGACCGATCTGCGTCAGCTATGCGGGACAGTGCCACTTAAGCGCCTTCACCGACAGAAAAAGCGACTGTCGGGGCGCCTGCGCGCAGCCGTGCCGCCGCAGGTACGGTGCCGGGACGCACGCCGTCGAGTATCCGCTTGGGCTGAAGGACACATGCCTTGTGAACCATCTGAGCGAACTGACAGACGCAGGGGCAAAGGGAATAGTCATAGAGGGGCGTACCCGCAGGCCCGAATATTCAGCCGTCGTTACCGGTATATATTCGAAAGCTCTGCGCGACGGCCGCCGCCAGGCGGATGACGACATCCGCGCGATGAGCCGCGCCTTTTCAGGACAGGGATTCAACGACGGCTACTTCACCGGCAAAAAAGGGCCGCATATGTTCGGCTCGGGCGGCGAGAACGAGACTGAGAGCCGCGTAGTTTTCAACACCGCGAGGAGGAACTACCTTAACGGTGAACTGCAGCGTGTCCCGGTCAGGTTCTTCTGCGCCCTTAAAGAAGGCGAGACGATGAAGCTGGCCGCGATGGACGACCGCGGATTCACAGCCTCGGCCGAAGGCCTTGTACCGGAGAAAGCGTTCAACCGCGAACTCACGGCTGCAGCGCTCAGGACCCAGCTCCACAACACGGGCGGCACTCCGTTCCTTTGTGCGGGAGTCCGCAGCTCGGTAGACCGCGGGCTCACGCTCCCGGTCTCTGCCATTGGGGAAGTTAAGCGCAGGGTCCTGGTGGACATCCTCCGCCAGAGAGAGGCTTTTACCCCCGGGGAGACGGGAGAGTTCATTCCCGGATGCGAAGATCTGAAGCGCACGGATCCGCCGGTGATCACGGTATCGGTCCTCAAAGCTTCGCAGCTGTCCAGAGAACTGCTCAAACTCGGCCCGGAGATAGTATATATCCCGCTCGAAGAGGCTGCGGACGCCGCAGGCGTCCTGTCGCGGTACCTGAAGACCGTAAAGACGAAGCTCGCGGTCGTTCTTCCGCACGTCATACACGACGGCGAGAGGACAAAGGTGCGGGAACTTATGAAAAAAGCACGGGAGGCCGGCATAGATCAGGCGCTCGCGGGAAACATCGGGCAGATTCTGTTCGCCAGATCGCTCGGATTCAGCGTCAGAGGCGATTACGGACTGAATGCGTTCAACTCACATACTCTGCGCACCCTGCGCGATATGGGGCTTGAGTCAGCTGCGCTCCCGTTCGAGATGAAGCTGTCCGGAATAAGGGATATGGCAAAGCCTCTTGATACAGAGCTCATGGCTTACGGCAGGCTGCCGCTCATGGTGACAGAGAGCTGCATCATCCACGACTGCATGGGCGTATGCACATGCGACAATTTCTCCGGGCTCTCAGACGGTTCCGGCGCCAATTATCCAGTCGTTAAGGAATTCGGATGCAGAAATATCCTGCTGGGGTCCAGAAAACTGTTCATGGCGGACAGGATGGGAGATCTTAACGCGCTCGGCGTCTGGGCGATCCGTCTTTCATTCACTACAGAGAGCGCGCGCGAATGCGTGTCCGTTATGTCGGCGTTCCTCGGCGAGAGCGATTACAAGCCGTCCGGTTCGACCCACGGCGTATATTACAGGGGGGTGCAGTGATGGCGCTCGTACTGGCATCGGCATCTCCCAGAAGGAAGGAACTGCTCGAGATGCTGGGCGTCCGCGGTTTCGCGGTCATGCCCGCCCCCAACGGCGAGGAGACGCCTCCCGCAGGCCTGTCTCCGGCAGAGACGGTCAAATTCATCGCGTTGGGAAAAGCGCGTGCAGTCGCCGCCCTCCGTCCGACCGGGGACACGGTCATAGCTGCGGATACGCTGGTATACCTCGGCGACGAACATCTCGGCAAACCATCCTCCGAGGAGGACGCCCGAAGGATGCTGCGGATGCTCTCCGGCAGAGAGCACACCGTATATACGGGACTCGCAGTCATCTCAGGCGGAGAGGTAAAAACGCGCGCGGTGGCGACGGACGTATCTTTCCGCGAACTGACAGAGGGCGAGATCGAACGGTATGTGGCTTCGGGTGAACCCATGGACAAGGCCGGGGCGTACGGCGCGCAGGGACGCGCGGCGGTATTTATCCGCGGCATTAGCGGAGATTTCTTCAATGTGGTCGGGCTGCCGTTGTGCGCCCTTTCGGAAATACTGGATGGATTTGGAGTAGAACTGGCGTGAAAAAGCATTTCAGCGGAAAAAGCATAGCGGCGATTTGTGCCGCGCTGGTGATCGTCATAATCGCCCTGATCGCTCTCGGGACCGGAGGCCGCGCGGGATTCATCACGCGCATAGCTTCCGGCGTGACGAAGCCGATCCGCGTGGCGGCGGCTTCCGTCGCGAGCGAGATCGAGAGCCTTTACGGCTATATGTACAAATACGACTCGCTCGTGAGCGAGAACCAGCGCCTGAACGTCGAGATCGCAAAACTCAGACAGAACGAACGCGAGTACAACGAGGTCCTTGAGGAGAACGAGCGCTTCCGCGCCCTGTTCGATCTCAAGTCGCGCCATTCCGATTATGTTTTTGAGACAGCAAGCGTGCTCTCATGGACTTCCTCCAACTGGGCTTCTACCTTCACGATCAGCAAGGGCTCTTCGAATTCCGACGTGGAAGTAGGCGACGCCGTGATTACGGAGGCCGGAATGCTCGTCGGACAGGTGACTGAGGTCGAAGGAACGACATCCAAGTGCAGGAGCATAGTAGACACCGGCTTTTCCGCAAGCGCGTTCACAGAGAGCAGCAGCGATATCGTCGTGGCAAAGGGGAACTTTGCAAGGATGCGCGACGGCAAGCTGGCCATCGAGTACATAAGCGAGGGCACACACATGTACACCGGGGATACGGTGATGACCTCAGGAAAGGGTGAAGTGTTCCCGCGCGGGCTTCTGATCGGTTATGTCTCAGACATGGACGAAGACATATCTGGTCTCGGCATGACGGCGACCGTGGAACCGGCTGCGGAAATCGGAGAACTGATGAACGTTTATGTGATCACCGATTTCAAAGTGACGGAGTGACGCCATGACGAAGATCAAAAAACAGACGATAACGACCGTTGTCGTACACGCGGTGCTGCTGATAATAGTATATATCCTGCAGGCTGAGGTCTTTGCCCGTATAAAGATACTGGGATACGTACCGGCGCTGCTGCCGCTGGCAACCGTCGGAGTAGCCATGTTGGAGGGAAACGGACGGGGAAGCGTATTCGGACTGTTCGCCGGAATCCTTTGCGATATCTCGTTCAACCAGCCTGCGGCACTTATGACTCTCGTTCTCACGCTTGCGGGATGGTTCGTGGGAAGACTTGCCGAGACCGTGGTCCGCAGGGGGTTCCTGGCGTACATAGTGGTAAGTCTTGGCATCCTGCTGCTGGTCTCATTCGTGCAGATGTTCGGACAG
>CAMZHU010000039.1 GCA_947306975.1 uncultured Clostridia bacterium | reverse complement strand
GCTGCATATAAAACCCGTACTGCATATGGACGACGACGGTCATCTGACGCCAGTATCCAAGGTGCGCGGCCGTGCCCGTTCGCTTGAGACCATCTCCGATAAAGTGGCGGCGATGGCTGTCGAACCTGAAAAACAGACCGTGTTCATCTGTCAGTGCGGTTGCGCTGACGAGGCGGCGGAAGTCGCCGCGCGCATAAAGGAGACTGCAGGTGTCAGGAACGTTATAATCGGTCCTATCGGACCTGTGATCAGTTCACATACAGGACCTGGAACGATGGGTATATTCTTTGTCGGAGAACACAGATGAGGATATCAGTCATCGGATGCGGCCGGTGGGGGACCTGCATAGCCTGGTATCTGGATAAGACCGGCCACGATGTCACGCTCTGCGGACGGTCGACGTCGAAAAGGCTCCGCCAGCTGTCGGAGACCCGCAGAAACGAATATATACAGCTTCCGGACGGCATAGGGATCTCCAGCGATCCATCATGCGCACTCGAAGTAGATGCAGTCGTCATCTCAGTCGGATCACAGGACCTGCGCGGACTTCTGAACGGCCCCTTCTGCAGCCGCATGCGTGCCAGGAAAGTGATCCTCTGCATGAAGGGGCTTGAGACGGGAACGGGACGCAGGCTGTCGGAGATCGCTGATGAGTGTCTCGATCCGTCAAACAGGACCGCAGTGTGGCTTGGCCCGGGACATGTTCAGGATCTGTCTGAGGGTATACCCGCGTGTATGGTCATAGACAGCAGGGACGAAGCGCTGAAAAAGGAACTTGCCGAAGCATTCTCCAGCAGGCTCATCCGAATGTATACAGGAAACGACCTGATAGGTAACGAGATCGGCGCTGCCGCGAAAAACGTAGTCGGAATAGCAGCGGGGTTCCTCGATGCGCTGGGCTGGCACTCGCTCAAGGGAGCGCTGATGGCAAGAGGTGCGCGCGAGATATCGCGGCTTATATCTGCAATGGGCGGTAATGAGATCTCCGCCTACGGCCTGTGCCACTTGGGAGATTACGAGGCGACGCTGTTCTCCCCGCACAGCAATAACCGCAGATTCGGCGAGGCATACGTCCGCGGGGAGAGTTTCAACAAACTGGCGGAAGGTTACAGCACGGCGCTGGCACTTAACGGCCTCTCGGCAAGATACGATGTGAGTCTCCCTATTTGCGGTGCCGTATACAGCGTGCTCTACGGTTCGGCCGACGTCAGGGAGACGATAGACTCCCTGTTCGACCGCAGACTGAGGTCAGAGTTCTGAAAACGATAACAAAAAAAGAAGGCCGGAACGATCCGCTTGACGGATCGCTCCGGCATTTTCTGTATATCGGATAACAGACTTACTTCAGGAATCCGTTGATTATCTGTTCTTCCGCCTCGGCTTCGGTAAGTCCGAGAGTCATGAGCTTTATGAGCTGGTCACCGGCTATTTTGCCGATCGCAGCTTCATGAATGAGCGCCGCGTCTATGTTGTTTGCGTCGAGCTGCGGAACAGCCAGGACGCGGGCGCGGTCCATGATGATCGCGTCGCACTCGGAATGTCCCCGGCAGGGCGCGTTGCCGTTTATCAGGGCGTCGAATTTCTGATAGGAGTCATCACGGGCGACCGACCTCGAGACGACGTCGGAGGTCGAGTTCTCACCGTTCATATCCACTTTGTAGACGCTGACAGCGGACTGGGTGCCGTGGGTCATGAGACGTTCCTGGACCACGAGACGCGCGCCTTCCGCCAGCTCTGCCGTGGTAACGCGTTCAGTAGAATCGACGCCGCGGATCTGGACCATCTCGAGTTCGGCAGTGCTGTCGGCCTCAAGATGGAGCTCGGTAACCGGATTGAGGATGCGCTTACCGGTGCCGTCGCCTTCGCCGTAGTGTTTTTCAACGTAGCGCATCTTTGCCCCGCGGCCTACGAAGAAACGGTGGATGCCGTCGTGCTGTGAATCCTGGCTGCCCCCGTTGTGTATTCCGCAGCCCGCGACTATGACGACGTCGCTGTCTTCGCCTATGTAGAAGTCGTTGTATACGACTTCTTTCATGCCGGTCTTGCTCAGGATCACCGGTATATGCACGCTCTCGCGGCGTGTACCGGGCTTTATCCTTATATCCAGACCGCTGCCCTCCGGCTTCGGTATGATCTCTATGTTCTCAGTGCTGCGGCGGCCGGCGCTGCCTCCGTCGACACGGATGTTATATGCCCCTTCGGGAACGTCGTGCAGGTCTGCGACCTCTGACAGAATGCGTTTCTGAATATCATCCATGACGTTAGGTCAGCTCCTTTCCACAAGTCTGGTGCATCCGCTTATCGCGGAAGTCGTACCCACGAGATGGGGGAGGATATCATCCTTCGGCCCCTGACGTTCGATATGTCCGTCGGCGACGACGATTATCTCGTCCGCTATATCGAGTATACGTTCCTGATGCGAGATGATGAGGATCGAGCCGTCCTCGATCTCGGAACGCATGATCTCAAATACGCGGATCAGATTCTGGAAGCTCCAGAGGTCGATGCCGGCTTCAGGCTCGTCGAATACGGACAGTTTCGGCTTTCTTGCGAGAAGAGTGGCTATCTCTATGCGCTTGAGCTCTCCTCCTGACAGACTTGCGTTGACTTCGCGGTTGATGTAATCGCGTGCGCAAAGCCCGACGCGGGAAAGATAGCTGCAGGCCTCGTCGGTCGTCAGTTTGTGCCCGGCGGCGATCCGAAGCAGATCCTTCACGTCGATGCCCTTGAAACGGACCGGCTGCTGCAGAGCATAGCCGACGCCGAGTTTTGCGCGTTCGGTTATGCTGAGCTTCGTAATATCCTGTCCGTCGAAAATGATGCGTCCTCCTGTTGGGACGGCGACACCGGATATAAGGCGGGCGATAGTGGATTTACCGCCCCCGTTCGGTCCGGTGATAACAACGAATTTGCGATCGTCTACTTTGAAACTGACGTCCTTCAGTATCTCAACGGGGCGGCCTTCGTCCTCCACCGTATAGCTGACGTTCTGCAGTTCCAGCATTGCTGTCACACTCCTTTGAACGGCTGCCGGGGATATCCTGCCGGCGCCGCAGTCTTTATTCTTCCTGCCCTGAAAGCGCCTGTCCGCATGAGGGGCATAAGTTCTGTCCGCAGGGGTCTGCGTGGTCGCACAGGCGGACGCTTCCGCCGCCTATTATGAGAGGGCGGCCGGATACGATGACTTCCGCGAGCTTCCGGCGGGCGGATTCATAGATCTCCGTCGCCGTAGTACGGGATATCTGCATGACGGAGGCGCACTGCTCATGCGTGCAGCCCTCATAATCCATGAGGCGTACGGCCTCGAATTCGTCCAGCGACAGGGATATGTACTCTCCGTCGCAGGGGGGGCGTCCGACAGGTTCGAAGTGCGTGTATTCGGGAAGGGAACAGATCCTTCTGCAGCGTTGCGGCCTTGCCATGCGATCACCTCCGTTTCCGTTATATGTCGATTATACCGCACTGACAGGTAACCGTCAATAGGGGGCGGTGCCGCCGATCCGACGAGAAAACAAAAACCGGGAAAAGCATTACGCTTTTCCCGGTTCTGTCTATCAGCTGAAAAGGTGATCTTATTTGATCTCGATGGTGGCGCCAACAGCGGTGAGCTTCTCCTTGAGAGCCTCTGCCTCGTCCTTGGAGACGTTCTCCTTGACCTTCGCAGGGATGCCCTCGACGAGAGCCTTTGCCTCGGCAAGGCCGAGACCGGTGATGCCGCGGATCTCCTTGATGACCTTGATCTTCTCGTCGCCGAAGCTGGTCATGATAACGTCGAACTCGGTCTTCTCTTCAGCAGCGGGAGCAGCAGCAGCGGCGCCGGCAGCAGGAGCAGCCATAGCGGCGGCGGATACGCCGAATTCGTCCTCGAGTGCGTGTACGAGCTCGGACAGCTCGATAACGGTAAGAGCTTTTACTTCTTCAATAAGAGCAGCAATCTTTTCGCTAGCCATTGTGATATTCCTCCTGTATTAATGTTAAGATGATGTTTTCTGCGGATCATTCAGCCGCAGCTTCGGGCTCCGCCTCAACGGGGCCGCCGAGTTTCTCGGCAATGGCCTTGATGACCGCTGCGAAACTCGAGATGGGAGCGAGCATGGTTCCGAGAACCTGTGCCTGGAGTACAGGCAGTGCGGGGATGCTTGCGAGAGCGTTGATCTCGTCAACGGAGAGGACCTTGCCGTCCATGAATCCGCCCTTGATCTCGAAGTGGTTCGCGAATTTGTCCGCGTACTCCTTGATTACCTTGGCGGGGGCGATGGGATCGTCTGCGCTGATGGCGATGGAGGTCGTTCCGTTGAGAACGGGATCCAGCTCCTCGAGACCGATGTTGTTGATCGCGAACTTAAGAAGGGTGTTCTTTATAACAGAATAGTCGACCTTCTCTTCGCGAAGCTTGCGGCGCATCTCTGTATCCTCGGCGACGGTGATACCTGAATAGTCGACGAGAACGCCTGCAGTTGCATTCTTGAGCTTTTCAGTAAGCTCAGCGACGATAGCCTGCTTCTCAGAGAGAACCTTTGCGTTCGGCATGTGTGTTTTCACCTCCAGTAGATAGTGGCGCGTCCGGACAAAAAACTCCCCGCGCCAAAGCACGGGGAGATAGCAAACATAACAGATGTAAGCTGTCCTCGGCAGGATTTACGGCTTTTGGCCACCTGCTGTCTTTGGAACGCCATGACATATTATCAGAGCAAAAACTCTATGTCAAGCGTTTACGAACAACTTTTTTGCTTTTTCTTTAAGGGCCGGCTCCTTTCCGGGACCGGCCCCTGTTTCAGCCGTCAGATCTCTATGACGCCGTCGAAGCACTTGAAGGCGCTTCCCGTCATATATACGGTGTCGTCTGTGACGCGGACGGTCAGATCGCCGCCGGCCAGCTTTACGGTTATATCCGAGTTTTTGCTGCAGTAGCCGTTCTCGACCGCCGCGGCAGCTGCGGCGCAGGCGCCCGTACCGCAGGCCTGGGTCTCGCCGTTTCCGCGCTCCCAGACGCGCATCGCTATGGTGTTCTCATCCATGACGAGGACGAATTCCGTGTTGACGCGTTCGGGGAACAGATCGCTGTGTTCGAATTTCGGGCCGAGCTCCGCAACGTCGAGCGCGTGCAGCGTCGGAACGAATACCACGCAGTGGGGGTTGCCCATCGACAGGCAGGTCACCCGATAGGTCTCTCCGCCGATCTCTACGGGACGGTCGACCACTTTGTCGCCGTCAAGGTTGACCGGTACGAGTTCCGGGGCGAATTCCGCAGGGCCCATGTCTGCCGTTACGGTGGAGACCTTGTCGCCTATGGTATAGACCTTCAGATGATGGATCTTGCTGCCCATCTTGATATCCATCTCGCGCTTGTGGACGATGCCGGAATCATAGAGGAGCTTGCATACGCAGCGGAGCGCGTTGCCGCCCATTCCGCCCGGCGTTCCGTCCATGTTATAGACCCTGGCCTCGGCGTCAGCGCAGTCGGAGCGGAGTATAAGGACGACGCCGTCGCCGCCGACGCCGTGGTGTCTGTCGGACAGCTGTATCGACAGGCTCTCGGGACAGCTGATCTCGCGGTCGAAGCAGTTGAAGTAGATGTAGTCGTTCCCACAAGTCTGCATCTTGGTGAACATCAGAGTCATCTTCTTGTCACGCAGAGCGTTGATGTCCACGAGTTCTATGGAAGCGGGGGAGTATCTGCTGCGCAGGCAGTCTGCGACGGCGTTCGCCGTATCTATAGACGTAAGGCAGGGCACGCTGCGCTCGACGGCCTTGCGGCGCATCCTGACGCTGTCGCGGTTCGGAAGACGTCCGCGGGTGGACGTGGATATGACGTAGTTTATCTTGCCGCTCTCGATAAGGCTGAGGCTGTTGTCGTCGCTTGCATGGATCTTGCCGACGGTGATCGCGTCGATGCCCGACGCCTTGAAAGCCCTGGCCGTGCCTTCCGTCGCGTAGATAGTGAAGCCCATGTGGGCGAACTTCCTCGCGACGTGCGTTATCTCGGCCTTGTCCCTGTCGCGCACGGTGAAGAAGACGCCGCCGCTCTTTTCGAGTTTGTAGCCCGCTGCGCAGAGCCCCTTGTACAGAGCTTCCTCGCGGGTCGCCGCTATGCCGAGGACTTCGCCGGTGGACTTCATCTCAGGCCCGAGATGGGTGTCGACGTTTATTAGCTTCTCGAAGGAGAAGACGGGCACTTTGACCGCGACGTAGGGGGACTTCCTGTAGAGTCCAGTCCCGTATCCCATATCCGGCAGCTTCTCACCGAGCATGCAGCGGGTCGCGAGGTCGACCATCGGGACTCCGGTGACTTTGCTGATGTAAGGCACGGTGCGTGAGGAGCGGGGATTGACCTCGATGACGTATAGTTTTCCGTCGCTGTCGCTGATAAGGTACTGGATATTGACGAGACCCACGGTCTTGAGAGCGGTGGCCAGCTTCTTGGTGTGGTCCTCGATCACGTTCCGCATGTCATCGTCGATGTTCCACGCCGGATATACGGCGATGGAGTCACCGGAGTGGACGCCGGTGCGTTCTACATGTTCCATAATGCCGGGTATGAGGATATCTGTCCCGTCGCAGATGGCGTCGACCTCGAGCTCGGTGCCCTGAAGATATTTGTCTATGAGTACCGGGTTCTCGATGTTCTGCGCCAGGATGATCGCCATGTATTCGTTCACGTCCTCCTCGGAGAACGCTATGATCATGTTTTGACCGCCGAGAACGTAGGAGGGACGCAGGAGAACGGGATAACCGATGCGTTCCGCCACCTCCAGAGCCTGCTCCGTTGTCATGACGGTATCGCCCTTGGGACGCGCGATATGCAGATCCTCGAGAAGCTCGTCGAACCTCTCGCGGTCCTCTGCGGCGTCGATGCTGTCTGCCGAGGTGCCGAGGATGCGCACGCCCATCCTGTCGAGGAACGCGGTGAGCTTTATAGCGGTCTGACCGCCGAAGGCGACGACGACGCCCCAGGGATTCTCGGTCTTTATGATATTCCAGACGTCTTCGTTCGTGAGAGGCTCGAAATACAGCCTGTCGGCGGTATCGAAGTCGGTGGAGACCGTCTCCGGGTTGTTGTTGACGATTACGACGTCGTAGCCGGCTTCCTTCAGTGACCACACGCAGTGGACGGAGGCATAGTCGAACTCGATGCCCTGACCGATGCGTATCGGGCCGGCACCGAAGACGATGACGGTCTTTTTGCCGGACTTTTTGGCGGCAATGAATTCAGCGGCTTCGTTCTCGTCGCCGAAAGTGGAGTAGAAGTACGGCGTGACGGCAGCGAATTCAGCAGCGCAAGTATCGACCATCTTGAAGATGGCGCGGGCAGGGTTCTCGACTTTCTGGCCGGACAGTTTTTCTATAAGCCTGTCGGGATAGCCCATCTTTTTGGCTTCGAGGTAGAGATCCTCGTCGAAGCCGGCGGCCAGTTTCCTGTCCATCTTCACAAGATTCAGAAGCTTGTAGAGGAACCAGCGGTCTATTTTTGTTTTCGAATATATCTCATCGACGGATATGCCGCGCTTCAGAGCCTCGTAGACGACGAATATGCGCTCGTCAGTACACTGGGAGACGCGTTCGCGGATCTCCTCGTCGCTCTGTCCCTCACACGTTGGATCGTTAAGGCTGTCGTGACCGATCTCAGCGCCGCGGACCGCCTTCATGAGGGCCTGCTCAAAGGTGCTTCCAATAGCCATGACTTCACCGGTCGCCTTCATCTGCGTGCCGAGGGTGCGTTTGGCGTATACGAATTTATCGAACGGCCATTTCGGGAATTTCAATACGACGTAGTCGATGGCGGGCTCAAAGCACGCGCTGGTCTTCCCAGTCACAGCGTTCTTTATCTCATTCAGCGTATATCCGATGGCTATGCGGGTAGCGACCTTCGCGATCGGATAGCCGGTAGCCTTGGAGGCAAGGGCGGAGGAGCGCGATACTCGCGGGTTCACCTCGATGACCTTGTACTCGAGACTGTCGGGATCAAGGGCGAACTGGCAGTTGCAGCCACCTTCGACGCCAAGGGCGTTCACTATATCGAGCGCAGCCTTGCGGAGCATGCCGTACTCCGCGCCGGAGAGGCTTACCGCGGGGGCAACGACTATGGAGTCTCCGGTGTGCACGCCGACCGGGTCGACGTTCTCCATGGAGCAGATCGTTATAACGTTCGACATGGAGTCGCGCATGACCTCGAACTCTATCTCCTTCCATCCTGCGACGGACTGCTCGATGAGCACCTGACCGATGGGGGAGGCGTGGAGACCGATGCCCGCGATCTCGCGAAGCTCGTCCATATCGTTAACAAAGCCGCCGCCTGTGCCGCCAAGTGTGAACGCAGGGCGTACGACCAGCGGGAAGCCGATCTCAGACGCAAAAGCGCACGCGTCCTCGACTGTGGTGACGACTTTGGACGGGATTACCGGCTGGCCGATAGACTCCATGGTGTCCTTGAAGATCTGACGGTCTTCCGCCTTGTCGATCGTCTCCGGATTCGCGCCCAGCAGCGTGACGCCGTGGGATTCCAGGAAGCCTGCCTTGGCAAGCTGCATGGAAAGGGTGAGACCTGTCTGCCCTCCGAGGGTGGAGAGAAGGCTGTCGGGCTTTTCCTTTTCAATGATACGCTCGATGACCGGCAGGGTGAGCGGCTCTATATAGATGTGATCCGCCATCGAGTTGTCGGTCATGATGGTCGCGGGGTTGGAGTTTACGAGGACGACCTCGAGACCCTCCTCCTTGAGGACGCGGCACGCCTGAGTGCCGGCGTAGTCGAACTCGGCGGCCTGACCGATAACGATGGGGCCGGAGCCGATGACGAGTACTTTCTTGATACCTTCCTTAAGCGGCATCAGTCGCCACCTCCTATCATACAGGTGTCAACAAGATCGAGGAATTTCCGGTACAGCCATTTCGCGTCGGGATCGCCGGCGCAGCAGACCGGGTCGAACTGCACCGAGAAGGCGGGAAGATCGGCATACTCGATGCCCTCGCAGGTCCCGTCGTTGCAGTTCACGTAGTTTATGTTGAGAGAAGTCGGGAGACTTTCCTCGGTCACGGCGTAGGAGTGATGCTGGGAAGTGATGAAGACCTTGCCCGTATACTTGTCCATGACGGGATGGTTGGAGCCGTAGTGGCCGCAGCCGATCCGCGCTGTCTTAGCGCCGCGTGCGATGGCCAGCATCTGATGACCCAGACCTACTGCGAGCGTCGGGAACTGGTTTTTGCAGAGAGTCCCTATCTCGCGGATTATATCCTCGTTCTCAGCCGGATCGCCGGGGCCATTCGAGAGGACGACGCCGTCGGGAGCCAGACCTGTGATCTTTCTGGCGGGAGTGTCGGCGGGCACGACGGCGAGATTGCAGCCGAGGGACGTCAGAGCATCCAGCATGCTCTTTTTCACACCGAAATCCCAGACGACGATGTTGTACCTTGCATCTGCGCCGCCGTTTACGTAATACGGCGTTTTTGCAGTGACCTCCGGAACGCAGCCGGTGACCTTGTAGGCCATAAGCGATGCGAGCTCGCTGCTGTCGAGCGTCGGCTTTTTGGAGATCCGCGCGCTCATCTGGCCGGCGTCACGTATGATCCTCGTGAGCGCTCTGGTATCGATACCGCATATACCGGGTATCTCATGGGATTTTAAAAAAGCGTCAAGATCGCCCTCGCTTCGGAAATTCGAGGGATCCTGACACCACTCTCTGACTATATACGCCTTAGGCCAGACGTTCTCGCTCTCGAAATTCGCGGGGATAACGCCGTAGTTTCCGGCAAGGGGGAAAGTCTGGACAACGATCTGTCCGCAGTAGCACGGATTGGTAAGAGTTTCCAGACAGCCGATCATATCGGTAGTGAAGACAAGCTCGCCTTCCGTTTCACCGTCGAAACCGAAAGACTCGCCTTTAAAAACTTTGCCGTTCTCAAGTATCAGGTAAGCGGTACTCAAGGCAGACACCTCCGATCCTGGATAATGCTCAGAGCCCTGTGCGGGCCAGTAACATTTTAATTATTTTATCACGCGGCTGGCTCTACAACAAGCGTTTTATTAATAAAAAATTCGGTTTTCTGTCGGGCAATATTATACAAAGTATATAATAAATCATGCATAAATATACGGTAATCGGGCGGAATCCGGCACTAAAAGACCGATTGAGAGAATAAAAATACCGGGATGCGGCGCTGCGCACCGTATCCCGGCTGTATACTTCCTGTTATTCTTTTTCCCACTGCTTCCATACGTCCGGACAGTATCCGACTGTTGCCTTTCTGCCGTTGCGGACAACGGGCGTACGGATTAGCGACGGGTCGTCCAGCAGTTTTTCGATCTTGTCGGCGTCATGCGCGAGATATCTGACGTATTCGGCACCGGGCGCGTTCTCGTTGAACAGAGCGTCGAAACCGACGGCGGCCAGGACGCTCGTGAACTCGCCGCGGCTCATGCCATAGCGCATGATGTCTATGCTCTGGAACTTTATCCGGCGCTCCTTGAAATACCGTTCGGCCTTCTTTGTGTCGAAACACTTGGACTTTCCGAAGATCTGTATGTTCACAGGCTCACACCTCGTTTATCACGGGGAGGATCATCGGATTGCGCTTCAGCCTGCGGAAGAGGTAGGCGGCGAGGTCGGACTTGACGCTGGATTTGAGCGTCGTCCAGTCGGTGACATGCTGCTGCTCACAGTCGTACAGGGTGTCCATAACGACTTCCTTGAGTTCACTTATAAGATCTTCCGATTCCTTGGCGTAGATGAAGCCTCTCGTTATTATATCCGGAGTTGCGATCAGACTGCCGTCCTCGCTCGATAGCGTGATGAAGACGACCAGCATGCCGTCCTGGGCGAGATGCTTTCTGTCTCTGAGGACGATGCTGCCCACGTCGCCTATCCCGGTGCCGTCGACGAGGATCTGACCGGAGGGCACGGTGCCGTTGAGCTTTATGCTGCGGGAGGTCAGCTCGATCACCTTTCCTATATCGCTTATTATGATGTTCTGCTGCGGTATCGACATCTGCTGCGCCAGTTTTGCGTGTGAGTAGAGATGTCGGTATTCTCCGTGGACGGGGATGAAGAACTTCGGCTTTGTGAGGGAGAGCATGAGCCTGAGCTCCTCGCGGCAGGCGTGGCCGGAGACGTGGATGTCGGCGCGCTTGTCGTATATGACCTCGGCGCCGCGGCGGAAGAGTTCGTTGATTACGCGGCTGACGGTCCTCTCGTTGCCGGGTACGGC
>CAMZHU010000038.1 GCA_947306975.1 uncultured Clostridia bacterium | reverse complement strand
GCTGTCGCGCAGCAGAACATCCTGCCGCCGCTGCGAAGCGCCATCTCGCCGTTCGTGCCGACGTCGATGAAGAGCCACGTGCCCTCCAGGCCGGAAAAACCGGACGCGAGTATTCCCGCTGTTATATCGCCGCCTACGTAAGAATGGATGCAGGGAGCCAGGTACTCCGTCGCTCCGGGGGCTATGCCGATGTCGGGCTTTGCCTCCTCTTCTGTCCCGTAAAGGCTAACCGGAGTAAAGGGCACGCGCCCTATACCGACCGGAGAATCGTTGTTGTAAAGGTGCTGCATGACCGTGTTGCCCGCTATCGCGAGATACTTTACGTCCGCCGCCGCTATGCCTGCCTTTGCTGCCGCCTGAGCGATCAGGTCTCTTATCTGACTGCGGATCAGCGACGTAAGCTTCTCATGGCCCTCGTTGTCGCAGCAGACGATGCGGCTTATGACGTCCGCGCCGTAGGTGCGCTGGGCGTTGACTCCTGCAGCCGTCGCGACAGGCTGCCCTGACGGCATGTCAACGATATAGGCGACGACCGTAGTTGTGCCTATGTCCACCGCGGCCGCGTAAGGGCCGCTGTGCCCGTCGTTCTTCGTCCCGTCGCCGGCGATCTTCATCTCCCCGCTGCCGGGCAGGTACACGTCCGTGTCCCCGGTGATCTCCGTGAGGCACGCCTTTACCTCCTCGCCGTCAGGCGAGAGCCGGACCAGGCACTTTCCGCAGCGTCCGGTGCCTGCGCACGGCGCGTCCAGATAGACACCCGCCCCGGTCACCGCGGCATATACCGTTTTGCCGATATCCGCCTGAGTCTCCCGCAGGAGCTCGCCGTCTCTGAATATCCTTACTCTTGCCAAGAGCCGTCCTTCCTTTCTGCCGCTCACACGAGACGCCCGTATAGCGCCCAGGTGTTGCTGTCCTTTATCTCGACGTCGGCAAAGCTGCCGATCTCCGCTTTTCCAGTTATGTGCACGAGCCGCCCTCCGTTGGTCCGTCCAAGCATGTCCGCACGTTCATCGGCCGACTCCGCGTCCACGAGGACCCTTACCGTCCTCCCGACGTATTCCGCGTGCTTTTCACCGGATATCCTGTTCTGCAGATCGAGCAGCCGCTCGAATCTCTCCTGTTTCACCTCTCTCGGCGTGTCGTCGGCAAGCTCCGCCGCCGGCGTTCCCGGCCGTTTCGAGTATATGAAGGTGAACAGGGCGTCGAACCTTACCTGCTCGAGGACGTCCATCGTCTCCATGAAGTCCTCCTCCGTCTCGCCGGGGAATCCGACGATAACATCGCTGGTGAGGACCACGTCAGGCATATAGCTCCTTGCGAGCCTGACTTTTTCCAGATAGTCCGATTTTGTGTATCTTCTGTTCATAGCGGCAAGGATCCTGTCGCTGCCTGCCTGGAACGGCAGATGTATGTGGCGGGCCGCCTTCCCGCACTCGGCCATCGCAGCGAAGAGCCGTTCTCCGGCGTCCTTCGGGTGGCTGGTCATGAAACGTATCAGGAATTCCCCGGGAATATCGTTCACCATGCGGATGATATCCGCGAAATCGACTCCGTCCGGAAGGTCTTTGCCGTAGGAATTAACGTTCTGGCCGAGGAGCGTAATATCCTTGTAGCCCGCTTCGACGAGTTCACGAGCCTCCCGGATGACGTCTTCCGGCCTGCGGCTGCGTTCGCGCCCGCGGACGTACGGAACGATGCAGTACGAGCAGAAATTGTTGCAGCCGTACATTATGGACAGCCACGCCTTGACGTTTCCGTCCCTCAGGACTGGCAGGCCTTCGGCTATAGCACCGCCGTCGTCAGTCGTGTCGAATATGCGTTTTCTTTTCTTCAGCAGCCGTTCGAGATACTCGGGGAAACGCCATACCACATGCGGGCCGAAGACAAGATCCACATAGGGGTAAGAGCGCTTTATCCGCTCCGCCATGCCCGGCTCCTGTACCATACAGCCGCACATCGCGATGATCTGATCACGGTTCGCGCGCTTCGTATGCGAGAGAGCGCCGACGTTTCCGAGTATGCGCTGCTCCGCGTGCTCCCTTACGGCGCACGTGTTGATCACCACGACGTCCGCCTCAGCCTCGTCGCGGGTAAAGCCGTAGCCCATCTCGGACAGCATCCCCCTCAGTTTTTCACTGTCGGACTCGTTCTGCTGACAGCCGTAGGTGTCGACGAACGCGAGCATCGGCCTCGGGGACGATTCCGTCAGGGACCGGACACGCGCCATTATCTCACGCTGGCCGGCCAGTTCTTCGGCAGGTATCTCTTTTCGCGTATAACTCAAACTTATCTCTCCCGGAGTGTGATTCTTTCCGCGCCGGCGGCCGGAACGATGCTATCAGTAGTATATATCCAAAAAGGCGGAAAGGCAATGAAACGCAAAAGAAACACCCCGGCCGACGGCGGAAGCGTCCGTGCAAGTCCGTCAACATTTATGTGGAATTATCTCCGCATATATTGTATAATAATATGATACAGGATGACAGAACAGAAGAAAACCGGCAGGAGGTCTGAAAAATGAAACATCTCGTGATAGACCGCCGTGCGATGCGCAGCAATATACGGGCCATAAAGGAGAAAGCTGACGGAGCGGCGATATACGCCGACCTCAGTGCGAACGCTTACGGCATGGGCCTTCTGGAGACGGCGCAGCTCCTCCGCGACGAGGGCATACGCAACTTCGCCGTATCCGATCCGAAGGACGCGGCGTTCCTCCGGAAAAACGACTTCACGGAACAGCGCATCATGATGCTTCGCTCGACTGCGGATCCCGACGAACTCGCCGAACTCATCGACCTCGGCGTTATCTGCACGGCCGGATCGTACGACGCAGCTGTCGCGATAAACGGCATCGCGGAATCCAGAAAGACGGTCGCTGAGATCCAGATAAAGATCGACACCGGTCTCGGCAGATACGGTTTCTCCCCGACGGAGCTGGACAAGGTGGCTGCCATTTACAAGTATATGTCCAGCCTTGCCGTAGTCGGCATCTTCACGACGTTCTCGGCGTCCGACCGGAACAAGAAGCTGACTATCGCACAGCTCGATCTTTTCGACCAGGTACTGGACAAGCTCAACGATTCCGGGTATGAGACCGGCCTCGCCCACGCATGTGATTCGGCCGCGCTTTTCCGCTATGATTTCGGCCATATGGACGCGGTTCGAGTCGGCACGGCCATATGCGGCCGCATCCCCGGGAAGAAGATCCCCGGCCTCACAAAAGTCGGCTATATAGAAGCCGGTCTCGAAGAGGTGGCCTGGTTCAGCAAAGGGCACCGCATCGGCGCTGAGCACGCCGTCACCATCAAAAAGCCCACGAAGATCGCCGTTCTCTCGGTCGGCTACTACCACGGCTTCGGCGTCGACAGGCACAGTTCCGAACTCAGCCTTCTCGAGCGAGTGTTCGCGGGCAGACGCAGGCTCTACGCAAGGGTGAACGGGCAGCGCGCCCGCGTCATCGGCAGCGTCGGCATGATGCACACACTGATCGACGTCACCAAGATAGACTGCACCGTCGGCGACGTCGCGATACTGGACGTGGATCCCATAAACGTCAAGGGACTTCCCAGAGAGTACAGATAAGCAAAGGAGCCGGTATGGCAAAAATAATCCAGCTAGACCCTCATGTCGCAGACCTCATCGCCGCAGGCGAGGTGGTGGAGCGTCCGGCGTCAGTGGTCAAGGAACTGATGGAAAACTCTATAGATGCAGGCGCCAGCGACGTCACCGTCGAGATCAGGGGCGGCGGTATGACGTACATACGCGTGAGCGACAACGGCTGCGGCATACCTGCGGCCGAGGCGGAGACCGCCTTTCTCCGACATGCTACGAGCAAGCTCCGCGACGAGCGCGGTCTCGAGGCCATAGGCACGCTCGGATTCCGTGGCGAGGCGCTCGCGGCTATCGCCTCCGTCTCCCGCATCGAACTCGTGACGCGCGAACGGGGCTGCCCCGAAGGCCTGCGCCTTGCCCTTGACGGCGGAGCCGTCACTTCAAAGAGCCCTGCGGGGTGTCCCGAAGGCACGACCATGATCGTGCGCGATCTCTTTTACAATACTCCGGCCAGACTCAAATTCATGAAGACCGACCGCGCCGAGAGCTCGGGGGTCGCCGCCGCGGCGCTCCGCTGTGCGCTGTCCCATCCGGAGGTGTCCGTCCGCTATATACGCGACGGATCAGAGGAGTTCCACACACCGGGCGACGGCCGCGTCGATTCATGCGTATATACCCTTTTCGGCAGGGATTTCGCCGGCGGCATGCTCGAGGCCGGGACCAGCGACGGCGACGTGGCTGTCACCGGCTACGTTTCGACTCCGGCGGCAGCGAAAGGCAACCGCAGCGGCCAGTACTTCTTCGTTAACGGACGCTTCGTAAAATCCAAGACTCTGCAGGCCGCGCTCGAACAGGCTTACAGGAACACTCTGTTCACCGGGCGCTATCCGACCTGCATCCTATACATCTCTCTTTCCCACTCTGCCGTGGACGTCAACGTCCATCCGGCGAAGACTGAGGTCAAATTCCTGAACGAACGCCAGGTCTTCGACGGCGTATACTACGCCGCGCTCGGCGCTCTCGAAAACCGCGGTCCGGCCCAAAATGCCGACGTTTCCGTATCCCCCTCGACCATGAAAGTGCTCGGTGCAGCTCCGGGCAGCGCGGAGGGAGCGGTGCCGGCATCTGTACGCCCCGGCGGCCATAAGTATGCGGCCCCGTCACGCGAGGCTTCCTTTAAAATACCGAAGGCATCGTTCAAAGAGATGTCTTCCGATGAGTATCTGAAGAGCTTCGTATCCGGAAGGGACACGGCGCCGCGCGGCTCCGGCCGGCAGACATCCGTCTCCGATGGCCAGTACAGCGCGGGTCAGACCGAACTGGACATGCCGGAAACTCCGCCCGTTTCAGCAGACATCCTCCGGCCGGCAAAGGCAGCGAAGAAACAGCCGCCTGCTTCCGCCGGCGCCAGGCTGATAGGCGAGGCGCTCGAGACATACATAATCGTCGAATCTGGCGACAGCCTCTGGCTCATCGACAAGCACGCCGCTCATGAAAGGATCTGCTTCGACCGTCTGCGCTCCCAGCAGCGCGAGACCATGGTCGAACAGCTGCTCACTCCGGTCATATTCTCGCCAGGCCCCGAAGATGCCGCTCTCCTTGCGGAGAACGCCACAGTATTCGAGACGTTCGGCATTTCTCTCGAACTCCTGGGGGATTCCTCTGTAGCCGTCCGCAGCATTCCGTCGTACATCGACGCGTCGGACGTCGAGTCCCTGCTCGGCGAGTCCTGCGCGGCGCTCCGGTCGGGAGGCACCGCTGATCCCTCGCGCAGGCGCGACGAGATACTCCACAGCGTCGCGTGCAAGGCCGCTATCAAGGCCGGAAAACGAAGCGAGCCGGAGGAGCTTTCCGAGCTTGCCGAGCGAGTCCTTTCAGGCGAAGTGCGCTACTGCCCGCACGGCCGTCCCGTAGCTGTCGAGCTCACGCGTTCGGCTCTCGACAGGACCTTCAAACGAACCTGAGGAGGTGGCCGTCCTGGAACGGGACGTCATAGTCATAACCGGCCCGACCGCCACAGGTAAGACCGCGCTGGGCGCCGCGCTGGCGAAAAAGCTCGGCGGCGAAGTCATATCCGCCGACTCGATGCAGATCTATGAAAACATGGATATAGGCACCGCAAAGCCGACCGCGGACGAGACGCTCGGCGTGCCGCATCATATGATCGGATGCGTCTCTCCCCTGAGTCCGTACTCAGCTGCCCGATACGTGGAGGAAGCGTCCGCATGCTTGGACGGCGTCCTGGCCCGCGGGAAGCACGCAGTTATAGTCGGGGGCACCGGTCTGTATATCGACTCTCTCATATCCGGACGCGACTTCGCCGAACAGCCAGATCCGGAACTTCGCGCAGCCCTCTCGGCGGAATACGACGAGGTCGGAGGCGAAGAGATGCTTCGGAGGCTGTCCGAACGCGATCCCGCGGCGGCAGCCCGTCTCCACCCCAACGACAAAAAACGGATCGTGCGCGCGACGGAAGTCTGTCTCACTACGGGAGAGACCATCTCCCGCCACGACGAGCTCTCTAAACAGATACCGCCCCGCTATCACGCTTTCAAGATCGCGCTGTCTTTCTCGGACAGAGCGGACCTTTACACCCGCATAGACGCAAGAGTGGACGCCATGCTCAGCCGCGGTCTGGAGGACGAAGTGCGTTCTCTGCTCGGCTCCGGCCTTACCGCGGAGCATACCGCGATGCAGGCCATAGGATACAAAGAGCTTTGTTCGTACATAACGGGCGCATGTACTCTCGGCGACGCCGTAGAAACGATAAAACGCGAATCGCGGAGATATGCGAAGCGCCAGCTCTCCTGGCTGCGCAGAGATCCTTCCGTGCACTGGATCCTGTGGGATAAAGAACCGGATATACCGACCGGCATCGCAGACGCCTCGGCGTTCCTCGAAAAAGAGGGGTACGCCGGAGCCGGATGACCGGCGTCACCGTCACAAGAAATAGCAAAGGAGCTTTCAAATGCGCCGCAGCAACACCCTGCTAATAGTCGTTTCAGCTCTGTTTCTGTTAGCGATAATAAGTTATATAGGCCTGAACCTCATACGTTCGGGTACCAATCCGCTGCGCACGGCGCCGGCCGTCCCCTGCGCCATTGAGGACAGCTGCGAGGCGGTAGGCTATGCCGTCCGCACCGAGTCGGTCCTGAGCGCGGACGGCTATGTGGCCTCCGATCTCGCGGACGGCGAACACGTTTCCTACGGTCAGTCAGTCGCCACGCGCTACGGCAGCGAGGAGGCTCTCGGCCTTGCTGATGAGATCCGTTCCCTGCGTCTCCAGATAAGCCAGATCGAGAACTCCGTCACCGGGCACGGCGACGCGATGACCAGCGTCATCGCCCTTTCCCGGGCCGTCGAGAACCGCGATCTCCAGCGTCTCGACCAGCTCGCGATGGACGTGCGGGCAAGCATCTTCAACCGGAGCGCCTCCGGCAATCCCGAGACTGAACTCGCTTCACTGAAGGAACAGCTCCGCTCGCTGCTCGATCAGACGTCGGATTCGGATGATGTCCGCGTGTTCTCCAGCGGGACGTTTTCCTCCGCGGTGGACGGCTATGAAAGGATAACCCCCTCCGACCTCGAAGGTCTCATGCCGTCGGCGCTCGAGGATCTGTTCTCCGGGCCTTCCGTTCCGCAGGGAGCGTTCGGAAAACTCATATCCGGCACGACCTGGTATTTCGCGGCCAGAATGAATTCCGCGGACGCCGAGCGCCTCTCTCCCGGCGGCAGCGCTCTTGTCAAGTTCAACAAGACCTTCAGCGCGGAACTCACGATGGACGTTGTCTCCGTCAGCGAAGCGGCCGGCGGGATGCGGCTTGTAGTGTTCTCTTCAGACCGTGATCTGGAGAAGGCTTCCGGGATGCGCCGTCTGACCGCGGACATAGTGTTTGCCCAGGACAGCGGCCTTCTTGTCCCGAAGGAGGCCCTTCACACTGACGACGGAACGTATATCTATATACTCGCCGGATACCAGGCTATGCGCACGGATGTTGAGCTCGTCGGCGACTACGACGACGCCTACTGCCTCATCCGGCCTGCTGAAAACGGCACTATCGCGGCCAACGCTTCCGTTATCGTCAGCGCCCGCGGCCTGTTCGACGGCAAAGTTGTCCAGTGACGCTTCACAGCGCCCAAATTGTACCGTTTTTTCGGTTTTTGGCAAAGCTTGATGTTGACATAATGATCAAATAATAAGATAATGTATGCATGGTAATTTCGCTCTCAGGCAGCCTGTTTGCTGCCGTATGGGTTTTTTATCGCTCACACTTTAACGGGAGGACCTCGCAATGGGACTATTTGACGAAATAAAGAAACTCACCCGCCCCTATGACGACGACGAGGAGGAGTTCGAGGGCTTCGACGCCAAGGAGCCCGAACAGCTTCCAATAACGCCGAAGACCCCGGCTCAGGCGCGCAATACGTACGCCGGCTTTGAGGAAAAGCGCGACAGCAACAAAGTCGTCAATATCCATGCGACGACCCAGCTCAAGGTCGTGCTGGTCAAACCTGAACGCTTCGAGAACGCTGCGGAGATCGCCGACCACCTGCGTGATAAACGCACCGTCGTGCTGAATCTTGAGCAGACCAACAAGGACATCGCCCGCCGCCTCATCGACTTCCTCAGCGGCGTCGCGTACGCCCAGGAGGGCAAGATAAAGAAGGTCGCCGTGAACACCTACATAATCACTCCGTACAACGTCGATCTCATGGGCGACCTGATCGACGAGCTCGAAAACAACGGCCTGTACTTCTGACGCTCAACGCGCCTTTAGCTGCAGTCACTTCACAGGAAAGGATCTGGGTTTATGCTGACACCGCAGGAAATCTCTGAAAAAGAATTTACCAAAGCCGTATTCGGCGGATATGACATGTCCGCTGTTGACGACTTCCTCGAATCCCTGACCGCCGACTATTCTCTCCTGTATAAGGAAAACGCGATACTGAAGAGCAAGATCAAGGTCCTCGTCGAGAAAGTCGAGGAATACCGTTCCACCGAGGACGCCATGCGCATGGCGCTCCTTACGGCGCAGAAGATGGGCGACGAGCTCGTAGACGAGGCCCGTAAGAAGAGCAACGAGATCGTGGAGAGTGCTCAGGCCGACGCTGAGTCAAAGCTCGCCGATACCGAGCACCGTATCCGCGAGGAAGAGTTCCGGCTCGCCTCCGCTAAAGAAGCCACCGCCTCTTTCGTTAACGATTCGCGCGGACTCATAGAGAAGATCTCCGGCTTCCTCGCCAACATCGGATCACTCAACCTTCCCGTCCCTCAGCCGGAGCCCGAACCCGAGCCCACGCGTGAGGAGCAGATCGTCGACGCAGCCCGCGAGATCGACTCCGCAGTCGCAAGGATCGTTGACGACCAGCCGGAGCCGGAACCGGCGGCCGAGCCCGAACCCGAGCCCGAACCCGAGCCGGAACCGGAACCTGAACCCGAACCGGAGCCCGAACCCGAGCCCGAACCCGAGCCCGAACCCGAACCGGCGGCCAAACCGGAGTATAACGACGAGGACGAACCCACGAAGGTATTTCCCTTCAAGCCGGGCGATCTTCGCTGGCCGGACGACGGCAAGGACGACGAGCTCTCACCAAAGCCCAAGTTCAATTTCGACAATCTCAAATTCGGAAAAAACTATTCCGATGAAAACTGACTAACAGCGGCAAAACAATGATTCAGCGGGTCGCCTCTCGTAAGGACCCGGCGGATAACACCGGTATCGGAAACCGGGTATCCGCGCGGTCCTTCCATGACGGCCCGTTTTGCCCTTTATTGCGCAGGGCGCCGTGCCCGCGCTGCATTAAGTGAACCGGAAAGAGGAATAAGTTATGTCTCAGGATTACAACTCCACGATCAATCTGCCGAAAACCGACTTCCCGATGCGTGCCGGACTTCCGAAAAGAGAGCCCGACATGCTTAAAGAGTGGTATGATATCGGTCTTTATGAGAAGATCCTCAAGAAGAACGAAGGCCGCCCTGCTTTCATACTTCACGACGGCCCTCCGTTCTCGAACGGCCATCTTCATATGGGCCACGCTCTCAACAAATGCCTTAAGGACTTCATAGTCCGCTATAAGAACATGAGCGGTTTCCGTGCGCCCTACACACCCGGCTGGGATAACCACGGCATGCCTATAGAGTCCGCCATCATAAAGCAGCAGAAGCTGAACAGAAAGAGCATGTCCATACCTGAATTCCGCAACGCGTGCCACGAATTCGCACAGAATTTCGTCAGCATCCAGCGCGATGAGTTCAAGCGTCTCGGAGTGCTCGGAGACTGGGACAGACCTTACCTCACCATGGATCCGAAGTTCGAGGCCGAGGAGGTCAAGATCTTCGGCGAGATGTTTGAGAAGGGTTACATCTACAAGGGCAAAAAACCCGTTTACTGGTGTCCGAACGACGAGACCGCTCTCGCAGAGGCAGAGATAGAGTATGCGGAGGATCCCGTAACTACCATCTACGTGAAATTCCGCGTGGAGGACGATCTCGGCAAATTCTCTCCCTATGCCCCCATCGACAACATCTATTTCGTTATCTGGACGACCACGACCTGGACGATCCCGGGGAACCTTGCCATATGCCTTAACCCGTCGTACGACTACTCGCTCATAAAGGCTTCTAACGGCGAGGTCTACGTTATGGCGAAGGATCTTGCTGAGTCCGCACTCAAACAGGCCGGTCTCGAGGCGGAAGAGACTCTCGCCGTCTTCAAGGGCGCCGAGCTCGAACTCATGACAGCACGCCATCCCCTTTACGACCAGACGTCTCTCGTTATCGTCGGTGAGCATGTCACGCTCGACGCAGGTACCGGCTGCGTTCACACCGCTCCCGCCTACGGCGCCGACGACTTTATAATCTGCCAGAAGTACCCGCAGATAAAGGCCGGCCGCGACATGGTCGTCAACGTCGACGCCAGCGGCCGTTTCACAGCAGACGCCGGAAAATATGAGGGTCTCAGCGTGCTCAAGGCACACGAGCCCATATTCGCCGACCTTCAGGCTAACGGCGCCATTCTGGCCAGCGAGAACATAACCCACTCGTATCCTCACTGCTGGCGCTGCAAGAAACCAGTTATCTTCCGCGCAACGGACCAGTGGTTCTGCTCCGTCGAGGCGTTCCGCGACGACGCTGTCAGCGCCTGCGACGGGGTCCAGTGGCTCCCCGACTGGGGCCATGACCGCATCATCTCCATGATCCGCGAACGCGCCGACTGGTGCATCTCCCGCCAGCGCCACTGGGGCCTTCCGATCCCCGTTTTCTACTGCGAAGACTGCGGAAAGCCCGTCTGCACGAAGGAATCTATAGCCACTGTTTCCGCCATCTTCGGCGAACGCGGCTCCAACGCATGGTTCGAGCTGGACGCCAAGGATCTGCTTCCGGACGGTTTCGTATGTCCCCACTGCGGCGGCGTCCACTTCACCAAGGAGACCGATACCCTCGACGGCTGGTTCGACTCCGGCTCCACTCACATCTGCTCCATGGAGCTTGACGCCCCCGGCATCTGGCCCAGCGATCTTTACCTTGAAGGCGGCGACCAGTACAGAGGCTGGTTCCAGTCATCTCTGCTGACTGCCGTCGCTGTGAAGGGCGGAGCGCCCTACCGCACGGTGCTGACCCACGGCTGGACCGTCGACGGCGAGGGCAAGGCCATGCACAAGTCCCTCGGCAACGG
>CAMZHU010000037.1 GCA_947306975.1 uncultured Clostridia bacterium | reverse complement strand
GTATGCTTTCAGATACTTCCAGATGATCTTTCTGAGGTTCGAACTGCTCTCCATGATGACCTTGGTAGTGCGGTCCGGCATAAGGAGCTTGCCTGCCTCTTTGATCTTTTCATAGTCGAGCGTGATGAATATAGCTGCAATTACGCATATGACACAGGAGAGCAGGAAGTTCGGAAGCCCCGTTACGATGTTCTTGACACCGTTTACCGTCCAGTTCGAGAACCCTATGGCGACGTTGCCGAGAGAATCGATAAGCCTGTCGGATATACGCTCGAGTATCGCGACGGTCTCCGGGTTCAGCCTTCCCATCTGATCTGCTATCCGTTCGGAAAAATCCGTCAGCGCAGGTTCTATAGTTTCTGTATAAATGGACGGGATAGCAGAGAACAGATCCGTTCCCAGCCCCGCGAGACGTATGACTATGACCGCTATAATGCCCGCTATTATGACGAAACATACCAGCGTGCATATAAGCGAAACGATTTTAAGTTTGATATGTGTCTTTCTCGAGATAATACGTGCCAGCGGCCTCGTGAAAATCGCGATCAGCGCTGCTATAAAGAACGGCATCAGGAAAGGCAGAAGATACTTGAAGATGACGTAGATCAGAGCAACGATAGCGGCCCAGAACAGTATATTTATGAGAAAGCGTTTCCTTCTTTCCAGCATATCGCACCACCGTATTTCTGGATATTTTTAAGATATCACACTGGCTCGCGGGCAGTCAACGCGAATATGAAAAAATATACGGGTCTTCGGAGTCCATACAAGCCATATCCGTCTTTTCCAAGACCGGGCGGCCGCTTGACAATCCCGCCGCCGGTATATATCATCTAACAGACGGCGCCGTGTATCCTGTGCCGTTAAGAACGAAACCCATGAGGTGAAATCATAATGAAAAAGACTTCCCATGCATCCTGTGCAAGCTGCCCCTTCCGCGAACCCGAGCGCATCTGCCGCGCCGAGAACGGCCGCGCCCCCAAGGAGGGCTGCAGCACCGTACTCTATCCCGAGCTGAATGCAAAGGCATGCGCCGAGATGGAGAAGGACGAAGCGCTCATGCATTTCGCTAGGGAGGCCTCCCTGCAGGAAGCTGCGTGCTACGGCGTCTCCCCCTATGACCCGAAAAAACGCCAGCCTCTCAAACCGCGCATAATGGAGATCATCGAATTTGCGCAGCGTATGGGCTACCACCGCCTTGGTCTTGCATTCTGTCTCGCTCTCTGGTCAGAGGCCAAAGCCCTTGCCGAGATATTGGAGAGCCACGGATTCGAGGTCGTCTCTGTATGCTGCAAAGTCGGGCGCGTAGACAAGAGCTTCATGGGTCTTTCCGACGAAGAGAAAATCTTCCCCGGCATGGAGCCCATGTGCAACCCCATAACGCAGGCGCTCATATTAAACGAGGAAAAGTGTGACTTCAACCTTATGCTCGGTCTCTGCGTCGGGCACGACTCACTGTTCCTTAAATATATCGAAGGGCCTGTAACCGTCGTAGCAGTCAAGGACAGGCTCCTCGGCCACGCTCCTCTCAATGCGCTCTATTCATTCTATTACAAGTTCCTGAAAAAGTGACCATATGGGTTTACATAACTATAGCAAAACCGACGTGCAGAAACACGTCGGTTTCTCATTTCAGGTCAAGCGGCATCCTCCCAGTAGACGGTGCCGAATACGTTTCTAACCTGTTCCGCCATGAAATCCAGCTTCGCACGCATATGCGGATACTGCCGAAGAGCCTCGGCAGACTCTGACGGTGTATCTCCCAATGTCTTATTGTAAAGGGTTTCTATAAGCGTGGCACGGTCCTCTTTGTCATTCACCAGTGAATACGATCTGTAAAAATACGGATCATCGCTGTAACTCTGCAGGATATACCTGCTCCACTTATCGCTGTCCTCCTCAAACGTGCTCAGATCGTAAACGTACTCTTCAAAATCAGGCGGATTGTATTCCTCCGACCAGGTATATGAGTCAAACGCACCCGCATAATAGTTCCAGATGCGCTGCTCAACTGCATGCCATATCTCATGGGGAATGATCGCTTCCGCCGTGCTGCTCATCATTGAATCCACCACGATATAATAAGTGGAGTATATCTGATAGGTGAACCCCCCGAGTGGGAAATCGGGATGGTAAATATCTTTCGGGTACATGACCAAAAGAATCGTTAATCCGCCTTCCCCTTCGTCGTCATAAAAAGTGTCAAAGAAGCCTTCGGGATAGAGCGAGAGGTTTTCGCGCAGGTTTTTGAGCATACCGTAAACTGTCACGGACACGTCCAGACTTCCTTCATCCGTCGATGTGAATTCATGCGTACCGAACTGCTGAACATCCAGACACTCGTCTCCTATCAGAACAGTCACGTTGAAATCTTCCTCTATCCTGTCAGCCATGCTGCGCAGGATCTGTCTGTTCTCGTCACGCTGTCTGCTGTTAGCTTCCTCGCTGTCCGGAACCTCCTCTTTCACCTTGGTGAATTCAAGGCCTGAAGGGTCTGCATCGTAGAGCCTGATATAACCCATACCATTCGGGCCAGTCACGCTGTCATCGTAGGTGGTGGCGGCTATCAGGCACCTTCCCGTCTCCGGGAAGTAGCAGTGCTTTATCTCAAAGACGCTGTCGTCGGCTATAGGCAGGACCGTCTTCTTTCCTGCGGCCAGATCGACCAGTATCGGCTCGCCTGAACCGTCGGAACCGAAATCTATACCCGCCACATAAGGGATGCAGTTGTCGTCCCATGACATCTTTGCGCCGCTGCCGAGATCCAGAGCATTAGCCGACACGGGATGCGTATCATAGAACGAAGCGACATAATGATATGAGATGCTCTGACCGTCTGCATCAGGAAGCGGGCGGGCCGTGGACATCGCCATCTTACCGTAGTGCAGGAATATCTCGTCCGCTCCGGATTCAGCGGTCAGCACTATCCTGTTGTCCGCCGCATTGACGAGCGTTAGCTCCCGGAATGCTTTTCCTTCTTCAAACGGCTTCAAGCAGGCGACCAGCCCGCTTTCCGGATCGAACGCCGATACGAATGTGTTCTCATCAAATGTCGCAAACAACGTTTCACTGCTGCAGTCTAACGGCATTTCGTACATCATGTTCCGCATGCTGTAATACAGGCAGTCGTTCCCGCGGTCGAAATAAATGCCTGTTCCGAGCCATTCATCGGGCATCGATACGGCGCGGTCAAACGACAGATCTCCATTATAGACGCCGAGCTGTCTCGAGAACCAGTTAAAAGTCAGGATCTCACCGTTTTCCCGCACTCCGAGCAGTGTTTCATTGTAGCCTTCCTCGACCTCTGTCTCATACAGCACTTCGTCTTTTTTGGTATCGAAGAGTACGAATTTCAAAACATAGACGCGTTCAAACGGATCTTCGTCGTCGCTCACCGTTCCGAACATTATCAGAGCCTTCTCGGAATCCACAGGCAACACCTTCAACAGTTCGCCTTCCCTAACAAAGCCGCTGAATTCTGAAAACGCTGGGGGCGGTTCATCCGGGGCAGGCTTCGGCACATCATCTTCCGGGTACGGTACCATGTCCGTTCCCTCTTGTGCAGGTTCGGGCACAGGTTCAGGACCTGACGCTCCACATGCGACAAGGACGGCCAGAATAAGGACTGCCAGAACAGTGGCGATTAATCGTCTCATTTTATGCTCCCTCTCATTACATAACATAGAAGTGTCTATTCGGATTATAAACATTCGGATCCGTAAAGACAACTGTTTGGAAACTCTGACGTCTAAAACATGAAAACAGGAAACTAAGGACATGCGCTTGCTTATCCATAGTTTCCTGCTGCGTTTATTATAACTTTTTATAGTCTAAAGATGATAGCAACAATTCCCTGAATATAGAATGCGAAAACATATTTCCTCTCATCCTCCGTCACCCCGAGACCTGTCGGCGCAGCGGAAAGATTGACTGCCAAAGCCATCAAAAGTCTTTCGTAAGCTGAGTATATTATTCTTCTGGTGAATCACTTTGTAGGTTCTCATGTTCACCTTAATAAAGCTAAGACGCGGTCTTAGATACCTCTCACTTGTAAGTATCTCCTTGCTCGGATCACCTTTTGGAACGGAGGGAAGCGATTCCTTGAACCATTCGTTGATCATGCCTATAGTTTCCTTCTGGAGATCGTTCAGGTTTTCAACGAACAACACATATTATCAGAAGTGTAGATTTGTCAAAATGGATAGATAAAACGCCGTCAGCACCACTCGCATATATTGTAGCATACCGCACAGGATAAAGAAAACCTCTCTTGTCTTACCGGGCAAGAGAGGTTTCTCAGATGGTGGATCAGGCGGGAATTGAACCCGCGTCCAAAAGCACATCCTCAAGGACTTCTACAGGATTAGTCGGCCGTTTATGTTCCCTCGCCGCGGCGTGAGACCGACGCACTTCGCAGCTTGGTAGCTTCATTGTTCATGGTGCGCTCAAAGCTTTGCGCACTCACGGACGCCACTGAATCGACGCCCTCCCCGGCTCGTGGCCCTTCCGGTTCGGACGGCAGCCGACTTATGCGGCTACAGCAACAGTATTGTTGTTGTTAGTTAATTTATAGTACCCGTTTTATGGCGGCCGGGCGCCGCCTCCTGCTATCCAGGTCTCAGTACCCCTGTCGAACCCTGTACTGACCCAAATCACACAATACTGTTTGCCTTACGTCTTCACAACAGGCGCTTCAGCATATCGGATTATACCACAGATGCGCAGTTAGTCAACATCTATATATATTAGGATCAAATCCATTATCCGTCGTTTGTTGCGTCGCCGTTACCGAATATCGGTATGGGCTCTCCAAGGTATGTCGGTTCCGGCATCAGGACAGTATATGCCCAGTCCTTGCACCTCGCCAGGATCTCTCGCAGTTCACGGAACTGCTGGCCCCTGTATGTCCGCGGATCAGACGCGACCCCATATGCCTCCAGTCCCAGCTTCTCAGCAACATACATAGCACGATACAGGTGATACTTTTGGGTAACGATGATAATCCGCTCCGCCTTAAAGACGTCCCGTGCGCGGTAGAGGCTCTCATATGTTGAAAAGCCGGCATGATCCATGAAAACGTTCTCCGAGGGTACTCCCGCTTCGATGGCATACTTTTTCATCACGTTGACTTCATCGTAGTCCGTACTTCCGTGGTCCCCGCTCATGAGCAGTTTATCCGAAGCGCCGAGTTTATACAACGATATAGCCTCGTCCAGTCTGTCAGATAACATGTGACTCGGCACTCCGCCGTCCCATACTCCGGCTCCTAGTACCAGAATGCAGTCGGCACCCTTTGACACCGCCTCGTTTTCGGTCAGTATCCTGCTCTCTGCAGCCGTCATCATTTTTCTATTTATTATGAACACAGCCGCGCACAGCAGCAGTGCCGCAAGTATGACCGCTACCGTAACTGCACGCAGAATCCGCAATATTTTTTTAGATGTTCTCCGCATACTGCCCTCCGCTGTCGTTTTCATCTGGGCAAATTATACCATTATATTTATATGACGGTCTGAGAACGGTTTTGTTCCTGGTTGTCCAGCAGTTCCGGAACGCTTTAGCGCCTCAACGTCAACATACGCCCATCGAATCCTGCTGCGGTCAGTTGCACCTGCAGACGCAAGTATTCCAGCGCCTTCCTGCAGCTCCCGAATGCCGTTTTCCGTCTCTCGGCTAATTATATCATTTTCCGGAACACTTGCAATCGTTCAAATTATAGATTATTATGATATCCATAAGCAGGGCTTATAATTAAACACATTCTTCCGAGGTGTAAATATGGACATCGATCTTGAACTATTCCGTATTTTTGACACAGTCGCCACGGTCAGAAGCTTCTCCTCCGCAGCGGAGGAACTAAAGATCAGCCAGCCGGCCGTTAGCCAGGCGGTAAGACGCATGGAGGAACAGCTCGGGGCAAGGCTGTTTGAGCGCGGCCACAGGGGCGTCTCCCTCACGCAGGAGGGCGACACGATATACAGTTATGTTCATACGGCGCTCCGCATGATCGGAACCGGCGTTGAGAGGGCGTTGGAGCGGAACGCTCTCCGCGATACACACCTACGGATAGCTGCCGGGGATTCGGCGGCTAAATGGTATCTCGCACCGCTTATACGCGAATTCGCATCGCAGTACCCCAATGTCGTTATACGCGTTTTGGCTGGAAAAACAGCCGATACGCTCACTCTCCTGCAGGAAAGAAAAGCAGATATAGGCTTTGTAAATATGCCGATTTCAGCCGACGGCGTCATTTTTGAAGAGTGTTTCACGCTTCATGATGTCTTCATTGCCGGCAAAGAGTATGAGAACCTGAAAAACAGGACCGTATCGCTCCAGGAACTAACGACTTACCCGCTGATCATGCTTGACGGCTCATGCCGGACCCGCAAATGGGTAGACCGCCACTTCAACGCGCACGGTGCGATGATCCTGTCTTCGCTCGTCCTCAGTTCTCAGGAGCTCATGCCGGAATACGTCCGCTCCGGCCTCGGAATAGCGTGTGTCGTGGACGAGTTCAGCCGCCAGACTCTCAGCTCGGGCGACGTCTTCCGCGTCGAGCTCGAGGACCCGGTACCCGAACGCAGCCTCGGCATCTGCTTCCGTTCCGACGGACCGCTCTCCCCGTCTGCCGAAAGATTCATCGATCTTGCGAAACGGCGCAGCTGACCGTTTGATATGGTTAGCATCACATAATCTATACTTATATCACTGTTCACTAAACCGCGTCCGGTGCCTGCCGGGCGCGGTTTTGCTCTGATATATCGCCGGGAATCGCGGTTTTACCCCTGTTTTCCGTCAAAATATCTAATAACTTTAGGGATTATACTATATAAAATACATTGACATATACAAGACTAAAAGGGTATACTTAATTGAACGGGTTCAGTTTATTATTTCTGAATTATTCAGAACCCTAAAGAAGGAGGTTATAGCGTGGAAGGAATCAAAGCTAAACTGAAAGCGATTTTTGGCGCAGCAAACGTTTCTGACGATCCGAAAGTACTTGCCGGATACGCCAGCGATAAGAGCTTCGCGAAAACCATCGCACCTGCCTATGTCGTGAAGGCATCGAACGCTGACCAGGTCGAGGCACTCGTCAAGTTTGCCAACGAGGCGAAGCTGCCCCTTATCCCTGTAAGTTCCGGTGCTCCTCACTACAGAGGCGACACTGTCCCCAGCGTAGCCGGCGCGGTCATCGTAGACCTCTCCGGCATGAAGAAGATCATCAGCATCAACAGTCTCCACAGAATGGCCGTTATCGAGCCTGGTGTCACTTATGGTGAATTCCAGGAGGCGCTTGCAAAGGAAGGCATGCATCTTGCCTATACCCTTGCTCCGAGATCCACGAAGTCCGTTCTGGCGAGCGTCATGGATTGCGAACCGCGTCTCAACGCGATGCACGGTTGGAGCTACACTGAGCCTTTCCGTTGCGTCGAAGTCACTTGGGGCGACGGCAGACGCATGTACACCGGCGACGCTGCGAACGGCGGCCCGGTAGGCAGCCTTGAGAAACAGTTCACGGAAGAAAAATGGCAGGTCAGCCCACTCGGCCCGATGATGCTTGACTTCTACCGTCTTCTGACCCAGTCTCAGGGAACCATGGGCATCGTAACATGGGCTTCCATCCGCTGCGAGCTCGCGCATCAGGCGCATGACTGCTTCTTCCTCGCGGCAAACGAGGAGAAGGACCTCCTCAACTTCGTGTGGGATGTCAACCATGTCCGCTTCAGCGAAGAGATGTTCATCATGAACAAGGCTGAGGTCGCGAACCTCATGGGCAAAGACGCCGCTGAGATCGCCGCTCTCAAGACCGCGCTCCCCGCATGGATCGTGTTCGTCGGAGTCGGCGGCAGAGAGCTCTTGCCCAAGGAGCGCTGCGAGCAGCAGGCCGCTGATATCGGCGAGATCGCCCAGAAGAACGGCCTCACTCTTCTCCGTTCCGTCGGCGGCATCTCCGCTACCAACTTCTACAAGAAGGCCATCTCTGTCTCCCCGGCCGAGAAGTACTGGAAAGAGACCCAGAAGGGCGCATTCCAGGATATCTTCTTCCTCAGCAAGATCGACGACACTGCGATGTTCATCGACAAGATGAACGCTCTTGCAGCAGCCGCCGGCTATCCCGTGTCCGACATCGGCGTCTATGTACAGCCGATCCACATGGGCACTGCATATCACGTTGAGTTCACCCTCCCGTATGATCCCGAGAACAAGAAGGAAACCGCGCTTGTCAAGGATCTCTTTATCAAAGCCAGCGAGGCTCTTGCCGCTGCCGGTGCGTATTATGCGAGACCGCACGGTCCGTGGGCGCGCATCCAGCTCAACAAGGATGCAATGAACACCAAGTCCCTTATGAAACTGAAGGGCATTTTCGATCCGAACGGCATTATGAACCCCGGCAAGATCTCGATATAAGAAAGGAGGAGTAAAACAATGGCATTAAAAGATTTCAGAGCAATGATGGAACGTGACTCCTATTGCAACAGCTGCAAATGGATTCCGTACGACAAGATAAAGTCACAGCGTTTCGCTGAGAACTGCCCGACCAACCTGTACTATCAGTTCCATCTGTATTCAGTCCGCGGCAAATGGCAGGCCGGCCAGACTTATCTGGACACCCAGGAAGGCACCATTGGCAAGGACGAACTTATAAAGCAGTATCCCTATGATTTCAATACGGCTCCCGAATTCCTCGAGTCCGTTCAGAGCTGCATGGCCTGCGGTTCCTGCGACGTATCCTGCAAGATCTGCCGCTTCAACCTCGAGCCTCTCGCTTACAACATCGAGCTCAAGAATGAAGCTATCCTGAGAGGCTTCATCCTCCCCAAACAGAAGAAGATGATCGAGGCTCTTAAGACCGAGCAGACCATGATCCCCAACGCCAAAAAGGCAAAGCGCCAGGATTGGGCAAAGGGCATCGAGTTTGCCGCGAAGACCGACACATACTTCTATCCCGGCTGCAAATACAGTTATGACCCCAAGCTCAAGGCCTACGCCAAGAAAGCCGCTCAGACCCTTATAGACGCCGGCGTAAAGCTCGGCTATCTGGGCGATCTCGATATGTGCTGCGCGGGCAGAGCTTATCAGCAGGGCTTCTATGATGAATTCAACGAGAGAGCTGACGCCAACATCAAGGCTTTCAAGGCCAAGGGCGTAAAGACCATCGTTACTCCCTGCGCTGACTGCTATCACGCTCTCAAGAGACTTTATGCCGCCCGCGGCATGAAGGTCAAAGTCCTCCACCTTGTCGAGTATCTTGACGAGCTCATCAAGGCCGGAAAGATCAAGTTCACCAAGAACGTGAACCTGACCGTCACCTACCATGATCCCTGCCACCTCGGCCGTCAGGGCGAGCCCTATGTCGCATGGAACGGCAAAGAGAAGAAGATCATGCACCAGGTCCACACCTGGGATCCCCCGCGTCCCCGCTACAACGGTGCAAATGGTATCTACGAGGCTCCGCGTGATGTCATCAAGGCCATCCCGGGCGTACAGCTCGTCGAGATGGAGAGAATCCGTGAGTATGCTCTGTGCTGCGGCGCCGGCGCCAATGCACAGCTCAACTTCCCCGAACTCTCCGCCGCTACTGCCAGTGAGCGTATCACCGAAGCGAACAGCACCGGTGCAGACGCTCTCGTGACCGCCTGCCCGTGGTGCGAGGCCAACTTCAAGAACGCTGTTGACGAGAACGGTAAGGGTATCGAAGTCATCGATATCATCGATCTCGTTGCGCGCGCACTTTAAAAGGAGGCGTGAAAGATGGCAATTAATCAGGAAGCCTATAAAGAACTTGAACTCATAGTCGGCAAGAGATGGATCAGCCAGGACATCGCTGAGCGCGAATGCTACCGCTCCATCATGGCTGAGTCCTCCGCACACTCTGGCCCCTACGACGGTGAAACGCCTCTTCCCGGCGCCGTCATCCTCCCCGGCAGCACCGAGGAGGTCCAGGCAATCGTAAAGATCTGCAATAAGTATGACATCCACTTCAAAGCCTGCTCGACCTTCTGGTCCGTCATGGGCTTCATCGGCGATGATGACTCCCTGCAGATCGATATGAAGCGCATGAAGAAGATGGAGTTCCACGAGAGAGACCAGTACGTCATCGTAGAGCCCTACTGCATCGGCGCTGTCGTCCAGGTCGAAGCCATGAAGAGAGGCTTCAACGTCAACATGGCCGGTGTCGGCTGCTCCAGCTCCACCCTCGCAGGCGCCTCCAGCTGGGTCGCTTTCGGTCCGTCCTCCTGCTTCATGGGCGTTGCCTCCGAAAACTTCCTCGCTGTCGAGTGGGTCCTGCCTAACGGCGACCTCCTCCGCACCGGTACTCTCGGATCCGGCGGCGACTGGTTCTGCGGCGAAGGCCCCGGCCCCTCCGTCAGAGCTATCCTCCGCGGCGCTCAGGGTACTGCAGGCTCCTTCGGCGTCTGCACGAGACTTGCAGTCCGTCTGCATCCGTGGCCCGGCCCGACCTGCCTGCCGACCTACGGCACCGTTCCCGCTTACAAACTCGTTCCCACGTGGAACCTCAAGACCTATACTCTCAACTTCCCTGACTGGGACGGCTATGCAAACACCATCAACTTCCTCTCCCAGAACCAGGATATCGCCTACCTCGGCCACAGACAGTACAACATGTGGGGCCGCTACATCAAGCTCGCCATGATCAAGCTCCTGATCGAGCCCGGCGGACAGCTTGCTGACCTGCCCAAATACATGGCCGACCCGTTCATCAAGGAACAGACCGAGAAATGCCGCATAGACCTTCAGGTCGTCATCGTCGGTATGACCAAGCGCGACCTGGAGTGGAAAGAGAAAGCCATCGACGAGATCCTCCGCCGTGTCGGCGGCTGGAAGAACGAGTTCATGCTCCAGCCTGAAGTCCACGACTGGGTACTTCTCTATCTCCTCCGTCTCGGCCACAAGAACCTCAACTACACTCTCTGCTCCTCTTACGAGGGTTCCGGCGGTCTGTCCAACAACGTATTCGTCACCTCCAAGGTCATGGAAGAGTATCACGAGCTGCGTGAAGAGTTCGACAAGACCCACAATGGTCTTGCTGCTACCGGCGGCGACTCCGAGATGGGCGCTCTGTCCACCCTCGGCGGCGGCGGTATCACCGGCTACGAGTTCTTCCAGTGGTTCGACAGACACGACAGAGAGTCCGTCAAGGGCTGCTGCGACTTCATCCAGAACTACAGCCAGAAGCTCTGCGACAAGTACGGTTTCGGCGCAGATATGGGCAACTGGAACATGACCGCGCGTCATCCTGACACCGGTTACTACTACACCCAGGACGAGCAGAACGCAATGTTCGTCAACTCGCCTCAGCCCGGCCTCCAGATCTATCAGTATCTGGTAAAGAAGGCCTTCAACCCGCTGGATCTCTGCGGCAGCTACTACCGCACCCTGGATCCGGAATACTGGGAAGCCAACCACAAATAAGCATAACCGGTCTCCCCGCTCCCGTCCTGCCGGCCGGGAGCGGGGATAAACCCGTTGAACGGCTTTGAGCTGCCGAAGCTCACGAGCACTGCAGGAATACGCTTCCTGCCCTGCG
>CAMZHU010000036.1 GCA_947306975.1 uncultured Clostridia bacterium | reverse complement strand
CGCCTTCGACGACCTCAAGGCCTGCGGCAGCATGACGGCGGCCAAGGAAAAGGGCCTCGTGCGTTCGGAGGGCAAGGATTACGTGATGAAGGACGGCGACGTCACGCTGTTCCGGTTCAACGTCTGAAGAAAAGATGCTTAACGCTCATCCGCGCCCCGCAAAGGGGCGCGGAAGCTTTGAAAAGAGAGGACAGTTCGCATATGGCGGCAACTGAGAAGACCCGCACCCTGGAGGATCTCTACCCGGGGCAGCGGGGGACGATAAGCTCCGTGGGCAACAAGTCCGCGTCCGTGAAGCGCAGGCTCGTGGACATGGGACTCACGCCCGGCACGGAGATACTGGTAAAAAAGATAGCGCCGTTCGGCGATCCGATAGAGGTATGCCTGCGCGGTTACGAGCTCTCCATACGCAAGGAGGACGCGCGGCAGATAGAAATGACCAGCGCGGCCGCGGAGCGGAAAAGGAAAAAGCTCCCCGCACATACGCTCTCCCGCGAGACGCTCATGCAGATGAACCTCGAACACGCCCACGAATACGAGGAGCATCCGGCGCGCTACGACCATGAGGCGCACGACGCCAGAAGGATGTACATCGCCCTCGCGGGCAACCCCAACTGCGGCAAGACCACGCTGTTCAACGCTCTCACCGGCTCGAACCAGTACGTGGGGAACTGGCCGGGAGTGACCGTCGAGAAGAAGGAGGGCACGGCGAAGATAGGCGACCGCGAAGTCACCATCGTCGACCTGCCCGGCATATATTCGCTCTCCCCGTACTCAATGGAGGAGATTGTCACGCGCGATTACATCATCGGCGCGGGTGAGGGAGAGCAGCCGCCCGACGCGATCATCGACATCGTCGACGCCACCAACATAGAGCGCAACATGTATCTGACGATACAGCTCCTGGAGCTGGAGCGCCCTATGGTCGTCGCGCTGAACTTCATGGACGAGGCGAGAAAGGCGGGCGACGAGATAGACGTCGCCAGGATGTCCAAGGAACTGGGCGTCCCGGTAGTGCCGATCTCAGCTAAAACGGGGGAGAATCTGGACGAACTTCTGCAGGTCGCGCACATGCAGATGCACGTGGGCTTCAATCTCGAGCCCGACGACCTGTACGACGAGTATACCCATGAGATACATCACCGCGTGGGAGCGCTCATCCATGACCGCGCATACGCTGTCAGGCTCCCTGCCCACTGGGCGTCGATAAAGCTCCTCGAAGGAGACTACATAGTCGAAAAGGCGCTGGATCTCGATGAAGAGACCAAAAGCCGTGTCGAGGAGATCGCAAGGGAGTACGAGAGCTCCAGCGATCTCGGCGACCGCGAGACGCTCATAGCGGACAGCCGCTACGCGTATATAGAGAACATAGTCAAGATGTCCGTCAAGAAAGGACGCGCGCCGGACGCGGCGACGGTCAGCGACAGGATCGACAGGATCGTGACCCATAAGGTGTTCGCCGTTCCCGTGTTCCTGCTCACGATGCTGATCGTTTTCGCCATAACGTTCGGTCCGGTGGGTTCCTGGCTGTCGGACGGAGTCGCCTATCTCATCGACAGCGTGGTCGCTGTGTGGCTGAGGAGAGGCCTCGAGTCCCTGTCCGTGGCGGGATGGCTCGTGAGCCTCATATGCGACGGCATCGTCTCGGGCGTCGGCGGCGTCCTGACCTTCCTTCCGCAGATCGCGCTCCTGTTCCTCTTCCTGTCGCTCCTGGAGGATTCCGGATACATGTCCAGGGCCGCCTTCATAATGGACCGGCTGATGCGCCGCTTCGGCCTCTCGGGCAAGGCATTCATACCGATGCTCATGGGCTTCGGCTGCAGCGTGCCGGCCGTCATGGGCGCCCGCACGATGGAGAACGAGAAGGACAGACGCATGACGATAATGCTCATCCCGTTCATGAGCTGCACCGCAAAGCTGCCGGTCTACGGACTTATAACGTCGGCGTTCTTCGGAGCGTGGTCGGGGCTCGTCGTCTTCTGTCTGTACGTCCTCGGCCTTCTGATGGCGGTCGTATCCGGACTGATATTCAAAAAAACCCTGTTCAAGGGCGAAGACGCGGCTTTCGTTCTGGAGCTTCCGCCGTACCGGATGCCTTCGTTGCACAACACGATCCTCCACGTCTGGGAGAAAGTGAAGGGCTTCCTCGTGAAGGCCGGAACGGTCCTGCTTCTGATGAGCATCGTGCTGTGGTTCCTCCAGAGCTTCGATATACGCCTGCATATGACTGAGGATGCGTCGGAGAGCATACTAGCCGCCATAGGCAACTTTATCGCTCCCGTGTTCAAGCCGCAGGGCTTCCCGGTATGGCAGGCGGCGGTCGCGCTCCTGACAGGTTTCGTCGCGAAGGAGGCGGTTGTCTCCTCTCTCAGCATGTTCTACGGCTTTTCCATCACAGCCGCGGGCGCCGCGGTAGCTTCCGCGATGACGGGCTTTACCCCGCTGTCGGCCCTCTCGTTCCTCGTGTTCGTGCTTCTGTACGTCCCGTGCGTCGCCGCCGTAACGGCGATCCGCAAGGAGATGAACAGCCTCAAGTGGACAGGGATGTCCGTAGCATGGCAGATAATCGTCGCGTATATCGTGTCCGCTCTGGTGTATCAGGCGGGCAGGCTGCTGGGGTTCTGAGCACGCCGGTTTTATTGACAACATTGTCAATAAAATATATACTAATTTGCGGCCGGACGCCGGTATAAAAGGGTCTCCGCCGCCTATGCTTCATACGAAAGTGAGGCCTGAACGTGAAAAGAAACAAGCTGATAGGCATTGCCGCCGCAGTCGTTATCATAGCCGCGTCGTTCCTTATCCCCGCCGCGGAATTGGGAGCGAGGGCGGGCGTGACCGCGATCGCAATGGCAGTCGCCCTTCTGGTCATAGTTCTCACCAAAGCGATACATCCCGTAACGGCGTGCGTACTGTGCATAGTCCTGATGCCGCTGCTCGGGATAACCAAAGGCTTTTCCGGGGCGCTCTCCGGCTTTGCCACGCGGGTGCCGCTGTTCGTCATAGCCTCCGCGGCCTTCGCGCAGGCTTATGCAAAGATACCGCTTTCGCGCCGCATACTCGTAATGCTGCTCAAGTCGTTCGGCAAGAGCATAAAGAGCATGCTCCTCACGATGATGCTCGGCGCCGCGATCCTCTCCTCGATAACTTCCAACATGGCCACCTGCGCCATCTTCATGGCCATAGCGCTAAGCTTCCTCGACCTCTATCACGAAGACGGCCAGCGCCAGCGCGCCGGACGCGCTTTCATGGTGGGCATCCCCGTAGCCACTATGATCGGCGGCATGATAACCCCGGTCGGGAGCTCTCTCAACGTATATGCCATTACGATGCTCGAAAAGCTGACCGGCAACAGCATATCTTTCGTACAGTGGCTGTGCGCCGGGATCCCGCTCGCGATATTCGCGCTGCCCGTGGCATGGATACTCATCCTCAAGATCTTCGCTCCGCGTGAGGTCGACGCTGGAACTATGCGTTCGTTCCTGAACTCCCTCGCCGTGCCGGACGAAGTCAGCGCGCAGGAAAAGAAGGTCCTCGTGATAACGGGAGCTATGGTGATCCTCTGGATCGCTTCCTCCTGGATCCCCGCTCTGGACATCGTGATGGTATCGCTGCTTGGAGCATGCGTGTTCTTCCTCCCCGGGATCCGCATCCTGGACATGAAGAGCTTCCTGCGGGATATGGACTGGAACCCCTTCTTCCTCGCGGGAACGCTCATGTCGCTCAGCGGAGCCATGGCTGACGCCGGGATAGTGAACGCCCTGGCCGGAACGCTCGGACATCCCCACTTCGCCGCAGTGCCGGCCGTCGCGGTATGCGCCCTTCTCACGTTCGTCCTGCTGGCGCTCCTGCCTTCGGCCCCGGTCATCATGGTGATCGCGGCGCCTCTGCTCTGCGCGTTCTCCGCCGCATGCGGGCTGTCGCCCGCTGTAGCGGTCATGACGCTGGGTCTCTGCGCATGCAACTGCTATCTCCTTCCGAAGGACGCGGTGACCCGTCTCACCTACGAGACCGAAAACTACACGCCCGCAGATATGATAAGGGTCACGCTCCCGCTCCAGATCTGGCTCGTGATAATCATCAGCCTCTGGGTGCCGGTGGTCGCGAAGATCTGCAGATTCATCTGATGTGATTTCCGCCTCCGCGGCGGTATTCATAAATCTCTGACATTCCTGGAGGAGTCACAATGAGAACAGTAGGAACAGTATCCAGAGGTATCCGCGCCCCGATCATCAGGGAAGGCGACGATCTCGCCGCCATCGTGGCGGAAAGCGTCCTGAACGCTTCAAAGTGCGAGGGATTCCCCCTGAACGACAGGGACGTCGTCGCGGTGACCGAATCCGTAGTCGCGCGCTCCGCGGGAAACTACGCATCCATCGACGCGGTATCGAAAGACGTCGCCGCCAAGATCGGAAGCGACACGGTCGGCGTCATATTCCCGATCCTCTCGCGCAACCGCTTCGCCATTTGCCTGCGCGGCATCGCGAAGGGCATGAAAAAGATATACCTCATGCTCAGCTACCCCTCCGACGAGGTGGGCAACCATCTCTTCGACGAGGATCTGCTGGACGAGAAGGAGGTCAACCCCTGGAGCGACGTGCTCAGCGAGGAGCAGTACAGGGCCGCCTTCGGGTATCCGGTGCATCCGTTCACCGGCATCGATTACGTATCCTACTATCTCGAGCTCATCCGCGGATGCGGCTGCGAGGCCGAGGTCATATTCGCGAACCACGCGGAGGCGATACTCGACTATACGAAGAACGTCATCGCCTGCGACATCCACACCCGTGCCCGCACGAAGCGCAGGCTGCTCAAGGCAGGCGCCGAGAAGGTGCTGAGCATGGACGACATCCTCACGGAGCCTGTCGACGGCAGCGGATTCAACAGCAAGTACGGTCTGCTCGGCTCCAACAAAGCGACCGAAGAGACGATAAAGCTTTTCCCGAACGACAGCCAGTGGCTCGTTGAGGACATACAGAAAAAACTGTTCGAGGCGACCGGTAAGACCATCGAAGTAATGGTCTACGGCGACGGCGCTTTCAAGGATCCCGTCGGTAAGATATGGGAGCTGGCCGATCCGGTCGTATCCCCGGCATATACCGCGGGCCTCGCGGGAACGCCCAACGAACTGAAACTCAAGTATCTCGCGGACAACGATTTCGCAGGCCTCTCCGGCGATGAGCTTAAGGCGGCGATCAAGGAGTCCATACAGAAAAAGGACGCAGACCTCAAGGGAAATATGGCCTCCGAAGGCACCACGCCCCGCCAGCTCACGGATCTTATAGGTTCGCTGTGCGACCTGACCTCCGGCTCGGGCGACAAGGGCACGCCGATCGTCCTCATCCAGGGTTACTTCGATAACTACGCCCACGACGAATAAAGATAAACATAACAGCGAACGCCCGTCCGAAGCGACGGGCGTTCTTCTGTCTTAAGAGATCAAAAAACAGGACAGGGCCGGAGCCCTGTCCTGTTTCGTTTCATGCTGATGCGGCCGTCAGGTCACAGTTCGTCGTGCATGGAGCGTTTCACTATCTCGGCCTGGAGCTCAGGCGGCAGATCGACGAAGTACGCGCTGTATCCGCCGACGCGGACGAGCAGGTTCTTGTGATTCTCCGGATGGGCCTGGGCGTCGATGAGCTCGGCGCGGCTGTGGATGTTGAACTGTACGTGCCAGCCGTTGCGGGCCATGAAGGCCTTTATGAGCCAGGAGACCCTGTCGACCTTTTCCTGGGTGTTCAGGATGGCTTTCGAGAACTTCATGTTCAGCGCGTAGCCGCAGAACTGCCTCGAATAGTCGCCGTTGGTCGCGGAGTTTATAAGGGCGGTGGGACCGTTCACGTCGACGCCGGGCATGGCGGAGCATGCCGCGTCGCAGATCGGTTCCCCTGCGTATCTGCCGCTGGGCATCGCGCCGATGGAGCGGCCGATGCTGACGTGGCCGGCGGCGGCTCCGATGAACAGGAGAGGCTTCTTGCCGGTGATCGGGTCGATGATGCTGGTCATTATCTCGGGCACCGTGGTGGAGAGCTGGTCGTAGATCTCGTCGACATAGGGATCGTCGTTGCCGTATTTGGGAGCGGCGTAGCATGTGTCGTGGAGCTCTTCATAGCCTTCCCAGTTCTTCGCGCAGGCGTCCATGAGTTCGGCCATCGTGCACTTCTTGTCGTCGAAAACGACCTTCTTGATGGCTGCGACGGTATCCGCCAGGTCGACCATGCCGCGGCTGCCGAACCAGGAGGTGCGGCCTTCGGGATACTTGGCGCCGCCTTCCTTGGGAGTGAGGCCGGCCTTGATGCAGGTGTCGTACTGCATGGCGCAGCGCAGACCGCTCATCGGGCCGTCCACGATCTCGGTGGCAAGGGATATGGTCTTGAACTCCATGAGGAGCGGGACGAAGTAACGGAGCTGGGTGTAATATGCGTCGAGGATCTGCTGCACGGAAGTGAAGGTCCTGACGTCGCCCGTGTGCGGGCCCAGCTGTTTCTTCGTTCTGGGATCGAAACCGTCGTTGAGGGCGAGCTCGAGGATCTTGAGCTGGTTGAGGTTGTGTCCTCCGCCCAGATGTTCCATGCACGCCAGGTGATATCCGAGGCAGCCGGACGCGCACCAGTCGCAGGCGTCCACAAGGGGAACGTCACGGTCGAGGTAGCGCTGGGTGCCCAGCCTGTCGTTCAGGAAGGCGGGGTTGCCGCCGCCGAACTCGATGTTGCAGTTTATCGCGTGGCGCACGAATTCGGGATCCATCTCCGGGGTATAGCGGATGTAGATGGCGGGCTCGGACAGCTTTATCTGAGCCATCGCCTCGAGGATGAGCCAGGAGATCTCGTTCGTGAGCTCCTCGTTCTTCTCGTTCACGCCACATATCGTTATGTTCGGGAGCAGTGAGCCGGGAGCTGCGCGCTGCTCGCGGGGGATGGTCACGAGGTTCTCGCACTCGCGGATCTTGAGCCAGAGGGCGCCGAGGAGTTCTGCGGCCTCCTGAGCGGTGATCTTACCGGCCTCCTTGTCCGCCTTGTAGTACGGATAGAGGATCTGGTCCAGACGGCCCACGGGGACCTCGGGACGGTCGGAGCTCTCTTTCCAGCAGACCAGGTGATAGAGCCTGACGCACTGGATGGCCTCGAAGAAGTTGCGGGGCGGTTCTGCCGGGCAGCGCTCGCAGGCTTCCGCGATGCGGAGCAGCTCGGCCTTGCGGGTCTCGTCGCTGCAGACCGCGGCCTGCTCGCGGGCGAGATCGGCGTATCTCTTCGCATAGGCGATGAACGCCTCGCATGAGATGATGCATGACTTGAGGAGCCAGAACTTGCGCATGAACTGGGCTGAGCCGTGGCTGTTCTCGTTGTCGCCCTCAGCGAGCATGCGGGCACGCTCTTTCTTGCAGAGGTCGATGACGTAGTTGAGGCCGTGGGCGATGCACTTGTCACTGACCTGTGCCACGCCGCCGCCGTAGGCGCTGTAGTTCTGGAAAAGTCCGCGGTCCATGGTGTATCGGACGCCGCGGCCTTCGAAGACCATGCCGCGGTCGAAGAGAAGGTCGAACACGCCGGGGCCCATCTCGAGCTCCACGGCTCTGTTGACGGTCTCGGGAGGCATGTGTTCGATCCAGTACTCCGCGTCCTCGGTGAGGCGGCGGAGATCTTCGGGATCGATCGCGTTGGATGCGGTGTCGCTGGTCTTGCGGTCAAATTTGCCGGACTGGCACATTTTCAGGATCTCTTTCGGCTTCATGGCGCACAGCGTGCCGTTGCCGCGTATGAATTTCGTCAGAGAACCTGCGAGCAGTTCCCCGTCGCGGAGAACGATGGGACACTCTAGAAGACGTTTCTCGAAAGCTTTTGCCCAGCGGATGTCTATCGGGAGACCTTCGGTCTCTTTCCAGGACTCCGTGAAGAGGAGCGTGTCGTCGACGTAGACTTGAGGTTCAGCGTTTTCCCAGTCGCTTTTCAGCTTCTGAAGACGGGGGGTGAGGACATTTACCGCCTTTATCTCCTTTACAGCCTCGGGAGAGACGGGATATTTGATGGTAGCTGCCATATGTTGGAGACCCCCTTTCATTTAGTCAATGCGGGCCGGACAGGTTGTGTCCGGCCCGCAAATAGGCGTTGAACTATCCTTATGCTTCCTTCGGGAAGTGGTTCTCGTAGTAAGCTCTGGTAAGGACGTCCGCGACATCCTTCTCGGTGATGTCGAGCGGGCAGGTGCAGACACCGAAGCCGAGCTTCTTGAAGATGTCCATCTGCATGACGACTTCAGCCGGGACCTCGCGGAGCAGATCGTCAAGGTTCAGCTTGAGATCCTGGAGGCTGGGAACGCCGGTGTCCTTCATGAGCTTGAGAGCGGCGTCGTAAGCATACTTGCCGATCTCTTCGACGGAAGCTCCGTCGGGAACGGGATTTCCGAGAGCGCCTGCGATGAACTTGACCTCTTCGGTCTTGACGCCGGCGATCATCTGGAGGACCTGCGGCAGGGTGGCGCAGCAGCCGTTGCCGTGAGGAACATGGAACTTCGTGCCGAGGGAACGGCCGATGTCATGCGGCAGGTGGCAGTACGGGCCGGACATGGCCATGCCGCCGAGGGAAGCCGCCAGGGACATGCCGGCGCGGGCTTCCATGTCGGTGCCGTCGTTGCAGGCACGGACGAGGTACTTGCCGATGAGCTGGATGCCTTCGCGGGCGATGCAGGAGCAGATGCTGTTGGCCAGTCTGGAGGTGTAGGCCTCAGCGCAGTGTCCCAGAGCATCGAAGCCGGTGTAGGCGGTGATGAATCTCGGGAGACCGACGGTCAGCTCGGGGTCGACTATACCGAGGTTGACGGTGCAGCCGGTGCCGGCGATGTTGGTCTTGATGTTCTTCTCGGTGTCGGTGATGACGCGGCCGGGGGTGCACTCACTGCCGGTGCCGGCGGGGGGGGGGAGGCCTGTCAGGGGTACGCTCGGCTTCGTAACGACGCCGACGCGGCCGAAATACTGACGGAGCGGAGGCGGGTTGGTGATGAGGAGCTTCGTGCCCTTCGCGGTGTCGAGGGAGCTGCCGCCGCCGATGCCGACGACGCCGTCGCACTTCTCTTTAACGGCCAGAGCACCGGCCTCTTCAACGGACCAGATCGGGGGATCGGCCTGGACGTTGTCATAATAGACGGTCTCGATGCCTTCGGCTTTGATGATCTCATCGATCTTGTCTACGACACCGACCTTCTTGATGCCCATATCATAGACGAGGATGACCTTTTTGCAGCCGAATTCCTTCAGCTTTTTACCGGTCTCCTTGGAGGAGCCGATGCCGAAGAGGATGGGGTTTGGTGCGCAATAAATGCTTTCCATGAAATTTACCTCCTAAAGTTTTTACTTTTTACTTCTTTTTGTATTTCAGATATATCCCGGAGGATACATGTGAAACCTTGCCGAAAGGAACGGGACTATACGGACCGCGGTTGCAGTAAACCATAATACCTTATCCTTTTGCCATAATATTATAATATATTTTGGATTGACATCCCACGGCAGAAAAGATAAAATTTAACAGAAGTTTTTGTGTAAAAACACAAAAGATAAGAACTATGCGTGTTTCCGGGCAAAACTGCGCCGGGTTTCGGCCACAAAGGAGTAAAAATGGCGGCGTCAAAGCTGGATATAAGGCCCCTCGAAGAGGTCAGAAGTGAATATACAGCGCTGCTCAGAGCGAACGGGATGAAGCCCTCTCCCGAGGAGATCGAAGTCCCGCTGTCCTGCGGCCGGGTGACCTATGAAGCGGTATATGCGCGGTCCAGCGTTCCGGACAGCCACTCGTGCGCCATGGACGGAGTCGCGCTCGCGTCCGGGGACGTGAGCAGGGCGAGCGAGGCCACTCCTGTTTTCCTCTCCAGGGAGCGCTACTGCCCGGTCAGCACCGGCGACCGGCTCCCCGACGGCTGCGACTGCGTCGTCATGGAAGAGGACGTTATAGAGGCTCCCGACGGGATAGAGCTGTGCCGTCCCGCCGTTCCCTGGCAGCATGTGCGCCAGATCGGCGAGGACGTATGCGAAGGTGAGATGCTGCTTCCCTCGTTTACGTACATACGCCCCGCCGCCGTGGGGGCCATGCTGGCCAGCGGCGTCGGCCGTATCCTCGTATGCCGGAGGCCGGTGATCGGAGTCGTCGCGCCCGCCTCAGCGGACAGCGCGGCAGACTGCAATTATGCCATTCTGTCTGCGATGCTGAACGAGTGGAGCGCCGTGCCGGAACTCTTCAGATGCGCGGGAGACGGTACGGACGCGGCGGAGAAGACGGTCGGGGAAGCACTGTCGCGCTGCGACGCCGTCGTGATGACCGGATTTACTTCCGCCGACGGCGGAACGGGCGGCTGTGAGACCGTTGCGAAGTTCGGAACGGTATTCTGCCGGGGGATAGCTATAAAGCCCGGAAAACCCGCGGTCCTTGGATACAGCGGTGCGAAGCCCGTGATTTGTATACCGGAATACCCCGTTTCCGCGATAGTCGTGGTGGAGCAGATACTGAAGGGGATCATCGAGACCCTCGGCGGGAACATGTCTCACGCCTTCGAGACGCAGGAGGCAACGCTTTCAAAGTCCATCATATCCGACGAGAACTGCCGCGAATTCGTCCGCATGCGCGCGGGCTGCGTTAACGGAAGCCTCGTCGCGTCGCCTTTAAGCCGCGGGAGCGGCATAGTCAGCTCGTTCATGAAGGCGGACGGCATCGTGGAGGTCCCCGAGGGCTGCGGTGGATACCGGACCGGCACGCAGGTCCCGGTGAGGCTCCTCACGCCGAGGCAGGAACTGGAGCGCATGCTCGTCGCGACCGGCAGCCACGACAGGGTAATGGATGAACTGGCGGATCTTATGAAGCGGTCCGGATGCGGCTATGCTCTAAGTTCGTCGAACGTCGGCAGCATGGGAGGCATCATGGCCATCCGCCGGAGAGAGGCGCACGTCGCTCCGATCCACCTGCTGGACGAGGAGACCGGCGGATACAACACGTTTTTCGTTAAGAAGAATTTCCCTAAAGGCGGAGTCAGGCTCGTCGAATGCGTCGGACGTCTGCAGGGGCTTCTGGTAAAGAAGGGCAATCCTCTGGGGATCGCGTCGTTCGCGGATCTGGCGGCGGGCGGCATACGGTACGTGAACCGGCAGAAAGGTTCCGGTACGCATATCCTGTGTCACTGGCTCTGCGGCAGATACGGGATAGATACCTCCAGACTCAGAGGCTATGAGAGGGAGGAGTTCACCCGAATGTCCGCAGCTGCGCTGATCGCCTCGGGAGAGGCGGACGCCGCACTCGGGACATGGTTCGACGCCGGGATGTGCGGACTGGACTTCATTCCCGTGTGCGAGGAGCAGTACGATCTCCTCATACCCGACAGCTCATGGGAGCTCCCGATGGTACAGAGCATGCTGGAAGTCCTGGGCAGCGGCGCGTTCAGAGAGCGTATCCTGAACATGGGCGGCTATTCCGTGGACAGCCCGGGCAGTGTCAGGGAAAGATTCTGAACAGCTTTATATGGAGGAAAAGCCGGACAGACCGAGGTGCTATGCTCCCCATAAGGGAGACAGTGAAATATGAAAGATTTCATTGTCAACCT
>CAMZHU010000035.1 GCA_947306975.1 uncultured Clostridia bacterium | reverse complement strand
GCCTCCGTTTCTGTTCCCGTGCTATTACGGCACGGACATAGACTCAAGCGACAATCTGATCGCATGCCACCACACGGTGGAAGAGATAGCGGCTATGATCGGAGCGGATTCCCTCGGGTTCCTGCCAGTCGGAAGGCTGAGCGATCTCGCTCCGGACTGCGAATACTGCAGCGCATGCTTTGAAGGAAATTACCCGACCAGGATACCCTCCGACACAAGGAAGGATCGTTTTGAACAGCGTCTGGCGGAATCTCAGAAATGAGGAAATGAAATGATAAAGACCCCGGACAGGAAAATAATACTTGAGGACGGACAGGAGTACACCGGATGCTCCTTCGGAGCCGTTGCGGACAAGGTGCTGGAGATCGTGTTCAACACCTCTATGGTCGGCTATCAGGAGATCCTGTCCGATCCGTCATATACGGATCAGGCCGTGGTGATGACTTATCCGCTCATCGGCAACTACGGAATGGCTGACGACGACTACGAGACGGAACACCCGTCTATCGGTGCTCTCATCGTGCGGGAATACAATGACGAGCCATCGAACTGGAGATCGACCGAGACGCTGGGAAGCGTTATGGAAAGATACGGCATAGCGGGCGTTTCGGGAGTTGATACCAGAAAGCTGAACCGCTCGATTCGAGATCACGGGAGCCGCATGGCGCTCATAACTTCTGTATCCACGCCGCTCGACGAGGGACTGGAGATACTCAGAAACCACAAGGTGCCAAGGGACGCAGTCTCGAGAGTCAGCTGCGACAGGATACGCGGCAGATCCCGTGCCGGCGCAAAGCATCACGTGGTGGCAATAGACTGCGGCATGAAGGATAATATAGTAAGATCCCTTATGAGCAGAAACTGCGGTGTGACGGTCGTCCCCTGGAATACCACGGCCGAGGAGATACGTTCGCTCGACCCTGACGGCGTGTTCATTTCCAACGGCCCTGGCGACCCGACGGATGTCATGGAGACGGTCCGTACCGTACGATCTCTCGCAGGCACATGCCCTATGTTCGGTATCTGTCTCGGACATCAGATAATAGCGCTCGCCTACGGGGCGAAGACTTACAAGCTGAAATTCGGTCACAGGGGAGGCAACCATCCGGTCAAGGACCTGGAGACGGGGAAGATCGAGATAACTTCCCAGAACCATTCATATGCGGTGGACGCTGACAGCCTCAGCGGAACGCCCCTCGAAGTGACGCACCTGAACCTTCTGGACGGAACCGTGGAAGGACTCAGATGCGTGAGAGACCGGGTGTTCAGCGTCCAGTACCATCCGGAGAGCTCGCCGGGGCCCCAGGACAGCGCCCATCTTTTCGACCGCTTTGTCCGTATGATGGAGGAGGCCGGGGAACATGCCTAAAAGAACTGATCTTAAAAAGATACTAGTCATAGGATCCGGCCCGATAGTCATAGGCCAGGCGGCTGAATTCGATTACGCCGGCACGCAGGCGTGTCTCGCACTGAAAGAGGAAGGATACGAGGTCGTGCTGTGCAACTCCAATCCGGCCACGATAATGACTGACACGTCCATAGCGGACAAAGTTTATATGGAGCCGCTGACGCTGGAGTTCATCGCCAAGATCGTGAGGCTCGAGCGTCCGGACGCCATACTTCCGGGCATCGGAGGCCAGACCGGGCTCAATCTAGCCATGCAGCTGCAGAAAAAAGGCGTTCTCCAGGAATGCAGAGTCGAACTTCTCGGCACCGACGGCGATTCGATCGAGATGGCTGAGGACCGCGAGAAGTTCAAGCGCCTCTGTGAAGAACTGGGGGAACCGGTGCTGCCTTCCGAGACTGCATGTACACTGGAGGAGGGCATCGCCGCAGCGAACAGGATCGGTTACCCGGTAGTCCTGCGGCCCGCTTTCACGCTGGGAGGGACCGGCGGAGGTTTCGCCTCGGATCCTGAAAGCTTTGTGCCTCTGATGAAGAACGCGCTTGAGATATCTCCTGTGACCCAGGTACTCATTGAGAAGAGCGTCAAGGGTTTTAAAGAGATCGAATACGAAGTGATGCGCGACAGCAACGACACCGCTATAACCATCTGCAACATGGAGAATCTGGACCCGGTCGGGATACATACCGGAGACTCCATAGTCGTCTGTCCGTCGCAGACGCTGACAAATAAGGAGTACCATATGCTCCGCGACAGCGCCCTGCGTATAATCCGCAGGCTGAAGATAGAAGGCGGGTGCAACGTCCAGTTCGCGCTGGATCCCGATTCGTTCCAGTACTACCTTATCGAAGTGAACCCGAGAGTCTCGCGTTCGTCCGCCCTGGCCTCGAAGGCCAGCGGTTATCCTATCGCGCGTGTCTCCGCGAAGATCGGGGTCGGCATGACGCTGGACGAGATCCGGATAGCCAACACCCCGGCGTCATTCGAGCCGTCGCTGGACTATGTGGTCACGAAGCTGCCGCGGTTCCCGTTCGATAAATTCGCTGATGCGAACAACTCCCTGTCCACACAGATGAAGGCTACCGGAGAGGTCATGAGCGTGGGAAGGACCTTCGAAGAGAGCCTGCTCAAAGGCATAAGGTCACTTGAGACGGGAGCGTATCACCTCCGGCTGCCAAAATTCGACGCTATGGATACGGAACGCCTTGTTGAGTATATCGGCACAGACGACCGGATCTACGCCATTGCCGAGCTGCTGAGAAGGGGCGTAAGCGTGGATGAGATCGCGGACGCGACCAGGATCGACAGGTTCTTCATTCGCAAGATGCTCAATATCGTGGAGACGGAGCATGAAATCGATGAGCATCCGTACGATCTTCAGGTCCTGTATGCCGCGAAAAGACTGGGATTCTCCGACAGATGGATAGCGGCGGCATGGGGCAGGAGCGAAGAGGATGTCTTCGAACTGAGGACGAAAAACGGCATAGTGCCCGTCTATAAGATGATAGATACCTGCGCCTCGGAGTTCGCAAGTTACATTCCGTACTTCTATTCGACATACGAGGATGAAAACGAATCTATCGTATCGGATAAGAAGAAGATCGTGGTCCTAGGTTCCGGACCCATAAGGATAGGGCAGGGCGTCGAATTCGACTTCTCTACCGTGCATGCCGTCCAGACGATCCAGAAGGCGGGGTACGAGGCGATCATCATCAACAACAACCCCGAGACTGTGTCTACGGACTACACGTGTTCGGACAAACTGTATTTCGAGCCGCTCTGCGCCGAGGATGTCATGAATATCATCCTTCTCGAAAAGCCGGAGGGCGTAATAGCAACGCTGGGCGGACAGACAGCCATCAACCTCGCCGAGCCTCTGAGCAGGAGGGGCGTGCCCCTTATAGGTACGGACTGCGAAGCCATCGACCGCGCTGAGAACAGAGACTTTTTCGAGAGACTGCTTCTGGAACTGGGGATCCCGCAGCCGGAAGGCCGTGCGGTCACCAGCATGGAGGCGGGCGTAGAGGCGGCCCGCGAGATCGGGTACCCTGTGCTCGTAAGACCCAGCTTCGTGCTCGGCGGACGGGCGATGCAGATAGTAGCCAAAGAGGAATCGATGTGGGAATACCTGAAAAACGCAGTCGCCGTCGATGAGGACAAGCCTGTGCTTGTGGACAAGTACATAAGGGGCAAGGAAGTCGAGATCGACGCGGTCTGCGACGGGAAAGACGTCTTCGTGCCCGGTATAATGGAGCTCGTGGAGAGGACGGGAGTCCATTCGGGAGACTCGGTGAGCGTCTATCCGTCTGTAAGTCTCTCCGAAGGCGTGAAAGAGACGATCCTCGACTATGCTGAAAAACTTGGACTCGGCATTGGGATAAAAGGTCTTTTCAACATCCAGTTCATAGTTGATCCGGAAGAACGGGTTTACATAATAGAGGTAAATCCGCGCTCGTCCAGGACTGTGCCGTTCCTGTCGAAGGCAACGGGATACAGCCTCGCGGATATCGGTACGCTGGCGATGCTGGGCGTATCGCTGAAGGAACAGGGGATAACTGACAGATATCCTCCGGAGAAAAGCAGATATTACGTAAAAGTACCAGCATTCTCCTTCTCCAAGCTCGGAGGCATGGACGCCTATCTTTCGCCGGAGATGAAATCGACTGGCGAAGCAATAGGCTATGACGAGAAGCTCCACAGGGCTGCTTTCAAGGCCATGATCGCTGCGGGGCTCACGCTGAAAAACTACGGAACCGTCCTCGTGAGCGTAGCGGACGAAGACAAGGAGGAGACAGTTCCTCTTATCCGCAGGTTCTATAACATGGGTTTCAATATCGAGGCGACGACTCTTACGGGCGAGGTCCTTAAGGAGCACGGCATACGCACCAGGATAAGGGGAAAGCCCAGCGAGGGAAGCAACGAGGTGCTCGATTCCATCCGCGCGGGATACGTAAGCTACGTCATCAATACCAGAGCGATCCTCTCCGGTGTCCACTACGGCGACGGAGTGGCGATACGGCGGGCGGCTGCACAGAACAATACGACGATGCTCACGTCGCTGGATACCGTAAGGATGCTGCTCGACGTTCTTGAGGAGGTAACCCTCGGAGTCTCGACGATAGACGCGAAATAAGGAGGGCACAGATATGCAGTTCACGAAAATGCACGGACTGGGGAACGATTACCTTTATGTGTACGGGGATGTTCCCGAGAACATCGCCGATCTCGCATTAAAGCTGTCAGACCGCCATTTCGGCGCCGGTTCCGACGGTATGATCTATATCTCACCGTCGGACTCTGCGGATTTCAGGATGCGCATCTTCAACTCCGACGGCAGCGAGGCGAAAATGTGCGGGAACGGCATACGCTGCGTCGGAAAGTACGTATACGACAAAGGCTATACAGACAAGACTGACCTGACGGTAGAGACCCTTTCCGGTATCAAGACGCTCGGACTCGATGTCAGATGCGGCAAGGTCAGGACCGTTACCGTCGGCATGGGCTGCGCGAAAGCGGGCGAGGATATGACGGTGGAGATCTGCGGAGAGACCGTGGTATGCACACCTGTTTCCGTCGGAAACCCTCACGCGGTGATCTTCGTCGACGACATAGACAGCGCCCCTCTGACTGAACTCGGCCCGGTCATAGAAAAAAACGCCGCCTTCCCGGGCGGCGTGAACGTAGAGTTCGTACAGGTACTGTCAGATCAGACTCTCCGGATGCGCGTCTGGGAGCGGGGCAGCGGCGTTACCATGGCCTGCGGCACCGGTGCGTGCGCATCTGCGGCCGCGGCAGTAAAAAAAGGCTTCTGCAGGCATGACGACCCGGTTACCGTCGTTCTGGACGGCGGACCGCTCAAGATCACCGTAGCAGAAGACTGGACGGTTACCATGAAAGGTCCCGCGGAGACCGTTTATGAAGGGGAGACAGAGCTGTGATAAGACCAAACATGCACTATGCGGATCTCAAGGATTCGTATCTTTTCTACAATATTGCCCAGAAGGTGAACGCTTACCTTGCCGAGCATCCCGGCACTCATCTTCTGCGGATGGGGATAGGGGACGTTTCGCTCCCGCTCTGCGATTCCGTGATAAGTGCTCTCCACGAAGCGGTTGACGACCAGTCGTCGGCTGAACGCTTCCACGGATACATGCCCGAATGCGGAGCTCCGTTCCTGCGGGAGACTATAGCCGGGCATTACGCAAAGCGAGGATTGGACATCAGCCCAGAGGAGGTTTTCGTATCCAGCGGAGCGAGCGACGAGCTCGGAGATATTCTGGATCTTTTCGACAGATCCAGCAGCGCGCTCGTAATCGAACCTGCGTATCCGGCATATGTGGACGCGAATGTCATGGCGGGAAGGAAGATCGTACACCTGCCGTCCGGCAGAGAGAACGGCTTCCTGCCGGAACCATGCGCGGAGGCGACCGCGGACCTTCTGTATATCTGTTCTCCGAACAATCCTACCGGGGCTGTATTTGGACGCGAGCAGCTGAAACGGTGGGTGGATTTCGCGAACATGAACGGTTCCGTCATCCTGTTCGACGCTGCGTACGAGGCATTCATCGAGGAGGACGGACTCCCGCACAGCATTTTCGAGATCGACGGCGCCAGGACGTGCGCTGTCGAGATATGTTCGCTTTCGAAGACGGCCGGCTTTACAGGGACGAGGCTCGGATACACAGTTATTCCGAAAGAACTCGTCAGAAACGGCATGAGCTTCAACGCCATGTGGATCAGAAACCGCACGACTAAGACGAACGGCGTTTCGTATATCATACAGAAGGGCGGAGCGGCGGTGTTTACGCCCGAGGGCCAGCGCCAGATCATGGAGAACATACGATACTATAAGGAAAACGCAAGGACGCTGACGAAAGTGCTTGACAGGCTCGGCATCTGGTACTGCGGCGGCAGGAACGCGCCGTATATCTGGCTCAGGTGTCCTGACGGTACTGGCAGCTGGGAGTTTTTCGACAGGCTGCTGAACGGGATACAGGTCGTCGGCACCCCCGGCGAGGGGTTCGGAGCCTGCGGCGAAGGGTATTTCCGCTTTTCGACTTTCGGGAACAAGGCGGATACGGCCGAAGCGGCCGACAGGCTGTACTCGCTGCTGAAGAAAGGCTGACTGCACTGCTTAAGGATATAATGAAGCCCCCCGGTCCGTTAAGACCGGGGGGCAAACGTATTTCCGGGTATCTAGTTATTTTGTGATCAGTTTGAGGAGCTGCCTTATCTCCCTGTTCGTCATGCCGCCGTCGCAGAGATAATCACGGGCGTCTTTTTTGTAATTCGCTTTCTCGAGTTTGGAAAGGTCATCGGTGCCGTGCAGGAATTCCATGAACGGCACGAAATAGAGGTCGACGATGGCGTCGTACTTTTCCGGAGTCCCATCCTCCGTGACCCCGAAGTAGTTCCCGTATGTGGTCATGTAATCCTTCTTCATCTCATCGAAACCGGCGCCGGCGAGAGCCTCGAGAAGCAGGCAGACGAAACCGGTACGGTCCTTGCCCTCCATGCAGTGGATGTAGATCGGGCCGTCATGCTCTAGTGCTGCGCGGAGACCGTTGACTACCTTCTCCTTGTAGGCCTGACCGGTATAGCCGGAACCCATATCGAGAAGGACCATACAGCCGTTTTCGTAGAGGCCTTTTACATATTCGGAAGTGAAATCGTCCGCCGCCATATAGCCTTTTATGTCTTCTTCGGAATCCGCGAGATCTATGACGAATCTGACCCCGTTCTGCTCAAGAAGACTGTCGACGTACGGCGCCCTGTTCCTGCTGTTGTCGACAGGCGAAGCGCCGCGGTACATGAAATCCTCTTTTATGCGGCCGGCGGAGAAGGACCTGAAATTGCAGAAGGCCTCGTCGCTCGGATACTCGCTGCGGTCGAAGGAGTAGATCTGACCTAATGCCTCCTGGATGGGCAGGTATTTGCCTTCCTCGATCTGGGTTATCATCACGGTATCGCCTTCTTTAAGTCCGGCGGTATCCCATATGCCCATATTGTTCAGAGTTATGCGGATGTATGGATCTCCGGGATACGCCACCATGACAGGTTCGCCGTTCCTGACATAATATCCGTTGAAATACGGCACGTCGGGAAGCGCGTATCCGTTCTGGAAATCAATAGCGACGGCGTCGCCGAGCCGGAAACCGAGAGCCTCGAATTCTTCCTGTCCCATGCTTAGAAGAGCGGCGCCGAACTTTTCATCTTTGGAGACGGTGTCGTCGTCGAACGATACGGTGAGTTTGACGGACAGCAGTTTGGAATTATTCGCGTTCTCCTGTTCGGAGGCTGTCTCTTCCGCATTTGGATTCGTCCCGACAGTCTGCGATGAGCCGCAGGCGGCAAGGGAAAGGATCATAACGATCACAAGGAAAACTGAAGAGACCTTTTTCATCTGACCACCTTCGATTCGGGCATAAAGGATGTGGATACTGACAGATCTTTAACACTGCAAGTTTATAGTACGTGTTTCTGCGCGTCAAGCGTTTTCAATATGTTGGACGTCGTAAAACGGGGATAGTTCCTCGGAGGAGTGCGGCTCATGTTTCCGTTAATGAAGCTCACAGCTTAAGAACGGCAACGATCTCGTCTCCGTCCAGCTCGCCGTTTTCAACAAAACCGAAGGAACGGTACAGTTTTCCGGCTGTTTCATTTTCCGGTTCCCAGGAGATCGCACAGTGCTCAGATTTTCCGCAGGGCCAGGTCCGAATAAAATCGACGGCAAGCTGGAGTGCTTTTCTGCCGTACCCCCGCTTCTGATATCTCTTATCGATCATTAAGCGCCAGATGGTATAGCTGTTATTGTATGCTTCCGGAGCCTCTATATCCTCGTCGAACTCATACAGAGCCGCTTCGTTGAAACCTATCATCAGAAAGCCCACAGGCTTATCACCGTCGTATATGCCGAAGGGGAACGCCGTGCAGTCGCTGTCAATAGCCGCATATGCTTCTACGATGCTGTCTTTATTGGATGCGACGAAAGACTTCTGATCTCTGAAGACTTTCAGGCAAACTATATCCCAATAGTTCCTGGGGGTTATCTTTTCCAGATGGATCATTGTGATCACCTTGCCTGTTCTATAGTTATGGCCGTTTGAGACATGCCGTCACGTGTTATCGGCACATAAACGATCGTTGAGGGATCTCAAAAGGCCCACTTGCCGCGGCGAAAGACGGGAACGGTCCTGCCGTCGCGGGTAACGGCGTCTATGTCCAGCCCCTCATAACCCACCATGAAATCGACGTGTTCCATGGAGTCGTTGATACCAAGCTCGCGGCACTCGTCCAGAGTCCTGTTCTGGAAGTCTTTGATCGTATCGGCAAAACCCATGCCGAGCGCTATGTGACATGCCGCATTTTCGTCGAACAGCGTCTCATAGAAGAGGAGACCGTGCTCAGAAATAGGGGAGTTCACGGGGACCAGCGCGCATTCTCCGAGATATGCCGAGCCCTCGTCCATTGCAATAATCTGCTCGAGAAGGGCCTGGTTCTTCTCTGCTTTTACCTCGACAGCCTTGCCGTTTTCAAAGCGCACCGAGAAGTTTTCGATAAGCTGGCCCTGATAGGAGAGAGGCTTGGTCGCATAGGCGATGCCCTCAGCCTTGCCGCGCATGGGGGAGGTGTAGCATTCTTCTGTGGGGATGTTGCAGATAAAGAAGATCCCCTGCCGGCTTGCTTCGCCGCAGCTCTTGAACTGCCCTTCGGGGATCAGGCCCACGGTGAGATCTGTGCCGTTGTCGCCCCTGTAGTGGAGTTCTGCAATGCCCAGCGCGTTGAGATAGGCGCAGCGTTCACGGAGATCCCTGACATGGGCCTCCCATGCGGCGACCGGATCTTCTGTGACGCGCGAGGTGTAAAGTATTGCCTCCCACAGCTTTTCAACGGCCTTTCCCCGGGGCAGTCCGGGAAAGAGCTTTTTGGCCCAGGCTACGCCCGGAACGGCTGCTATGCACCACTGATACCAGTTCTCCATCCTGTCCCAGTAAGGTTTGACGATCGGCCAGCTTTTCTGGTCGGCCTTAGCCACTTTTTCATGATTGATGCCCTTCAGGCCGTCGGGGTCTTCGGACACCAGATATATCCGGCAGGGATTCGTATCGACCCAGTACTGGAGACGGGCTTTCTCCCACTCGTCGACCTTCGCAAGGGAGGTGACTGTCTGGTGACGTACGTGCAGTTTCTCAAGGGGCTGATAGCTGAATTCCACTTTAACTCTGCTGGCACCGGCTTTGTAGCACTCGTCGACGAGCAGTTCTATGAACTTCGGCTGATCGAGATCACAGTAGATTATTACTTCCTGCCCTTTCTGGATGTTGACGCCGGTCCTGGCTATGAGACGGGCATATCTGCGAAGAATAGTCTGTTTCATAATCATTCTCCTTTACAAACAGTGTTTTACAGTTCGGGTATATTTCTTGTTATTCGTTCTCCGCTGCGGTATCTGCAGACTCCGTATACAGCTTCGGGTACGCCTTCCTGTCAAGCGACTTCAGTATGAGCGCCGCAGCGGCTGAGGCTACGGTAACGGCCAGGATGAGGACCCAGGTGCTGGTGGATCCCGCGCTGTCGTAGAGATGGCCGACGGTAAGGTCTATGCATCCCGTGACAGCCGTGTAGACTACTGCCATCAGACCGTTTATCCGTCCCCGGTGGCTGGCAGGTATCCGTGTCGATATGTAAGGACCTTCGGCGAGCACCGAGAATATCTCTCCCCATGTGAAGATGAGCATGGCAAGATAGTAGCTCGGTATGAAACCGAGGAGCAGAAGGAAGACCATATAACCGGCAAAGACAAGAATCCTTCCGGTGAGCATCTTGCCGGTGTCGCGCATCCTTGTGAAGAGTTTCGTGATGATCGGGGTGAAGATGACGACGGTGATGCAGTTCAGGCTGGAGACCGTACCGAAGATGACGGCGCCAGAGTCGCCGTGCACAGCGGCCATGTCCAGGGGCATTATGAAGTTATACTGGCCGTAGGCGCCTGAATACAGGGTCCCGCAGATCAGGTAGAGTATGATCATCGGGTTTTCCCTGAGTATGGTGAAGACGCTCGCTCCGTCCTTCTTCTTCTGATACTCCGCCTCCTCGCCGTCGTCCTCAACGGGCGTGATGTCCCTGACCATTAGCGCGATGAGTATCGTCGAAAGAGCTATGGAGAATCCGCTGATGAGAAAGCTCAGCCACAGGTAGTTTTTAAAGAGAAGTCCGGCGATCGTAGGGGACAGGACGAGACCGAGATTGTTCCCGAGGTAATCGAGAGAATAGGCGCGCTCGCGGTCTTTTGTAGTCGACAGGTCTGCGAACAGAGCGTCGTACGAAGGATGTTCCATGCTCTGGAGCACGCCCGCGAATACGAACAGGATGATAGTTCCTATCCCGAGCGGGATCGACGCACTGATAACGTAGCATAATATGCTGACTGTGTCGCAGGTAACGATAAGCCGCTTTTTATTGACGCGGTCGGCAAGTTTGCCGCCTATGATGTTCGCCGGCAGCATGATGATGCTCGAAGCTACGAAGAAATAGGATATCTCCGCGGCCGAGAGACCGAGCTTCTGGTTGAGTATCATAGTAAGGACGGGCCATACCATGCTGCCGAGACATGTGACCATCCTGCCGAAAGAAAGGATGTATATTTCGCGCCGCAGCCCGCGGTACTGGTTTATAAGTTTCATTTCATTTACCTCGCTGATGGATCTTCCGTGGATTTGCTTAAGAAGCTTTGGATAGTGTGTCCGTAAGACCCCGCGAAACGGCCTGAGCCTGAAAAAGGGCATAAAAAGACCGTGACTATCAGCCACGGCCCGATAAATGAGCATAAAAAGACCGTGACAGTAACGCCACGGTTCGAAAAGTCTACAGTGATCTTATCAGGATCAGAAACCACGAACCGAGGTCATCAGACAGTATACAGATTTTGCAGTGTTGGTAATGCAGCGCATTGGTGGTGACCTCCTTTCTGAAAATTTACAGTCATCTTTATAACAGAATAAAAAACTGATGTCAACGGATTTTGAAAACCGTAACACTAGTGTAACAATAGGAAAAATGCCTTTTCTGCCGTACCGGGCAGAAAAGGCATTTTTGACAGCAGGAGAGCCGGCGTATTATTTTGCCAGCATATCCAGCGCTTCTTCGAACGGTACGACGTCGGCAAGATTATCCCAAACGTCTTCATTGTAGTACCTGACGGTGGTCTCGCCGTTCATGTAGTCGTTGTCGAAAGTGGAGTTCGTCCCTTCGGGGATGATGACCTTGTACCCTCTTTCGAAAGCGGATTTAACGGTGGCGTCTATGCAGTAATTAGTCTGGAGACCGATGATCATCAGCCGGCGGTCCTTCTGCTTTTTCATGTACTTTTTGAAGTCCTTGTTTCCGAAGCAGCTGTTGATCTTCTTGACGAAGACCTTCTCGCCGGGTTCGGGGAGCAGCTCGTCGATGATCTCAAAACCCTCGTCTCCCGTTGTGAGGCCGCTGCCGGGTCCTGCGTCATGCTGGACGAAAACGACCTCCACACCGTTCTTCCTTGCGGCGCTGACCAGCCTTACGGTCCTGTCCAGCAATGTTTCGAAGCCTAACAGTTCCTCGACTACGAGGCATTTCTGCATATCGACGACCAGCAGTATCATAA
>CAMZHU010000034.1 GCA_947306975.1 uncultured Clostridia bacterium | reverse complement strand
ACGGCTGGACCGTCGACGGCGAGGGCAAGGCCATGCACAAGTCCCTCGGCAACGGTATCGCGCCCGACGACATCATCCCCAAATACGGCGCCGATCTTATACGTCTATGGGCGGCGTCTTCCGACTACCGTGTCGACATGCGCTGCTCTGACGCCATTTTCAAGCAGCTCTCCGACAAGTACCTTAAGATACGCAACACGGCGCGTTTCATCCTGGGCAACCTCGACGGTTACGACCCGGATACACCGACGGCGTACGAAGACATGCCGGAGCTCGACAAATGGGCCCTCTCACGGCTCGCCGTGCTCGTTGAGAAGTGCATCGCCGCGTATGATAAGTATGAGTTCCATACCGTCACATACGCGATACACAATTTCTGCGTCGTCGAGATGTCCAACTTCTATCTCGACATAGTCAAAGACCGTCTGTACTGCGAGAAGCGGGACAGCGTCCAGCGCCGCGCATGCCAGACTGTCATGTACACTATACTGGACGCCATCGTCCGTCTGCTGGCTCCGATACTCGCCTTTACCGCGAACGAGATCTGGCTCAGCATGCCGCACGACAAGTCGGCCGATCCCGAACACGTGATGCTGAACGATATAAAGAACGCAGACCCTGCCTGGAAGTTCGACAGTGACCGCGAAGCGCTTTGGGACGGCTACATGAGGCTCCGTTCCGACGTCAACAAGGCCCTGGAGCTTGCCCGCGCGGAAAAGACGATAGGCAAACCGCTTGACGCCGAGGTAACGCTCTCCTTCGACGGCGAGGGGGCGAAAGCCTTTGCCGGCATGGACAGCAGCTTCCTGCCGACGCTCTTCATCGTTTCGAAGGTGACCGTATCCGACGCCCCTGTCGAGGGCATGGCCGGGACCGACTTCCAGGGCGTGACCGTCGCCGTCGCTCCGAGCGCCGCGCCCAAGTGCGTACGCTGCTGGACCCACGACGAGCGTATCGGCGGGGATCCGGTACACCCGGAACTCTGCCCGCGCTGCGCCGCCGCAGTATCCGAATAATAAAGAACACAAAGGCTGCTCTCCGCAAAAAGAGAGCAGCCTTTGGATAAAAACCCTTTCAGAGGTAATACGATGCTGTTTTTCATCATCTCGATAATCATCGTCATAGCCGACCAGGCGATGAAATACTTCGTGACGATAAAGCTGGCTCTCGGCGGTCAGCTCCCTCTCATACCCGGGATAATCCACCTGACCTACGTCAGGAACACCGGCGCCGCACACTCCATCCTCACTGAGTATACCTGGCTGCTCACGATAATCTCTGCGCTCGCTTCAGTGATCATCATCATCCTGATAATCAAGATGAAGATCGGCACGTTCGGCCGCGTAACCCTGGCCTGCGTGCTGGGCGGCGCTGTTGGAAATCTTATCGACCGGGCCGCTCTGGGGTATGTCGTCGACATGTTCGAGGTCGAATTCATGAACTATGCCGTGTTCAACGTAGCGGATATGTTCATCTCCGTATGCGGCGTGCTGTTCTGCATATACTATATCGTCTACTCCGCGAAAAAAGACAAGACCGCGAAAAAGAAAAGTGTTCCGTTAGAGGAGATATTCAAACCCGACGACGGAGAGTTAACCGACACGCACGTCCTCACAGAATACGAACTGAACCGTCTCCTCTCGGAGGACGGCATAGAACATGACATCGGCGGCGAAGAGGGTTATCTCCCATTTACCGACGACGATTACGGACTGACCTCAGACAGTGCGGGGCCGGAGGAAAACGATGCGCACAATGACGATTAAAGCCGCCACGAGCGGCATACGGCTCGATGTGCTTCTGGCCATCTCAATTCCCAATCTCAGCAGAAGCGCCGCTCAAAGACTTTTGAGCGGCGGTTTTGTGACCCTTCCTGACGGCACCTCCGTACAGAAGAGCCGTCTGGTGAACGAGGGAGAGGTCTTCATCGTGGATATGCAGGATCCGGAGACGCCCTCTGCCGAACCTCAGGACATTCCGCTCGACGTCGTTTACGAAGACGCTGACGTCATCGTCGTCAACAAGCCGCGCGGTATGGTCGTGCACCCGGCGCCCGGCCACGCTGACGGTACGCTCGTGAACGCCCTTCTGTATCACTGCGGAGACTCGCTCTCCGGCATAGGAGGCGAACTGCGCCCGGGCATCGTGCACCGCATCGACAAGGACACCTCCGGCCTTATAATAGCCGCCAAGAACGATTTCGCACATGCCTCTCTCTCGTCGCAGCTGTCCAGCCGCAGCCTGTCGCGCATATACGAGGCCGTGGTCTGCGGTTCCCTCCGGGATGATTCCGGCGTCATCGACGCACCGATAGGCCGTCATCCGACAGACAGGAAGCGTCAGGCCGTGACCGACAGGAATTCGCGTCCCGCGAGAACGCATTATGAGGTAATAGGGCGCTATAACGGTTACACTCATGTCCGCTGCATGCTCGAGACCGGCCGCACGCATCAGATACGCGTACACATGGCCTATATCGGGCATCCGCTCCTGGGCGATCTGGTCTACGGACGCAAAAAGCCGGAAAAGGGGCTGTCCGGCCAGTGCCTTCACGCGAAAACACTGAAATTCATCCACCCTCGTTCCGGCGAGCCGATCCTCCTGGACACCGATCTCCCGGAGTATTTTACTGAGGTGCTCCGCCGTCTCGGCAACGAGCTCTGATCTTCATGCGACACCTTCCTGCGGCGCAGGGGCGTTTGAGCCTCCGCGCCGTTTTTCTGCGCTTACATCGGGAAATGTAAACTTTTTTCGCTCTTGTTGACAACTCAGCCGCAGGGTGGTACACTTCTTTTAGCACTCAGGAGCGCTGAGTGCTAAAAATTCGTCTATTGAGATATAACAATACATCCGGAGGCGCTGAACAATGGCAAAAAAACAGTTCAAGGCGGAATCCAAACGCCTGCTCGACCTGATGGTCAACTCCATTTATACCCACAAGGAGATATTTCTCCGTGAAATAGTATCTAATGCGTCCGACGCTATAGACAAGCTCTGCTACCGCTCCCTGACCGACGACAGCGTCGGTCTCTCCCGCGATGATTTCAAGATAACCATCACCGCAGACAAAGAGAAGCGTACGCTCACCGTTTCGGATAACGGGATCGGCATGACGGCCAAAGAGCTCGAGGACAACCTGGGCGTGATCGCCAGCAGCGGTTCGTTCAGGTTCAAAAACGAGAACGAGAAGGCTGAGGATCTCGATATCATCGGCCAGTTCGGCGTCGGTTTCTACTCCGCTTTCATGGTGGCGAAGCGCGTCACCGTCATCTCCCGCGCATTCGGCGAAGAAGGAGCCAACGAATGGGTCTCCGAGGGCGCAGACGGCTACAAGATCACGCCCTGCGAGCGCGACGGCGCGGGCACAGACGTCATCATCGAACTTAAAGACGATACCCCGGAGGAGAACTACAGCCTCTATCTGGAAGAATACACGCTCCACGATCTCATCAAGAAATACTCCGACTATGTACGCTGGCCGATAATGATGGAGGTCACGAGGAGCCGTCTCGTCGAGACCGGTGAAGTCGACGAAAAGGGCGCGAAGAAGAAGGACTGGGAAGACTACAAAGAGATCGAGACCATTAACAGCCGCGTTCCTATCTGGCAGCGCCCGAAGAGCGAAGTGTCCGACGAGGACTGCGAGAACTTCTACCGCGACAAGTTCATGGACGCCGAGGCGCCCGCGGCCGTCATCCGCATCGCTGCTGAGGGCACCGTGAGCTTCAAGGCGCTCCTCTTCATCCCCGCGGCCGCTCCTTACGGCTACTACTCCCGCGATTACAAGGCCGGGCTCCAGCTCTACTCGTCAGGCGTCATGATAATGGAGCACTGCGACGAGATCCTGCCCGAATACTTCCGTTTCGTACGTGGCGTAGTCGACTCGCCCGATCTCTCCCTCAACATATCTAGAGAGCTGCTCCAGCACGACCGCCAGCTCAAAGTCATAGCGCAGAACATCGAGAAGAAGGTCCGCGCAGAGCTCCTTCGCCTGCAGGAGCACGAACCGGAGAAGTATGAGAAATTCTACGCCGCTTTCGCCCCGCAGCTGAAGTACGGCATACTCAACGCCTATGGTTCGAAGAACGAGGCCCTGCGCGATCTGCTTATGTTCTATTCCGCCAACGTTGAGAAGAACATAACGCTGAAGAAGTATACCGACGCCATGCCCGATTCGCAGAAGTACATCTACGCCGTCTGCGGCGAGAGCGTGGACGCTCTCAAATCCCTTCCCCAGGCGGAACCCGTTCTCGCCAAGGGGTACGACATCCTCTTCCTGACGAACGAGATGGACGAGACCCTCATCCGCATGCTAGGCTCCTACGCAGACAAACAGTTCCGCCTCGTCGACTCCGACGATCTCGAGCTCGAGTCTGACGAAGAAAAGGCCGAGACGGAAAAGAAAGAGAACGAGAGCCGCGAGCTGCTCGATTTCGTGAAGCAGTCCCTCGGCGGCGCCGTCGCCGCGGTCCGGCTGTCACACAAGCTCGTCTCCCGCCCCGTATGCCTGACGACCCAGGGGCCCGTCACTTTCGAGATGGAGAAGTATTTCGCCGCTATGCCCGACGGCGTCGGCCAGAAACCGAAGGCGGAACGCGTGCTCGAGCTCAACGCCGACCATCCGATCTTCTCCGCTCTTAAGGAAGCCTACGCCTCGGATAAAGATAAAGCGAAAAAATATGCGGAACTCCTCTACGGACAGGCTCAGCTCATCGCCGGCCTGCAGCTCCAGGATACCGCACGTTTCTCGGAACTCATCTGCGAGTTAATGGTCTGACGGATGTTCCGAAAATAACGGCAGCAGCTAGAATACCGCACGTATGGTATAATAGCTCAGGCTGTTCCATATACGACACAACAAGCAACCGGAGGTAATGAAATGTCCGCACTAAAGAACATTTTTCCGCTCTCTTTCACCGCGAACGACACAAAGAGCTTTCTTACAGCGATCGTAATCTATCTGGTGATAGGCATAGCCGCCGGCATAATCAGCAAGATAGTCCGGATCATCCCGCTTATAGGAGGACTCATCTCATGGGTCATCGGACTCGCGGCCGGGCTTTATGTGCTCGTCGGGCTCATCGTAACGATACTCGTTTTCACCGGCTCTATAAAAGAATGATCGACCCGAAACAGGATCGCCCGTCTTCTTATGTGAAGGCGGGCGATTTTTATATCTGATATGATCTCAAATGAAGTTTTCCGGCAGTTCAAGTCCGCCGAGATAACGTCTCAGAGTGTCGAAGGCGTTGTTCGCGGCCATAATGCGGACGCGGAGACGGTCTGTCTTCATATGGAACTCGCGGCTCATCTCCCGGTCTTCGGCGCTGAGACCGATGAACACGGTGCCGACGGGATTGCCCTTCTCGTCGCTGTCGGGCCCTGCGACGCCGGTGATGCCGATGCCTATATCCGCGCCCAGCCTGTTTCTTACGGAGCGTGCCATCTCAAGCGCGACTTCGGCGCTCACCGCGCCCTTTTCCTCTATGAGAGCGGGGTCTATCCCGAGGAGCTCAGCTTTCGCGCTGTTGCTGTAGGTCACGATCCCGCCGGGGAACACTGCAGACGCTCCCGGAAGATCGGTGAGACGCTTGGACGCGAGTCCTCCGGTGCAGGATTCCGCAAAGGCCACCGTCTTTCCCGCTTCCTTGAGCGCTAGGAACACCGCCTGCTCGAGGCTGTCCACATCCACGCCGTAAATGACGTCGCCGAGTATCTCCCTGACCTTTTCGAGGACCGGGGCCATCATCTTCTCGGCCTCTTCCTTCGATTTGGCTCTTGCCGTGAGCCGGCACATCGCCTCGCCCTCTTTGGCATACGGGGCCAGGGTCGGGTTCGTGAGCTCTGTCATCATATCATGGAGCTTGGCCTCCATCGTGCTCTCGCCCATACCGAAGACCCGGATGTTGTGGGAGTGGATCTCCGCCTCCTGGAGTTTCGTTAGATACGGCATGACCCCGGTCTTTATCATCGCTCTGCACTCGCGCGGGGGACCGGGAAGCATCAGGACATGTCTGCCGTTGGATTCGAACGCGCAGCCGGGCGCCGTTCCGCACGAGTTTTCGAAAACAGTGCATCCTATCGGAAGCCATGCCTGCTGAAGGTTGTTGGGCGTCATCTTGCGGCCGGGCTGGCTCGCGAAATACGATTTGATCTTGTCGGCCTGCGCCTCGTCGAAGTACATTTCCTTGCCGAACGCGGCGGCGAGCGTCTGCTTCGTGAGGTCGTCGTAGGTCGGCCCGAGGCCGCCCGTGGTTATGATGATGTCAGCCCGCTCTTTGGCGATATCCACGGCGGCGCGGACGCGCTCCGGATTGTCGCCCACCACCGTATGGTAGTAAACGTTTATCCCAAGCTCCGACAGAGCTTCCGAGACGTCCTTCGCGTCAGTGTTCGAAATGTTTCCGAGCAGGATCTCCGTCCCGACGGCTATTATCTCTGCGGTGTAGTTCATACTTCAAGAGTCACCCTTTCAATATTAGTTACGGCCTCTTCCACGAGCCCGTCTATATCCAGATCCTTTTCCGCTTCGATCACGTCCGCGATACGCGGCTTCGTGCGCGGATGGCGCGGAGTGAACACAGTGCAGCAGTCTTCATACGGCAGTATAGATGTTTCGAACGTGCCTATCCTGCGCGCTATGGATATTATCTCCTCCTTGTCCAGCGCCACGAGCGGCCGCAGGACGGGAAGCGAAACGCACTCTTCGGTCGCGGCCATCGCCTCCATGGTCTGGCTCGCAACCTGCCCCAGATTCTCGCCGGTTATGAGAGCTTTTGCGCCGTTCATGTCAGCAATGCGCTCCGCTATCCTCATCATGAACCGGCGCATGATGATCGTAAAGTACTCCTCCGGGCACTTGTCCCGGATCTCTTCCTGGATCCGCGTGAAGGGAACGACTTCCACGATCAGACGGCCGCACCAGCGCGTGAGCCTCTTCGCCAGCGTCAGCACCTTTTCCTTGGCAAGTTCGGAAGTATAGGGGAACGCGAAGAAATGCACCGGGATCACCGCGACGCCGCGCTTCGCCGTCATGTAGGTCGAGACCGGGCTGTCGATACCGCCGGAAAGCAGTGACACAGCCCTTCCGTTGGAGCCCACGGGCATCCCGCCCGCTCCGGGCACGGATGTGCCGTGGACATACGCCGCGTAGTCGCGTACCTCGACGTTTACAGTGAGTTCAGGCTCGTGGACGTCGACACGTGTCTCCGGAAACGCTTCCGCCAGCAGGCCCCCGACATACTGGGAGAGCTGTATGGACGTCATCGGGAACCGCTTGTCGGAGCGTTTCGACTCGACCTTGAAAGACGCAGCCGCGCGCATCTCGTCTCCGAGATAACGCTTTGCGGTCTCGAATATCGCGTCCTTGTCTTTTTCACACGCGGCGGCGCGGGACAGGGCGGATATCCCGAAAACGGTCTTGAGCGCTTCGAAAGCGCCGTCCATATCGCAGGCTTCGTCTTCCGCGGGTTCCACATATACGGTGGACTGGACACAGTAGACATTGAACCGTCCGTATGGACGGAGGCGTCTCTTTACATTCGAGATAAGCTTCAGCTCGAAGCTCTTTCTGTTCAGTCCTTTTAAAACTATCTCACCCTGCTTGAGCAGGAACATATCGTTCATTAAGCAAAGTCCTCTCCGCGACGACACCGGCCGCACCGGCGCCGCCGGACGGACATTTCGGCATTCTCCGCTGCCATATGATACCAAATGTGAACTGGTTTTAATAAGTATATACCTGAAATGGTTAACATTGCAACACCGGCGGGCCAAACCCCATTCTTTATTCAGCTAAACCGACAGTTTACAATCGTTCAGTCCCGATGATATAATTTTATCGTAAAGTAGACTGGCAGGGTATACCCGGATCGCCGTCCGGGACAGTACCTTAAAATAATCTGAGAGGTGGAGCAGCATGACAAGAAAGCTCAAGACGATGGACGGCAACAACGCCGCTGCACACGTCGCGTACGCATTTACCGAAGTCGCGGCTATCTATCCCATCACCCCCTCGTCCACAATGGCCGAATATGTCGACAAATGGGCCGCCGGCGGCCGCAAGAACATTTTCGGTCAGACCGTCAAGGTCCTGGAGATGCAGTCCGAGGGCGGCGCCGCTGGCGCTGTGCACGGCTCTCTCATCACCGGCGCTCTTACAAGCACTTTCACCGCCTCTCAGGGCCTCCTCCTTATGATACCCAATATGTATAAGATGGCCGGCGAGGGCCTGCCTGCGGTGCTCCACGTATCTGCGAGGACCGTGGCCGCTCACGCCCTCTCCATTTTCGGCGACCATTCCGACGTTATGGCGTGCCGTCAGACCGGCTTTGCCATGCTCGCTTCAAACAGCCCGCAGGAGGCTATGGATCTCGGCGCCGTCGCACACCTCTCCGCCATCGGCGGCAGCATGCCCTTCGTGCATTTCTTCGACGGCTTCCGCACTTCCCACGAGATGCAGCGCGTCGCCTACTGGGAGAACGACGACCTTGCCGATCTCATCGACCGCGACGCTCTCGCCGCCTTCCGCGCCAAGGCACAGAACCCGAACCATCCGATCCTGCGCGGCTCCGCACAGAACGGCGACATATACTTCCAGGCCCGCGAGGCCTGCAACCCCCGCTATGCGGCCATTCCGGACATCGTTGAGAAGTACATGGACGCGATCAATGAACGTATCGGGACGGATTACAAACCTTTCAACTACTACGGCGACCCGGAAGCCGAGAGAGTGATCATCGCCATGGGCTCCGTTTGCGAGACCGGTGAAGAGGTCGTCGACTACCTCCGGGGCAAGGGCGAGAAGGTCGGCATCATAAAGGTCCGCCTGTACCGTCCTTTCAGCGTTAAGCATCTTCTGGCCGTCATGCCCAAGTCCGTTAAGTCCGTTGCGGTCCTCGACCGCACCAAGGAACCCGGCGGCATGGGCGAGCCCCTTTACCTCGACGTCTTCGCGGCTCTTGCGGGAACCGGCATTACCGTCGTAGGCGGCAGATACGGTCTTGCGAGCAAGGATACCACTCCGGGCTGCGTATTAGCCGTTTTTAATAATCTCAAATCCGATAACCCTGTCAACAGCTTCACCATCGGAATAACGGACGACGTTACAGGTCTCTCTCTTCCCATTACTGAAGAACCCGATACCTGCCCGTCCAACATCATCTCCTGCAAGTTCTGGGGACTCGGCTCAGACGGCACCGTCGGCGCCAACAAGAACTCCATCAAGATAATCGGCGACCACGCCGATATGAACGCCCAGGCGTATTTCCAGTATGACTCGAAGAAATCCGGCGGCGTCACGATCAGCCATCTCCGTTTCGGTGACAGTCAGATCAAATCCGCCTATTACGTCTCCAGCGCCAACTTCGTCGCCTGCCATAACTCCTCATATATAGAGAAGTACAACATAGCCCGCGACGTAAAGCCCGGCGGCATCCTGCTCATCAACTGCGCATGGGACGCCGAGGAACTCGGCCGCCGCTTCTCCGGCGACGCCAAGCGCTATATCGCCGAGAACCACATCCTCGTCTACACTGTCGACGCCGTTACCATCGCCAAGAACCTCGGCCTCGGCAACAAGATGAACTCCATCCTGCAGGCAGCTTTCTTCAAGCTCTCCGGCATCCTTCCCATAGACGACGCCACCAGATACATGAAGGAAGCCATCCGCGATACATACGGCCGCAAGGGCGAAGCCGTCGTCAACATGAACAACGCCGCGGTGGACGCCGGTCTTGCAAACGTCGTCCGCGTGGATATCCCGGATTCCTGGCTGACAGCGGAAGACGAACCCGTCGAAAAGAAACAGAGCGCCGGCGCTCTTGCCGACTATGTCGACAATATCATGAACCCGATCAACTCGATGCGGGGCGACGATCTTCCCGTCTCCGCTTTCCTCGATACCGACGGCGGCTCGTTCGTGCCCGCCGGCACGGCAGCGTTCGAGAAGCGCGGCATCGCTGTCGACGTGCCGTCATGGATCCCCGAAAACTGCATCCAGTGCAACCAGTGCTCCCTCGTCTGCCCCCACGCGGTCATAAGACCGTTCGTCATGACCGACGAGGAACTCGCCGACGCGCCGGAAGGCACCAAATCCGCGAAGCTCGCCGGCAAGAATCCCAACGGATACAACTTCTCCGTCCTGTCCTCCGTACTCGACTGCACGGGCTGCCTCTCCTGCATCAACGTATGTCCGTCCCGCAGCAAGGCGCTCGTCGCGAAACCTCTTGAGGAGATGCTCGAAGAACAGAAATCCTTCGACTACGCCGAAGCGAACATACCGGAGAAAAAGGACGTCGGTTTCGACAAGACCACCGTTAAGGGCTCTCAGTTCGTAAAGCCGCTGCTCGAGTTCTCAGGCGCATGCGCCGGCTGCGGAGAGACACCCTATGCGAAACTCGTCACCCAGCTCTTCGGCGACCGCATGTACATAGCGAACGCCACCGGCTGCTCCTCCATCTGGGGCGGAAGCGTTCCCTCGACTCCCTACACAGTTAATAAGGAGGGCAAAGGTCCCGCCTGGTCCAACTCCCTCTTTGAAGATAACGCGGAGTTCGGCCTCGGAATGTCCACCGCGTCCGTTCAGCGCCGCGCCGGAGTCAAGACTCTGGCAGAGACCGCTCTCGCGCAGTGCACCGGCCCCGTCACGGTGGCTCTGGAAAACTGGCTGGCAGCGTTCGACAACGGCGCGGAATCCGCGGCTGCCGGCGCAGCTCTCGAGGAATCCATAGCCGCCCTCATCGCGGACGGCACCGCCTGCGATGCCCTCAAGGAACTGTATGAGTTCCGCGACCAGTTCGTAAAACCCTCGTTCTGGATCTTCGGCGGAGACGGCTGGGCCTATGATATAGGCTACGGCGGCCTGGATCACGTCCTCGCATCCGGCGAGAACGTAAACGTCCTCGTATTCGATACGGAGGTCTACTCCAACACCGGCGGACAGGCCAGCAAGGCCACGCCGACGGGCGCCGTCGCGCAGTTCGCTGCGGCAGGCAAATCCGTAAAGAAGAAAGATCTTGCACAGATAGCCATCTCCTACGGCTATATCTACGTCGCGCAGGTCGCCATGGGCGCGAACTACCAGCAGACGCTCAAGGCGCTCATCGAGGCCGAGAGTTACAACGGACCGTCTCTGGTCATCGCATACGCCCCCTGCATAAATCACGGCATCCGCGCCGGCATGGGCAAATCCATGACCGAGGCGAAACGCGCTGTCGAAGCTGGATACTGGAACCTTCTCCGTTTCGATCCCAGGCTTCTGGAGCAGGGAAAGAACCCGCTCTCTATCGACTGCAAGGAAGCGACTTCCGACTACAACGAGTTCATCATGGGCGAGGTCAGATACAGCTCTCTGCCGCTCTCCTTCCCGGACAGGGCCGCCGCCCTCTTCGACGCCGCTCAGAAGGACGCCGCCGAGCGTTACAGGAAACTCGTAAAGCAGCAGAAAATGTACAGTGAGTAATCTATAAAGGAAGCCGGCGGAAAACGCCGGCTTCCTCTGTTTTCCGGAGGTACCCGAAATGAAACTGTTTAATTATCTTAAAGACGGATCCCCCAGCCTCGGGATCTTTTCCGACGGCCGATGGCTCGACGCTGAAACGCCCTCGGGAAAAGCAGTCTGCACGGACGACGTCATATCCGGTTCTGTTCCCGCGGAAGACATACGTCCCGGACGTGAACTCGCACCCGGTTTTAAGTTCGCTCCGGCCGTCGCCGCCCCGGACAAGATCCTCTGCGCCGGACTGAACTACAGGGATCACGCTGAAGAGACCGGAGGAAAGGTCCCCGAGCAGCCGGTCATCTTCGCAAAGCTCACCTCCTGCCTTGCCGCCTGCGGAGAGGATATCCCCAAACCGCCCGCGGTGCGCTGCCTGGATTACGAGGCTGAACTCGTCGTCATAGTCGGCAAGAGTGCATACAACGTTGCCGAAGAAGACGCCGGCGCCTGCATATTCGGCTACGCCTGCGGAAACGATCTTTCCGCCCGCGACGCGCAGTTTCTGTCCAATCAGTGGTTCCTGGGCAAATCTCTTCCCGGATTCTCGCCGCTCGGGCCGCTGCTCGTCACAAAAGACGAGGTGGACGTGTCGTCGCTGGCTATCTCATGCAGCCTTAACGGCGTGACCGTACAGGATTCAAACACCTCCAACATGATCTTCTCTCCGGCTCAGCTGCTGGCGTTCACGTCGAAATACGTCGCGCTGCGTCCAGGTGATCTGATCTACACGGGGACTCCTGCCGGGGTGATACTGGGAAAGCCCAAAGGCACGCGCGTATGGATGAAGGCAGGCGACGCCGTTTCCGTCACCATCGAGGGACTCGGAACGCTTACGAACCGCTTTGTATAATTCATGTCTACAGATCATGTAAATGATAAAAGCCGTCTCCGGTCAATACCGGAGACGGCTTGATTCGTATATGACGTTACGTACGTTTAGCAGGTATGGCGTGCTCGCAGGGAACGCCGGTCTGGCACTTGCCGCATCCGTAGCGTT
>CAMZHU010000033.1 GCA_947306975.1 uncultured Clostridia bacterium | reverse complement strand
TCCTTTCATAACAACACCTCTCAGTCGATATCGACATTATATCAACAGGCGATGTGTAGGTTTGTCAATGATGTGTTACACATCAGGGAAAGATAAAAGAGCCTGCCTGGGTGAGCGCCAGTTAAGCGGACGCATGGGGAACTTGTTGTATTTGTACTGCCAAATAGCGAGCTGCTTTCGGAAGTCCTCAAAGGAATAGAATTTGTGAGAGGCGTAAAAGTACTCGTTGTCTTTGCGATGGCTGCGTTCGACCTTACCATTGTGCCGCGGCGTATATACCTTGATGTGCTTGTGTTGTATTCCCAGCTCTTCAAGTGTCTTCTGAAAGAGCGTAGGACGCGAGGTTTTTAAGTTATTCATTTGGTTTGTAAATTCTGAACCGTTGTCTGTCTGAACACACTCTATCGCATAAGGAAACTTCTTTACGCAGTGCCGGATAAACTCTGCGGCTGAATAAGAACTGTGATCCTTAAATGCTTCTAGATAGCGATATCTGCTGTATTCGTCCAGAAAGGTGAACTGGAAGTATCCACCTTCCAGAGCCGCATCGCCGATCAGACAGGATGAAGGAACGAATTTAACGTCGATTTGTACTCTTTGTCCGGGATACTGCATCTTTTCATAGGGTTTGGGCACATATTTGGGGTTTCGAAGTTTGACTCCCATCAAATTACCTTTCCTTAGAAACTTATATAACCCCGATATGGATCTCTTGTAGCCTCGCTCGCAGAGCTTGACCCAGAACACCACCAGACCGGCGTTGGGATTCCTGCGGCGCATGTTGTCGATCAGCCTGATCTCCTCAGGCCGGTGCTGGTTGGGATGGCTGTTAGGCCGGTGTGAACGGTCTTCAAGCGATTGTATCGTTCCGTCATAGCGTTTCATCCAGCGGTAGATATATTGCCGGTATGTCCTGTACCGGATCGCTGCCGCTGTGACGCCATTCTTCTGCGCATAGTGAATTAGGGATTGCCTGTATCGGGCTGTTTGTGTTATCTTATCCATGGCGAATAGGGTGGCACCTGCCTTTCGGTTTTGTCTCGCAACTCAACCTTACTACAGGCCACTCCTATTCGCTATTCTTTTTTCTCTATCTGTCACACATCATTGTAGAACCTACAGCGCCGGCCGGCGTTTTTTGCCCGTCTCATTGCGGAGGAACGCCGTCCATGATATAATTATTTAACTGAAACAGTATGGAAAACGAATGAGAGGTGCCTCTTTTGGACGGTTACGAACTGCTGGCCCCTGCGGGGGATATGGAGTGTCTTGAGACGGCGGTACGCTACGGCGCGGATGCCGTGTATATAGGCGGGCCCGAGCTCCAGCTGCGCTCGGGCAAGGTGGGGTTCGACCGTCAGGAGCTCGAACGCGCCGTCAGTTACGCGCATCTTGCCGGACGCAGGGTGTACGTTACGGTGAACTCCTTCGCCTTTGACAGGGAGATCGCGCTCGTCCCTGATTATGCGCGTTATCTTTCGGATATAGGAGCCGACGCGGTGATCGTCACGGACATCGGTGTGCTCGCTGAGATAAGAAAGTCGGCGCCGTACCTTCCGGTGCATGTGAGCACCCAGGCCAACTGCATGAATTACCGTGCCGCCTGCGTATACAGGGACATGGGCGCGTCACGGGTCATCCTCGCCCGTGAGCTCTCCCTCAGCGATATAGCCCGTATACGCGCCAATACGCCGAAGGAACTGGAACTGGAGGCTTTCGTCCACGGGGCGATGTGCATGGCCTATTCAGGACGGTGTCTCATAAGCTCATATCTGAACGGACGCAGCGGCAACCGGGGCGAGTGCACCCAGCCCTGCCGATGGGGGTACGCCCTTATGGAGGAGAAGCGTCCCGGCGAGTATTTCCCGGTGGAGGAGGACGGCGACTGCTCTGCCATACTGAGCTCCCACGACCTCTGCTGCATAGATATCCTCGACGATATGAAAAAGGCCGGGATCGTGTCGTTCAAGATAGAGGGACGCATGAAGACCGCATATTACGTGGCCACCGCCGTGAACGCCTACAGGATGCGGCTGGACGGCATCGCGGACGCCGCCTACTGCCGCAGGGAGCTGGAGTCCATGGCCCACAGGCCTTACTCTACCGGGTTCTACCTCGGAGAGGAGAGAATGGGGCACTCGAACGACGGAAAGGTCCGCCAGAGCTGCGCTTTCGTCGGAGTGGTACGGGATTGTTCAGACGGCATACTGACCGTCGAGCAGAGGAACCGCTTCGCTGTCGGAGAGACGCTCGAGGTGCTGTCGCCGGGAATGACGGCCAGGGAATTCACCGTCACCGCAATAACGGACGAGCTCGGGACCGCGCAGGACTGCGCGCCGCATCCGCAGCAGACGGTCCTCGTGCCGTGTCCCTTCGAGCTGCGCTACGGCGACATACTGCGCCGCAGGGGCGGCGAGCAGGTCCTGCGAAGCTGCTGACCGGGGTGCTTGGATTTGGATATGACAGATAAGAAATGTGAGATACTCGCCCCCGTAGGAGGGCATGAGCAGCTGCTGGCCGCCGTGAGATGCGGGGCGGACGCCGTATATCTCGGGACGAAGGGCTTCAACGCGAGACGGAACGCGGAGAACTTCGAGGCGGATTCCCTGAGAGAAGCCGTGTCCTACTGCCACGCACGCGGCGTAAAGCTCTACGTCACGGTAAACACGCTCATAACCGACGCCGAGAAAGAGCTTCTGGAAGATGAGGCCCGCATGATCGCTGCAAGCGGGGCGGACGCCGTCATAATCCAGGATATGGCAGTCTTCAGGCTTTTCCGGGACCGGTGCCCGACGATAAAGAGACACGCATCCACACAGACCGCCGTCCACAACTGCGACGGAGCTAAGCTCCTGAGGGACATAGGATACGACCGAATAGTCCTGGCCAGGGAACTGTCCATGGCTGAGATGGAGAAGATAATAAATGAATCGGGCATAGAGGCCGAAGCATTCGTCCACGGTGCCCACTGCATGAGCCTTTCCGGCGCCTGCTATCTGTCAGCCATGCTGGGCGGAAGAAGCGGCAACCGCGGCCTGTGCGCCCAGCCCTGCAGACTGGATTTCCGCATAGGGGACGCGGACCACGCGCTCTCACTGAAGGACATGTCATACATAGACCATATCCGCGAGCTGGCGGATATAGGCGTCGCGTCGTTCAAGATAGAGGGCAGGATGAAACGGCCCGAATACGTTGCCGCCGCAGTGACCGCCTGCGTGAACGCCCTGGCGGGAAAGGAATACGACAAGGAGACCCTGCAGGCCGTTTTTTCACGCAGCGGCTTCACTGACGGATATCTAACCGGCTCCCGGGGACGGGAGATGTTCGGATTCCGTACAAAAGAGGACGTGACCGCGGCTGGCGACGTGCTGTCGGAGCTGTCCGGGCTGTACAGAGCCGAATCGGGCCGGATAGAGACAACAATGGCGCTTACCCTCAGAGAGGGGATCCCCTCGGAACTGACGGTATCCGACGGGGAGAATTCCGTCACCGTTACCGGAGCCGTGCCAGAGAAGGCCATAAACAGGCCTACCGACGAAGAGACCGCTTACCGCAGTCTCTCCAAGACCGGGGGAACGCCGTTCAGGGCCGGGAGCTTCAGCTTCACTTCTGACGGCAGACTGATGATGCCGGTATCCGGGCTCAACGCCCTCAGAAGGGACGCGCTGGACCGGCTGACAGATATGCGAGGTATGACAAGGCCACATCCTTTCGCCGAAGCGGAGCAGAAGGAGACCGCGGTGTATAAAGCTCCCGCCGAGCCGGAACTGTGGATAAGATGCGCTTCCGCAGACCGGATACCTGAAGGGGCCGCAGGACGCGTGATACTTCCGCTGGGGGAGATAGCCGCAAGACCCGGGCTCATTGAAGAATATGGTGAGAGACTTACCGGGGAACTGCCTGCCGTCTCGTTCCCGGAATACGAGGAAGAGATACGGCGCCTGGCAGGGAAGCTGACGGATGCGGGACTCAGGTCCCTCTATACTGACAATATCTACGGCATATATCTTGGAAACAGCCTCGGCGTACGGGTCATCGGAGGCGCCGGACTGAACATAGCGAACACCGACGCCGCGCTGTTCTACGCAGCGCTGGGGGTCTCGGACATAACGGTCTCATTCGAGATCTCCATGAACGCCATACGCCGTATGGGCGGAGGGTTCAGAAAGGGATACGTCGCCTACGGATACCTGCCTCTCATGAGGCTGAGGGCCTGCCCGGGAAAGCTGGCCGGGGGCTGCGCCAAGTGCGGAGGGGAGACGTTTCTCACCGACAGAAAGGGCGTCACGTTCCGGCTCGAGTGCTTCGGTAAAAGGTACTCGACGCTGCTGAACTCCGTGCCTCTCCACATAGCGGACAGGGATCTCGCTCCCGCGGACTACATGATCCTGTGGTTCACGTCGGAGAGCGGGAAAGACTGCGCCAGGATCCTGCGGGAGTACCGGGACAGGGCACCCGGAACCGGAGAGAGGACCGGCGGCCTCTATTACAGAAAACTGCTGTAGCGGTTGACGCATTATTGGTAACACACTATACTATTTGCATCTGCGCAAGCATACGATTCCGGAGGGCCCCATGACCGAAGTTTTACTCGACACATTTATAGACTGCCTGAAGATACTGCCTTTCCTGTTCCTGACATACCTGCTTATGGAATTCCTTGAGCACAAGGCCGGGGACAAGGCGACTGAGCTCATGAACAGATCCGGACGTTTCGGGCCCATAGTTGGCGGCGTCCTGGGCGTGGTGCCCCAGTGCGGCTTCTCGGCGGCGGTCTCGAATCTTTACGCCGGCGGCGTCATAACCCGCGGCACGCTTCTCGCCGTGTTCCTGTCGACCTCCGACGAGATGCTTCCGATACTCATATCCGAGAGAGCGCCGGCAGGCTTCGTCTTCAAGGTGCTGGCTATCAAGGCTCTCGTGGGCATCATAGCGGGACTGCTGATAGACGCGGCGGCGAGACGGGCCCACGACTACAAGTCTCCCCACATCCACGATCTGTGCGAGGACAAGAACTGCCACTGCGACGAAAAGGGAGTGTTCGTGTCCGCACTCATACATACGGGGCAGATCATCGCCTTCATATTCGTGATCACACTGGTCCTCAATATCGTAATATACTACGTGGGAGAGGACAGATTCGCGGGACTGATCCTCAACAGGCCCGTTATAGGGGAACTCATCGCCGGCGTCGTGGGGCTCATACCCAACTGCGCCGCATCAGTCGTCATCACACAGCTGTATCTGGAGGGGGCCATGAGCGTCGGAGCCATGCTCTCCGGCCTGCTTGTGGGCTCCGGAGTCGGCCTGCTGGTCCTGTTCCGAATGAACAGGAACGCGAAGGACAACGTGAAGACCCTCGTGCTGCTCTATGTCATCGGCGTGGTCTGCGGAACGTTGATCGGTCTTCTGCCAATCTTCTGATATCACAGCGTGATTATCGGCGGCCTCTGCGGGCCGCCGTAACCTGATACATTCATTTCCATCACTTTATCAAGGAGGCAGAGCAATGAATGACATCACAAGCAGAAAGCCCGACGAGATAATGACCGCGGACATTGCGATCATCGGCGGAGGAGCCTCCGGCCTCTGCGCGGCCATCGAGGCCCGCGGCAGGGGAGCGGACGTCGTCATCATCGAGAAGCGCCCGACCATAGGCGGGAACATCAGCATGACCGAGGGCATGTTCGGCAACGGCAGCGCTCTCCAGAAGGAGGCAGGGATCGAACCTGTGCCTGCCGCCGACATAGTCGAAGAGGAACTGATCTACACCAACTACAGATGCAGCGCGGCGCTGTGGCTGGATTATGTAAACAAAAGCGCGGAGAACATCAAGTGGATGATGGATCACGGGGTCAAATACAGCGGAGTGTCCAACTACCGGGGCGTCAGCGCGTTCCCGTGCTTCCACTGGTGGGAGGACCGTATAGGCGGCAACGCTTCAAAGGCGCTGTCCGCCGCTGCCGAAGCCTCCGGTGCCAGGATACGCAAGAGCACCCGGGCGCTGCAGCTCATTAAGGAGGACGGAAAGGTCACGGGTCTTTTCGCGGAGGATCTTAAGACCGGCGAAATCATCCGTGTAGACGCCAAGGCGGTAATAATCTGCACGGGCGGCAGCAGCGCGAACGCCGCCCTGTTTCAGAAGCTCACAGGCTATGACGCCTCCCTGGCAAAGGGAAAGATGAGCGACAACACGGGAGACGGCATCGAGATGGCGCTGTCGGCCGGAGCTGCGCAGACGTCCACCGCTTTCCTGGGCAAGATGACCCCGCTCGGTTATCCTCCGGTGACCCAGCTGGCTCTCGGCACCTGTTTCCAGCCGCTGCTGCTCGTGAACGAGGAGGGCGTCAGATTCGTGGCCGAGGATCTTCAGATGAAAAAGCTGACCGCTCTTTCCAACAACGCCATGATGGCCCAGAAGGCCACCTATGTCATCCTGGACAGCGGCAACGTGGACATGCTGGTAAGAAACGGTATTATAAACGGGTTCCTCAGCTTCTATAAAGGCGATCCCGTACCGAAACTCAGGGAGGAACTGGACGCGGCCGCAGACAAGAACGACGGAGCTGTGTTCAGGGCGGATTCCATCCGGGAACTCGCGTGCGCCGCAGGACTGCCCGCGGACAGGCTCTGCGCCACGGTGGAAAGATACAACGCCCTCTGCGCCGCGGGAAAGGACGAGGATTACAAAAAGGATGCCGACCACCTGTTCCCTGTGGAGAAGGCCCCGTTCTACGCCATAAGGCAGGGAATGGAGATCCTTACTACCATAGGAGCCATAGATGTGGATCTGGACAACCGGGTACTGGACGCCGGAGGTGATCCCATTAAAGGCCTCTACGCCACAGGAGTCGACGCCTGCAAGCTCTACAAGGAGACATACAACTACCAGATGTCCGGAGGCATGATCGGGTACTGCGTGTACTCGGGAAGACACGCCGCGGCTCATATAATGGACAATATGGAATAACACGGCCGCAACAAGCCGCGGTTCAGTGGTTAAATGATCGAAAAACGGGCGCAGAAGAGCTGGAAAGCTTTTCCGCGCCCGTTTTTTAAAATTTGAAAAACAGAAAAATTTCCGAAAAGGGTTGACGTCATAAAATATATTTGATACAATTCAATTGCATAAAATATAATTGAGGTGAACGGACCGTGGAATACGACTACAGAGAGGCGATGAAGCTGGACAACCAGCTGTGCTTCCCGCTCTACGCAGCCGCGAGGAACGTGATCAGCCTGTATACTCCGCTGCTCAGACCGCTGGGGCTGACGTACACCCAGTATCTCGTTTTTCTGGTCCTCTGGGAGAGAGACGGCAGAACGGTCGGCGAGCTGTGCGACAAGCTCATGCTGGACAGCGGCACGCTCTCGCCCCTGCTGAAGAAAATGCAGCAGGCGGGATACGTCGAAAAGAAGCGCAGCAGCGACGACGACAGGGTAGTGGTCATAACTCTCACGGAAGAAGGAAAAGCACTTCAGGAGAAGGCAAAGGACGTTCCGCTGTCGGTAGCCGGCTGCATCGATCTGCCCCCCGAAAAGGCGGCGGCGCTCTATTCTATCCTTTACGAGCTGCTGAACAATCAGAAGAACAGACAAAACTGTGATGAAGAAAACTGAGATATCGAACTGAAAGGAGCAAAAGAAAAATGAAGAATGTATATGATTTTACGGTGAAAGACAGACAGGGCGCGGAAGTTTGCCTGTCCGAGTATCAGGGAAAAGTGCTGCTGATAGTCAACACGGCGACGGGCTGCGGATTTACGCCCCATTACGAGCTCCTGGAGGAGATGTACAGGGATCTGAAGGACAAGGGATTCGAGATACTCGACTTCCCCTGCAACCAGTTCGCTAACCAGGCGCCCGGCAGCGACGACGAGATCCACGAGTTCTGCACTCTGAAGTTCGGGACTGAGTTCCCGCAGTTCGCAAAGATCGACGTTAACGGCGAGAGCGCCGACCCGCTCTTCGCTTTCCTCGCGACAGAGAAGCCCTTCGAGTCTTTCGGAAAAGGGCTCAAGAACGCGGCTCTCAAGAAGTTCTCGGATATGAACAACAAGACCTACGGCGATAAAGCGTATATCAAGTGGAATTTCACGAAGTTCCTCGTGGACAGGGAAGGAAAGGTCGTCGCGAGATTCGAGCCTACTATGGATATGAAGGAAGTCAGGAAAGCCGTGGAGGCGGCGCTGTAAGCGCTCCGGCATTTGAAAAGGAGGAACGGCGGTATGAAGATCGCTGTCAGATATTATACGAAGACGGGCAACACGAAACGTCTCGCGGAGGCCGTCGCCGACGCCGTCGGCGCGGTCGCGCTGCCCCTGACGTCGCCTGTGGATGAGCCGGTGGACGTGCTCTTCCTCGGAAACTCCTACTACGCGTTCTCTATCGATCCGGAAGTACGGAACTTTATCCGGACGCTGGACAGGGACATGGTTGGCAAGATAGTCAATTTCGGCACAGCCGCAATGCTGAACTCCACGCTTAAAAAGGTAAAGGCGGAAGCCGCTAAAGTCGGTATCCCGGTGGATGACCGCGAGTTCCACTGCAGGGGCGAGTTCAAAGGAGTGCACAAGGGACGGCCGGATAAGGAAGACATGGAGAAAGCGGCTGAATTCGCGCTTAAGATCATGGAGGGCTGATATGGAATTCCGGGAAGTAATAAGGAAAAGATACTCATGCAAGAAATATTCGGAGCGCCAGGTCGAACAGGAAAAACTCAACGCCATACTGGAGGCGGGGAGACTGGCCCCGACGGCTAAGAACCTGCAGGAGCAGCGGGTATACGTCGTCCGTGATCCGGAGACCCTGGCGAAGATAGACTCCGTCACCCCGTGCAGATACGGCGCGCCCACGGTGCTCGTGGTCGCTTTCGACAAAAACAACGTGTTCACATATCCCGGCGGGAAAAGAGATTCGGGAGTCGAGGACGCGACGATAGTAGCGACCCATATGATCCTTGCAGCGGCGGATGTCGGCGTAGACAGCTGCTGGCTGAACTTCCTCGATCCGGACGTCGCGGCGGAAACGCTCGGTCTTCCGGAGAACGAAGAAGTCCTGATGGTGATGGATCTGGGCTACGCCGCGGAAGGCGCGGGCCCGCTGCCCAACCATGACAGCAGGAAGGAGATCGGGGAGACCGTCTCTTATATCTGAGACGGGATGCCGTGAAAGGTCACAGAAGAAAAGCACACGCAGAGAGAGCCGCCGGCGTCCATGCCGGCGGCTCTTGATGTTTCTTTCTGTATGTACCGTTCAGGACTCGGAAGAGTGCTGCTGCCCTGAAGGCTTTTTGCGTCTGTAGTAGCGGTGACGGCTGTTCTTCTTTTTCTGGGATCCGCCCTGCTGCTGCTCGGACTGGCCTTCACGGGGCTGTTTCTGTCCTGAGACCTGTTTGGGCGGCTTCTGCTGCTGGCCGTCCTGTTTCGGATGGATGCTTCGGGCCTCCTGAGCCTGAACCTTGGGTTTCTTGCCGCCTGATCTGTGCCTGCGGCTGTGGGAGGAATGCTCCTGTTTCGGTCTGTCATCCTGGCTCTGAGCCTTTTCTGCAGCGTTATCAGATCCGGATTCCGGAGAGCTCTTCGGCTTCTGGCCTCCGTGTCTGTTGCGGTCTCTTCCCCGTCTCGACGAGTGCTTTCCCTGATCGGCCCTGTGCTGCTCGGCGGGAGCTTCCTGCACGGGAACGGGTTCTTCCTCATCAGCGCCGTTATCGCTGACGAAGGTGACCTCGGGCATGGGATCCTCTTTAGGTTTCGGGCTGGGCCTGAAACCCGCTTCCTCGAGACGGCCTTCCGCCTTTGCCGCTATGTATTCCGCACGGCGGGCCTTGCCGCCGAGAACTTCTAAATCGTCGAAAGCGTACGTGTGGAGAGTGTTGTCGTTTGAGTCCTCCAGCCTGACCTTCGCATTGCCTCTGAAAAGGTTTACTCCGACGATGGATCCTTTCCCGTCGACGGTATCAACGAAAGCGTCGATCTTGGGGGCATGTTTTATGAGATCCTCGTATGCAGCCTGTTCGTATTTGAGGCAGCACATGAGCCTGCCGCACGTACCGGAGATCTTGGCGGGATTGAGCGAGAGGCCCTGAGTCTTGGCCATCTTTATGGACACGGGGTGGAACTCGTCGAGGAACTGGCTGCAGCAGAAAGGCCTGCCGCAGATGCCGAGACCTCCAAGCATGCGGGATTCGTCGCGCACGCCGATCTGGCGGAGCTCTATACGCGTCTTGAAAACAGAGGCCAGATCCTTAACGAGATCGCGAAAATCAACGCGCCCGTCAGACGTGAAGAAGAAGAGTATCTTGCTGCCGTCGAAGCTGTATTCGACATCGACGAGCTTCATGTCCATGCCGTGCTTGAGGATCTTCTCCTCGCAGACGGTGAAAGCCTCCGCTTCTTTTTTCTTGTTTTCCTCGTAGCGGGCGTCGTCCTCCGGAGTCGCCTTGCGGACTGCCGGCATAAGGGGCTGGACTACAAGAGAGTCGTCGACCTCGTGGTTGCCCTCTGAACACCATGTGTACTCCAGACCCTTCGAGGTCTCCACGATGACGTTGTCGCCCTCGCTGTACTGCTGCCCCGCAGGGTCGAAGTAGTAGACCTTGCCCTTGTTCTTAAAACGTATGCTTATGACTTCAGTCAATGCTTTTCCTCATTTCTGTTCTGCCGCGGGAGGCGGCGCAGTGGTGTCCTCACGTCAGAAGCGCGCAGAGCATACCGCAGATGTGTCCCGCGCCGACGTTTGCCTTCGCGCATTCACGAGCCCTGGAGAGGGCCGAGATCACGCGGTTGAGACGCACGGTCTCGTCGTGTCTTCCCGACATGACGGCCTCGCGCATTTTTCCGACAGCGAGTCCGGAGACCGCTTCCAGGAAAGCGGCGAAACGGACCCTGTCCAGTTTTTCGAGTTCAAATGTGAATCCGGCGAACTGCAGAGGCCCTGAACCGAGAGCCGTAAAAAAACGGTCTGCCAGTTCGGCCGCCTCTCCGGAGAATTCCTTTTCACCGGAAAACAGGGGGATATGGGCGCACCGGGAACGCACCGTAGGCAGGAGCAGCGAGGGGTTCTCGGCCGCCAGCACGAATGCCGCCTGCGCAGGTGGCTCCTCAAGCGATTTCAGCAGCGCGTTCTGCGCCGCTGCGTTCATGGTGTCAGCGCTTCTGATTATGTAAACCTTGCGTGCGGCCTCGTTCGGCATGACCACGGCGTCCGCCCGGACCTGCCGTATCTGGTCCACGGTTATCTCCAACCTGTCCCCGGCGCGGTCGACGACGGTCACGTCGGGATGGATGCCCCTGAGGGTCTTGCGGCAGGATCTGCACGTACCGCAGGGCTTTTCCGCCGCGGAGCCCTCGCAAAGGAGCGCTGCGGCCAGTGTGTCCGCCAGCGCGTTCACGTCGTCCCTGCACGGGCCGCTGATAATGTATGCGTGGGAGAGAGCGCCTGTGAAGACGGGCTTGAACGCGTCCTCGGCGCGAAAACCGGAGAGATTCATTATCTTCCCGCCTTCAGATCACTTGTGATAGAGCTTTTTCGTCTGGTAGGTAGGCTCGCAGGTAAGACGTATTCCCAGTTTCTTCAGGACGTTCACGTCGACCTGGGAAAGGATGACCGAGGAATGGGCTTCGCAGTCCTTGAGCTTCTCAAGCTGCTGCATGGCGATTTCGGCCAGGGGATCGGTCACCGCGCAGATGGAAAGGGCTATGAGGACCTCGTCCGTATGGAGCCTGGGATTATGGTTGCCCAGGTGGTTGACCTTGAGATCCTGCACCGGTTCGATGATATCGGGAGAGATCAGCTCGATCTCGTCGTCTATGTTCCCGAGCGCTTTCAGCGCGTTGAGCATGGCGGCTGAGATCGCGCCGAGAAGGTTCGACGTCTTTCCTGTGACGATTCTGCCGTCCGGCAGCTCGATGGCGCAGGCCGGGAAACCGGTGGCGGCGGCGACCCGGAGGGCCGGAGCGACGACGGCGCGGTCGTTCATGGTGATGTTGACGCGCTGCATGAGCAGCTCGATCTTGTACGCCTCCTGCCCGTCGGACAGGCCCTGGCGCTTCTGGCAGATAGCAGTGTAGTATCTGCGGATGATCTCTTCTTTGGCAGCCTCGGATACGACTTCGTCGTCGGAGATGCAGTAACCGGCCATATTGACGCCCATGTCCGTAGGGGATTTGTAGGGCGACGAGCCGTATATCTTTTCAAAGATGGTCGAAAGGACGGGGAATATGTCCACGTCGCGGTTGTAGTTCACAGCGACTTTCCCGTATGCCTCGAGATGGAACGGGTCGATCATGTTGACGTCGTCGAGATCGGCGGTGGCCGCCTCGTACGCTATGTTGACGGGATGGGAGAGGGGGAGGTTCCATATGGGGAACGTCTCGAATTTGGCGTATCCCGCGTTCAGACCGCGCTTGTTGTCGTGATACAGCTGGGAGAGGCATACGGCCATCTTGCCGCTGCCCGGACCGGGAGCCGTGACGACGATGAGAGAGCGCGTCGTTTCGATATACTCGTTCTTTCCGTAGCCGTCGTCGCTGACGATGAGAGCCACGTCGCTGGGATATCCGGGGATGGGGAAGTGTTTATAGACCTTTACTCCGAGAGACTCCAGACGCTGTATGAAAGAGTCGGCGGCCTGCTGGCCCTTGTACTGTGTGATGACGACGCTGCCGACGAAGAGCTCGAGGTTGCGGAAGGCGTCGATGAGGCGCAGAACGTCGAGATCGTATGTGATGCCGAGGTCGCCGCGGACCTTGTTCTTCTCGATGTCGTCCGCGTTTATCGCG
>CAMZHU010000032.1 GCA_947306975.1 uncultured Clostridia bacterium | reverse complement strand
ATCGAACGCAGTGTCGACGCTTCCAGCCTGGGCCATATAGAGCGCGGCTACGTGGACAAGAACGAGGTGGCGGAGTGCATCCTCACCCTGGAGAGCCCAATAGCCTTCGACATTGCCGGCGGCGTCGAGGCCACCGGAAGGTTCGTCATAGTAGACGATTACGAGATCGCAGGCGGCGGCATCATAACCGAGGCCCTGGAGGAGTACGATTTCAATACGCGCAACATACGCTGGTCCGGCGACGCCATGACCGGCAGCGAGCGCATGAAGTATACCGGCAGCAGCGGCCTGGTCGTCTGGATGACCGGCCTGTCCGGCGCAGGAAAGACCACCATCGCGCAGGAGACGGAGCGCAGGCTCCTCGAGTCGGGCGTGCGCGCCTACGTGATCGACGGCGACAAGCTCCGCAGAGGCCTCAACAGCGATCTCGGCTTCTCCGACGAAGACCGCGCGGAGAACATCCGCCGGGCGGCCCAGGTGGCCAACATGTTCAGGGACGCGGGGCTCGTCGCGATAGTCACCCTTATATCCCCGTTCGAGGAGAGCCGCGAGAACGCCCGCAGGATAATAGGGAAGGACTTCATGGAGGTATACGTCAAGGCCGACGTGAAGACGTGCATCGCGCGCGATCCGAAGCAGCTGTACAAAAAGGCGCTGGACGGGACCATCAAGTCCTTCACAGGCATAGATTCGGCTTATGAAGAGCCTAAAAACCCCGATCTCGTCATAGATACCGAGAAGTGGCACGAGGAGGAATGCGCCGAGTCGCTCTTCTCCGCCATAATGACGAGGCTCGGCAACGGGGAGAGCGTACTATGACTTTTGTACTCTACATGATCATAGGCTTCGTGGCCCAGCTCATAGACGGCACGATGGGCATGGCGTACGGCGTCAGCTGCAGGACGTTCCTCAAGAGCGTAGCAGGGCTGCCGTCGGCGCTCGCGAGCGCAGTCGTGCACTGCAGCGAGATCCCGACCACGCTGGCCTCCGGCATATCCCACTGGAGACTGAAGAACATCTCCAAGGATATACTGTGGAAGCTCCTCATACCCGGCGTCATCGGCGGCGTTCTCGGAGCTTATTTCCTCTCCAACGTCGGAGACTATCTCGAGCCGTTCATCGACGTGTACCTCATCATAATGGGCGTCGTGATCCTGACCCGCGCCTTCAAGAAGACGCGTGAAAAGCCCCGCAAGGTCGGCGCGTACATCTATCCTCTGGGCTTCGCCGGAGGATTCCTGGACGCAACGGGCGGCGGCGGATGGGGCCCCGTCGTCACCTCAACGATGATAGCCACCGGACACGACGTGAAGAAGACGATCGGTTCGGTCAACACGGCGGAGTTCATCGTGACGGTAGCGGAGACTACGGCTTTCGCGGTGCTGATGGTCGACTTCACCAGCTATCTGAAGATAATCCTCGGGCTCGTCATCGGCGGCGTCATAGCGTCGCCCATAGCCGCGATACTCTGCAAGAAGATACCGGTAAAGCCCCTCATGTGCACGGTGGGCATACTGATCATCGGACTGAACGTGTACAACCTTCTGAAACTCATAATAGGTTTCTGACGGATAAAAACAGCGATCCGGAGACGGCGTCGTCTCCGGATCGTTTTATTATCTCCGCGTTACGCGGGACATATCATTTTCTGTATTCCTCGAGCTCTTTTCTGAAAGCTTCGGTCTTATCGTAGCCGCAGCCGAACATCTCCGGGCAGAAGCCGCGGTAGACGCACTCGCGGACCATGCACTTCGCCAGCTCGGGCTCGCATTCGGCGACTTTGTCCTTTACGAGCTGCCACGCCTGACGGGTCTCGGGGCTCGCGCAGCTGCAGAGGCGTTTCCTGCTGATCGTTATGAGGGCCTGGGCGTTCGCCTCGCACTCGTGGGACACGAGAGCGCCCTGTTCGAGGACCTGGCGGTCTATGCCGGTGCGGTCGGTGCGTTGGCTCTTGACGAAGTGTTCTATGCCGATCTTGTGACGTACGAAATGTACGGACACCCAGTAGGGGAGATCCTGCCACCTCCATGAGAAGCGCAGCTTGCGTATGGGCGAGTGCTCCGCGCGGAGGAGCTTGAGCTTCCACTGCGGGTCGGGATACGCGCCGGTGCTCCTGCCGATGGTGTTCATGGTCGCGTTCTTTATATCCTGCCAGTTGTCCTCGTGTTTAAGCCATTCTATATACATTAGGGGTCCTCCGTTCGAAACGCTGTTTGTCTTTTACTATTCTAACCGCTAGCGCTCGGGGGTGTCAACTCCACGGAGCGTGGGTTGTTAATTCGGGACAGCGGTGCTAGGATAGCGCCGTAAGGAGTTGAATATATATGGACAGATACGTGACAGGCGGGATGATCCGCGGCCTGCGCGAGAAGAGAAAGATGACCCAGGAGGAGTTGGCGGCGAAGCTTTTCGTGAGCGGAAAGGCGGTCAGCAAATGGGAGACTGGGCAGGGGCTCCCGGACATAACCCTCCTCGAACCGCTGGCGGCGGCTCTTGGGATATCCGTTATAGAGCTCATGTCCGGCGAGAACGTCCGGAACCTCAACCGTTCGGCGAACATGCTGAAGACGAACTTCTACGTATGCCCCGTATGCGGGAACGTCATACACTCCTGCGGCGAAGCCGTCATAAGCTGCTGCGGGATAACGCTGCCCGCCCTGCAGGCGGAGGAGCCGGACGCGGAGCACAGCCTCGAGATTTCCGAGGTGGAGGACGAGTTCTTCGTCACGGCGGAGCATCCCATGACCAGAGAGCACTATATATCCTTCTTCGCGGCGGTCTCGGACAGCGGCGTCGAGCTCGTAAAGCTCTACCAGGAATGGAACGCCGAGGCGAGGCTCAGGCGCAGGGGCGTGAGGTGGATATACTCGTACTGCAACAGGCACGGGCTCTTCAGGACGGACGTCCGCAAGGCGGTCAGACATAAATAAGTGCGCATAAGGAAGCGGAGCAGTTCAATGTGAACTGCTCCGCCTGTCTTTTCAGGTGTATCGGCTCTGTCAGGAATCTATGTCCAGGCAGACGCGGTACGCGGAGTTCGTCGCGCCGCCTATGAGACCGACCTTCTCGGCGTCGCCTATGACGTAGGTGACGGGAACGACGTCGGAGAGCTCCTCGATAAGCTTCGCGTTCGGCTTGAGGCCGAAGGAGGTGATGACGGTATCGGCCTCCAGAAGCTTCTCGGTCCCGCCGGGCAGCTGCACCAGGACGCCCTTGTCGTTGATCTCGATGACGGAGGTGCCGCAGAGGCGCTTGACGCCGCCCTCGTCGAGACGGCGGTTGAAAATTGCCTCGGTGAAGATGTTGACGTTCTTGCGGAGCTGCTCGAACGTGAGCTGGTCGACGACGGTGACTTCCTTGCCCTCGTGGCCGAGCTCCATGGCGCACTCGCTGCCGGACATGCCGGCGCCGCATACGACGACTTTCTGGCCGATCTTGGCGGTCTTGCGGTCCGCGTCGACGACGCTGACGACGTTCTTGCCCTTGATGCCCTTGATGGGCGGCACGAACTCTTCCGCGCCGATGGCGATTATGACGATGTCCGGGGCGACCTCGCGGATGAGGTCCGGGGTGACTTCGGTGTTGAGATGGATCTCGGCGCCGCACTCCATGGTCTTGCTGACGTCGAACTCATAGAAGCGGCGGAAACCGTCCTTGAGCCAGAGTGCGCTCGCCTCGCGGAGACGTCCGCCGAGGCTGTCGCTCTTTTCGTAGAGGCTGACCTTATGTCCGCGGTCGGCGAGGATCTGGGCCGCCTGCATGCCGCCCGGACCGCCGCCGATGATCATGATCTTCTTTATCTTTCTCGCGGGGATGTAGCGCGGATAGCGGTACTCCCAGCCCCAGCGCGGGTTGACTGCGCAGCCGCGCTTGTGGGCCTGCGAGCCGGGGGTGCCGACGTAACGCAGGCAGTACAGGCAGCGCATGCAGGGCGTGATGTCCTCTTCCTGGCCGCGCTGTCCCTTGACCACCATGCGGTCGTCCGCTATGAGGCCCTTCGCCATCGCAACGATATCCGCCTTGCCGCTCTTTATGATATCCTCGGCCATGTCCAGGGTGGAGATGCCGCCGACGACGGAGACCGCGAGCTTATCGCCCAGGGCTTCCTTGAAAGCGGCCGCGGCTTCGACGTTGCAGCCCGCGTCGACGTAGTAGCCGGGCATGTTGTAGCTGAACGCGCAGTTGTCGGACAGTATGAGAGTGCCGGTGGAGACGCACAGCATGTCGATGTACTTGGAGGCTTCCTTCAGGAACGCGATGCGCTCTTCGATGGGAGTGCCGCCGGGGATGCGCTCGTCTCCTACGACGCGCATCTCTATCGGGATCTTGCCCTTGGTGACGGAGTACATGGCCTCGAGGACCTCGAGGGGGAACCTCCAGCGGTTCTCCGGGGATCCGCCGTACTCGTCGGTGCGCTGGTTCCAGAGGGTGGAGAGGAAGCCGGACAGCAGGTTGCCGTGGGCGAAGTGGGCCATGACCATGTCGAAGCCGGCCTTCATGCAGCGCTCGGTGGCCTTCATGTAGTGATCTACGATGATGTCCATCTCCTGGCGGGTGATCTCATGGTAGAGAGCGGGATTCTTGTGGTATTTGGGGATGACGGAGGGGACCCATGCCTCGATGCCGTTCAGAGCGGCCCACTGGCCCGCGTGGATGAGCTCGGCTGAGAGGTTGCAGCCGTATCTGTGGGCCTCGTCGGCGAGCAGCGCCATATCCGGGATGTCGAGATCGTTCGTCGCGGACATGCAGCTGTAGAAGTCGCGTCCGTGTTCGAAGTCGATGGGGGTGGAGCCTATGGTCACGAGGCCGCAGCCCGTCTGGACCTGCCCGCTCACGAAATCCAGCATCTCCTGGCCGATGCGTCCGGACTGGACGTCGCAGTGGTTGGAGACGATCGGCGAGAACTGGATCCTGTTTTTCATCCGCATGGTGCCGACCTGTATGGGCTCGTACACGTGCGGATACTTCGTAAATGACATGAGTATCTCTCCTTTTCAGTCGTAGTTGATACGTGGCTGTCTTTGTATTTATTTACATTTAAGATTTTATTGTCCGGCGCGGGCGTTGTCAATAAGAACAGGGTATATGCGTGTGCGTCACACTGATCTGCCCATGGCGTACGCCTCTTCGAGCGCGGGATGGCCGGCGGACGCGCCGGGATCGTCGACGCCGCCCATGAAGACGCTGCCGGCCAGACGGGCTTTCTCGTAGCAGTCTATCCAGCCGCCGAGGCCGGTCTCGGCCCTCTTCGGAGTCTCCGGGTCGTCTTCGGCGGCCGCGGAAAGGAGATAGATGTCCCTGAAGGCGTAGTCGGATTTGTAGAGCGGGTTCGAGCGGTCGAGGAGAGTCTTCATCTGGCCGCTCATCTCATAGTAGTAGATGGGGGTCGCGAACGCTATGACGTCCGCGTTCAGCATCTTCCCGCGGATGGCCTCCGTGTCGTCCTTTATGACGCAGCGCTGCGTCTTCACGCACGTGAGGCAGCCGATGCAGAAGTTTATGGTCTTCCCCCGGAGGGATATCTGCTCCACAGTGTTGCCGGCTGAGAGAGCCCCTTCAGCGAACGCAGTCGCCAGCGCCTCGGAATTGCTGTTTTTTCTCGGACTGGTCGAGATCACAAGTACGTTTTTACCCATGTTTGCCTCCTGTATGTAGTTATGGCCGTCCGTTATCAGAGGACGGATATAAGCGCGTCTATCTCTTCGTCGGTGGTGTACCAGTCGGTGGCAAACCGCACGACCGTGTGGTCGGCGTCGAACTTCTCCCAGAAGCCGTATTCCACTTTCTCGGCGATCTTCTCGAGCGCCCTGTTCTCTATGACGCAGAAGACCTGGTTCGTGGGAGATCCGAAGCACAGGCGGTAGCCCTTTTCTGTGAGAGCGCGGCGGAGCCTGTCGGCAGCGCGGATCGCGGTCGCGCCGATCCTCCCGTAAAGGCCGTCCCTGAACAGTTCGTCGAATTGAAGGCCGAGCAGCCATCCCTTCGCCAGGAGGGCGCCGTGCTGTTTTATCATGGTGAAGAAACCGTCGACAGCGGACGCGTCGCGTATCACGACGGCTTCGCCGAAGAGCAGGCCGCACTTGGTGCCGCCTATGTAGAACACATCGCAGAGAGCGGCTATCTCGGGCAGCGTGACGTCGTTTTCCGGACAGGCGAGCGCGTATGCGAGACGGGCGCCGTCGAGATAAAGGGGTATCCTGTAGTCGTCGCAGACCTTCCGCAGGGCGGTGAGCTCGCTCTTCGAGTACAGGGTGCCGGACTCGGTGGGCTGGGAGATATAGACCATGCCGGGCATCACCATGTGCTCGTGGTTCTCGTCGCCGTAGAAATCCTCCAGGAATCCGCGGACCGTGTCAGCCCGGAGCTTGCCGTCCTTCTGGGGAAGCGCAAGGACCTTGTGCCCGCCGGCCTCTATCGCGCCGGCCTCGTGCCCGCTGACATGGCCTGTAACGGCGGCTATGACTCCCTGGTACGGGCGGAGGAACGCGCTGATGACGACGGCGTTCGCCTGTGTGCCGCCGACGAGGAATTCCACCATGGCGCCGGGCGCTTCACAGACGCTGCGTATCCTGTCGCGGGCCGCCTCCGTTATGCAGTCGCGCCCGTATCCGGACACCTTGTCCAGATTGTTCTCCGCCAGCCTTCGCAGTATGTCCGGGTGCGCGCCCCGCATGTAGTCGCTGGCGAATGACAGCCGTTTTTCAGTATTACTCATCGCTCCCTCCGATCCCCGGCAGGCCTTCTATCTCCTCGATGAGGCTCTCCGGCATGTAGCGGGGACCGCGCACGGTGGTGACGCCGTGGTCCCGCATGATATCTCTTCCTATATGTTTTTCGATGGTCTTTTCGGCCTGCAGTCGCATGACTCTCGTTATGCGGATGTGCCTGTCGGAATAGCTGTAGGGGATGTCCGTCTCCACGGCTTTGCATCTGTACCGTATGGCGGATACCGGGGCCCCGACGTAAATGTACAGCGTATCGCCGGGGACCACTTTAGACGACTGTTTCCAGAGGAAGCACCCGTCTTCCGACTCCCGTATGGCTTTGTCAAGATCGAACAGCCGCGGGTTTGCCGGGATGAGCCATTTGACCTTGCGGCTCCGGCGCTTCCTGTCCGACGTGAGTTCGAAACTCATGTCCACTATGGGGAAGATCTCTTCGGCCGGGACGGTGCCGTCAAGAAGGACGGTAACCCAGTTCTCCCTGTGCATGTGGTAGGCGGGAAGGACTCCCTCGCGCATCCGGAGCGCACCTGACAGCATCGGGCCGCACTTTAGGTTCACCACGTCCGTACGGCCGGCGCCCTTCAGGCCGAGCTTATCACGGGACACTTCCATGAATATGGCGAACCATTTGCGGTTGTCCCTGTGGCGCAGGACGGGGACGTCCGGATCCGTCGCGAAGGGGCGGTCTGGCTCCACGCCGTAGGTCTTTTTCACGTAATCGAATATCTGTTCTCTCAGAGAGTCCATATCCGGATATCTGCCTTTCTCGTCGATATGCCTCTAATACCGTATAATAGCATAAATCCCGCCCGTCTGCATAGTGCGGCGAGAGGTTTTCGCGCGTCTTCCGCAGGTATTTGCGGCCCGTCCTCTTTGTGGTATAATCATTTTTAAGGAATATACGAAGACCACTTTGACAGATATCGGGGTGCAACATGAAATCATCGAGAAGGGAACTCGCATACGCCCAGCAGAACTTCAACGAAGTGCATCATACGACGCTCAATCCCGAGGGGCCGGGCGTGGTGCGCATACATCTCATCCCGCCTCTCGTGACGGACGGTGAGATAGGCGCGAGCGTTGCCATACTGAACGGACAGGACGTCATACCTGTGAACACGTCCTGGAGCATCCTGCTCACGGAGTTCATAAACTCAGTGAACGAATACGCGGGAAGGCCCATCACCGACGAAGAGGCCGCCGACATAGTGGAGTCCGCGTGTTCCGAAGTGAAGAAGGTCTATCCTTTCACCAGGAAGAAACGCCTGAGGAAGGACATCTACACGATCATGGAGACGTTTCGCCAGATCGCGGCGGGAGAGACGCCGGACGTGCCCGTCGGGTATCTCACGCTTAAGGATTACGCTCCCAAGATGCGGGCGCCGCACAGGATGGACCTGCTGGTCAGCGCCATGACGTCGGGCGGATGCTGGAACTGCAACCAGAGATGCATACACTGCTACGCTGCGGGGCAGGAACAGGCGGAGGAGCAGGAGCTCTCCACAGAGGAGTGGAAAGTGATCATCGACAGATGCCGCGAGGCCGGCATACCCCAGGTCACGTTTACCGGGGGCGAGCCCACGATGCGGGAAGACCTGTTCGAGCTCATCGACTACGCCAAATGGTTCATAACGCGTCTCAACACGAACGGCGTGCTCCTCACTCCCGAATACTGCAGGAAACTCCGCGAGGCCTCCCTCGACAGCGCCCAGATAACCTTCTACTCGGCAGACGAGGAGATACACAACAGGCTCGTCGGGGCGCCGAGGTTCAGAGATACCGTCGCCGGAATGGAGAACGCCATCGCGGCCGGCATAAACATAAGCGTGAATACGCCTCTCTGCACGCTCAACAGGGACTATGTGAAGACGCTGGAATTCCTCAGGGTGAAGGGCGTCATCTACGTTACGTGCTCCGGGCTCATAACCACGGGGAACGCGGCCACCGGGGAATCGATGGATCTGCAGCTGACCCACGAAGAGATACGGGACGTCCTCCGGGACGCGGTTGAGTACTGTTTCGCGAACGGCATGGAGATAAGCTTCACGTCGCCAGGCTGGGTCAGCGACGAGTACTGTCAGGAGCTCGGTATCACCACGCCCAACTGCGGCGCGTGCCTGAGCAACATGGCGGTGACGCCGGGCGGGAACGTCGTGCCCTGCCAGAGCTGGCTGTCGGACGGAGTGCTCGGCAGCATGCTCACGGACGACTGGAAGGACATATGGAACGGCGAACGCTGCCGCGCCATACGCGAAGTATCCTCGCAGATGCGCTGCGAGTGCCCGCTGCGGATAGCCCGCACGGGAGCCGCGAACAGCGCGGACTGACCGAAGCGGAGGTCGTATGATGAAAAAACGTTTTATAATACTTGCTCTTGTCCTCGTGCTGATGCTTGCCGTCGCCCCCGCGCTGACGCCCGGCGCCCAGGCGAAGGATCTGGACGAGATACTGGATTACGAGATCACCGCCGAGGTGAACGACGACGCGACGGTAACGCTCTCGTACCATATAGACTGGATGGTGCTGGACTCCACCTCGGAAGGACCTCTTTCCTGGGTTCAGATCGGCATACCGAACAGCCACTGCCTGTCGTGCCGCGGGACGAGCAGCGCGGCCGCCGAAATTACGGCACCCTACGGCGGGAGCTACGCGAGGATCGACCTCGACCGAGATTATGAGGCCGGCGAGACGGCCGTGATAGAGTTCGAGATCGTACAGGACTACATGTACCAGGTGGACCTGATGGCGGAGGGCGAGACGGCCTACGTCTTCACTCCCGGCTGGTTCGACGACATCAGGGTGGACGACTTCACGCTGAGATGGAAGACGGACAACGTCACGAGCCAGACTCCTGAGTGCATCATGGACGGCGGGTATCTCACGTGGAACAGGACGCTTGAAAAAGGCGAGCAGTTCACTGTGACCGTGACGTATCCGAACGACGCTTACGCGTTCGATCTCAGCAAGACGATAGATCTCGGCGGAGACGACTATTCCGATTATGAAGACTGGGACGGCTACGACGGCTACAGCGGCTACAGCAACAATATCGGTTCCGCGGTCGGCGGAGTGTTCGGCTTCGCGTTCATAATCATCATAATCACGATAATATCCATGGGTTCAAAGCTCTTCAGCAGGAGCGCGAACTTCTCCGGAAGCTCCGGAAAGAAGATCACCCGCACCAGGGTCGAATACTATCCGGTGTGCCAGGGCTGCGGCAGCCCGCGGCCGGACGGCGCCAACAACTGCACCTACTGCGGACGGAGCTTCATAAAGAGCGAGGAGGTCATAGAGGAGAAGGACATCCCGAAGGAGGAGAAGGATCTCCGCAGACAGACGAGCGACGGCCTGTACAGGTATTCCACGGTGCCTAATACGTTTATGCGCGTACACGTGGTGAACGTGCCGGTAGTGCACAGTACCGGCAGATCCGCGTTCGGAGGGGGCTCGTCGCGCGGCGGCGGACATTCATCCTGCGCACACAGTTCCTGCGCCTGCGCCTGCGCGTGCGCGTGCGCCTGTGCCGGCGGCGGCCGTGCCGGGTGCACGGCGAAAGACTTCTACAACACCGGCCTGAAACTGAAGCAGCTCGAGATGAAATGTCTCAAAAAGAAAACACGCAAGTGACATCCTGACGATTTGATACTGATGCCCTGCAGCCATTGGAAGGCTGCAGGGCATTTTTTGTGCGTTGGTGGAGATCCTGCGTGTACAAGGCGTTTTAAACAAAACTCCATAATCGGTTTTGGACACACTATCTGAATCTGGGAATTATCCTAATAAGATATTGACATATCTATATAAGATAATTATACTGGAATACTCGCTGGATCGGATAAGCCTGATGCCGGGGTCTCAGAGGACAGATCCCTGACGGACCGTGCTTCAGACGGTACGTTCCGGTCCAGATCCATTCTTCAGGAGGGTGATGCCATGCCGTGTCCGTATTTCAACATAAAAACATTGAAAAGGGCAGAACATGCGCGCGTCGTATATCATGCGGCGTATCAGTCAGGCGAAAAGATCTTCGACGAGCGTAACGGAATAACGCACAACTACACCGATAAAGAGGATGTAATTTTCAAAGAGATCCTGTTACCGCCAAACGCGCCACGGGAATACGCTGACCGCGGCACGCTATGGAACGCCGTCGACGCGGTAGAGAGCAGAAAGAATGCGCAGATCGCCAGACAGGTCATCATGGCTCTGCCAAAAGAACTGACGGCGGAAGACAATATAGAGATGGTCAGGAAGTACTGCATGGAGCAGTTCGTATCCCGCGGGATGGTCGCGGATATCGCCGTTCATGACCCCAAGCACGAGAACCATAACCTGCACGCGCACGTCCTTCTGACGATGAGGGCGCTCGACGAGAACGGTCAGTGGATGCAGAAGCGTCACCGTGAGTATGAGCGTGATGAAGCGGGCAACAAGATAAAAGGCGAGGACGGAAAGTGGATATTCCGGGACGTCCATCTGGACTGGGATGAAAGGGATCTTTACGAGAAGCTTAGGCAGGCCTGGGAAGACACACAGAACGCAGCCCTGGAGGCGGCCGGCCGTCCGGAACGCATCAGTATGAAGTCGTATAAAGAACAGGGCATCGACAGGATACCTCAGCTTCATATGAGCCCCGCGGTAGTCGCCATGGAGCGGAAAGGGATCCGTACCAGGGTCAAACAAATGAACGATGAGATAAAGAAGCTGAACGCACAGATAGAAGCCGAAGAGCGGGCTGCGGCGTGTAAAGCAGGACCGGCGTCACAGACTAAAGAAACGAAGTTTATAGAACGTCTTTCACAGCGGTTCAGTGAACGGCAGAAGGAGACGGGAAGCAGTGTTTTTATCTGGCATCAGGCGGGAATCAGCGATCTTCAGCGATTCGAGGAAATAACGGACTATTTGAGAGCCAACGGGATCTGCTCATTGGAAGACATCGACAGCAGGTATGCCAGGACAGATTCCGAGCGGAGACGCGCCAGAGAACAAGTGACTGCTTTGAAAAGCAGGTCGGAAACAGTAAACAGACTGTTGGAAGCGGGCAGGAGAAAAGCAAAATCTAAACCAGTCCACGATGAGTATCTGAGCATCCGCCGTAAAAAACGCAGAGAGAAGTTTGCTGAGCAACACCGGGACGAACTGGACGTATGGGAGCAGGCAGACAGTTTCATAAAAAACACTCTTCAGCACCGCCCCTTCGACGCCAAAGCGCTGCGGGCCGAACACTCATCACTTAGCGCGCGCCTCGATGAGCTGAACAAAGCGTCGGGCGCTGTCTACAGGGAGTTCCGGATACTGAGGGATGCCCGTGACCTGGTGCAGGTCCTTTTGCCTGAGGGCAGGCACGAGACAGGAAGATTTGTAACAGGTCTGAAGGGGCGGCAGTTAACTTTCGGAGAATGGGCCGCAGCGGCAGTGCCGGAAGCATCAGACAGTAGTGAGATACTGAAGTTCATAAAACCGCAAAGAACAGAAACAGACATGGAACTTTAACAGAAAAGCACCTGCAGTGATCCTTCCGGAAACAGCAGGTGCTTTATTGTTTCAGACAGTGTATATAACTGGGAAGCAAATACCAACAAAACGAACGATTATGCCAGAGGTTATCTCAGTCGCCGACGGGCATGATGAGGGCGGCTATGAGATAGACGAGCAGGCCGGCGCCGTAGACTAGGATCAGCACCGCCCAGATAACACGGATGATTGTAGGATCTACATTGAAGTATCTGGCAAGACCGCCGCATACCCCGAAAATCTTTTTGTCACTGAGCGATCTGGTAAGACGTCTGTTTTCCATTAGTATCCCTCCTCATTTAAATCTAAAGTTCTTTCTGTCAGACGCAGTATATCATATGGCATGAAAAGGTAAAGAGGAGAGGACATGAATTTACCAAAAGTTTAAAAATACGCGGGTAATTAGACAGCCTTTAGTATCCCTTTAGAGAGAGCCATAGCGAAGCTACTATACCAATATAGGCGTGTTCAAGCCTTTAATATAGTCAAATATGGCAGAAATGACTATATTACCTTGACTTATGACCATAATTGTGCTAGATAAACACGATACTCCTCATAACAGAAAGAATGACAAGAGTCCCGGGATCCTATAATGGATCCCGGGACTCTTATCATGCCGAAATATGTTCAAAAACTGCAGAGTTAAGCTTGCAGCAGACTCCTCTCCATCATAGATTATGTTTGCGCCTTCCGGTCTTTCCTGTCCCAGAGCCTGCCCGTCAGTTTGAAAAGCATCGGATATACGCCGATCAGCACAAAAACCACCACGGCGTAGCGTACCGAGCGGATGAGATGGGCGGTGAAGTCGCCAGCGT
>CAMZHU010000031.1 GCA_947306975.1 uncultured Clostridia bacterium | reverse complement strand
GATAGAGGACGGCGAGACCATAGCCGTCGGCGTGTCGGGAGGCAAGGACTCCCTCGCCCTTCTCTGTTCCCTCGCCGCGCTTCGCCGGTATTACCCGAAAAAGTTCGAACTCCACGCCGTAACGCTCTCAATGGGCTTCGAGGGGATGGACTTCTCCCCCGTCGCGGACCTATGCAGGGATCTTGACGTGCCGTACACCGTACGGGAGTCGGGACTGAAGAACGTCATTTTCGAGGAGCGCCGTGAGAAGAACCCCTGCGCCCTGTGCGCAAAGATGAGAAGGGGCATCCTCCACGACGTGATGAAGGAACTCGGCATCAAAAAGATAGCCCTGGGCCATCACTACGACGACGCCGTCGAGACCTTCCTTCTCTCTCTGTTCTACGAGGGGCGCATAAGCTGCTTCATGCCCGTCACCTACATGAGCCGGACGGACGTCACACAGATAAGGCCAATGCTCTACGTGAGCGAGAATACTGTGAAGAGCCTGGCGGAGAGATACCGTCTGCCCGTTGTGAAGAACCCCTGCCCCATGGACGAGACGAGCCGGCGCCACGAGATCAAGGCCCTCGCTGCCGAGCTCTCTCTGCGCTATCCGGATCTGAAGAGCAAGGTCTTCGGCGCCATGCAGCGGCTCCCGCTCGAAGGCTGGGGACCCGCCGAATACGCACGCCGTCCCCTTCCCTGACAAACTTCTTCCTGCACTGCTGACGCGGCGCAGGGATCGCTGATCCCCGCGCCGCTGCTTCTGTATATGCATATATATCCGCGGTCCGGAGGCCGTCACCGGCCCGACTGCGATAAATGCTCATGTTTCCGTAATTTTTTACTTGCATTATTATGTAAATCTGTTATATTATGTATAAAAATGGTAAGTGTACGCTTTTACGGGTGATCGGATATGAAAAAACGCAACCGTATACTGGCAGCGCTCCTGGCTCTCGTGCTTTGCGCCGCATGCTCGCTGACGGCTCCTCTCACCGCCCTCGCGGTGACGCAGTCGGAGATAGACGAGCTCCGCGAACAGTCCGAAGAGCTCAACTCGAGGATAAGCGAGATCGAGGAGAAGCTCGAGGAGCTCAGCCGCCAGGAGTTCAAGACGATAGCGCAGAAGGAGCTCTACGACGAGCAGATAGCTCTGCTGTGCGAGCAGATCGAGACCACCAAGGCGACTATAAAGGAATACGACAGGCTGATCGAGATCGCGGAGGAGAACCTCCGTCTGGCTCTCGACGCCGAGCACGTGCAGTACGATCTCATGTGCACCCGGGTGCGCTCCATGGAGGAGCGCGGGCCCATCTCCTACCTTGAGATCCTCTTCGGTGCCCGCAGCTTTTCGGATTTCCTCGGCCGTCTCGATTTCGTGACCGGCATAATCAAGCGCGACGAATCCGTCATGGACGACTACCGCGCCCTGCAGGAAAAGACTATGGAACGCAGGGCCGACCTCGACGGGCTGCGCTCTGAGTCCCAGGCCGAGAAGGCCGAGCTGGAGAGCCAGAACGCCGAACTTGAAAAGAAACGCCAGGAGGCCGAGGCCCTCATCGCCTCCATCCAGGCCAACGAGGCCGAGTATGAGGCTCTGAGGCAGGAACTCGAAGAGAGAGATCTCGAGCTGAGCGACAGGATCGCTGAGGCCGAGGCCGAATACGCTGCCCAGATAGCCGCCGAGGAGGCAAGACGGAGAGCCGCGGAGGAAGCCGCCGCACAGGAGGAGTACTACACCAGGACCGGAGGCGGCTACAGCGCCGAGGGCATCGACTTCATCTGGCCGGCCGGCAGCTACTACGATATAACCTCCTACTTCGGATACCGCAGCGCTGAATCCACCGGATATGTCGGCAGCACGTATCACCGCGGCATAGATATAGGCAACGTGTTCTACTCCACCCCCGTCTGCGCGGCGGCGTCCGGCGTGGTAACGATCGCCGAGTACTCCAGCTCCGCGGGCAATTACGTCTGCGTCAGCCACGGAAACGGCGTATCCACCGTATATATGCACATGTCCTATCTGACCGTCAGCGCCGGCGAGACCGTCTACCAGGGCGAACAGCTGGGAGTGACCGGCAACACCGGAAACTCCTCCGGACCTCACCTTCACTTCGGCGTCATGATCGACGGCGAATACGTCGACCCGCTGGACTATCTCCCCTGATGATAACGACATATAAACTTACTCCCCTGTCACCTTCCGTGACAGGGGAGTTTCTTTTTATTCGACCAGTCCGTATTTCGTTTTTATCCTGTCCAGCTTCTCCAGCATCGGCTCGGCCGCTATCCACAGGAAGAACGCGGTAGCCGCGGCGTGGACCAGGTCCACCGGCACGCCGGTCATGTAATACGTCAGCAGTATCTTCCAGTTTATCTCGTGCAGGTACATGAGGGCCGCCGCCGGGTTCATTATGCCGCCGTAGATTATTATCGCGGACAGCGCGCCGAATACGGCCAGAGACGTCCTCGTCCGCCGCAGGATGCCCTTGCGGAACAGGATGCCGGCTATGAATCCGATGATCCCGGCCGCGAACATCTGCCACGGGGTCCACGGCCCCTGGGAGAACATGATGTTGGATACGAGCATGGTCACGGCTCCCACGAGGAAGCCCGTCTCCCCGCCGAACGCGACGCCCGATATTATGACCACGGCCAGAACGGGCTTGAAATACGGGAGCATGAAGAACACCGCGCGTCCCGCGACGCCTATGGCGCAGAGCACCGCTATCACGACGAGCTCGCGCGCCTGCGGCTTTCTCCCCTCGAATATGAGGAAGAACGGGGCCATGCACTCGAGCAGTATTAGGAGCGCTATGAAGTAGTACTTCATCCCGTTGAGGTAATGCACTCCTACGAAGAGCGTGACCGGTATGAGGAGGATTATCGCGGCTGCTGCCGCCACGGTCCGTTTCGGCAGCCTGCGCGCTCCCTGCTCCGGCAGCGCTTTTTTGTCCGCCTTCCTGCTCACGCAGGCCGTAAACACGGCGAGCGCCGCTATGAGCGCGGCGTAGAGCCCGAACTGTACGGGCGCCTGATCCGTGAGGCCGTTCATGTCCACCAGAGCCTTGAGATCCGTCACCCTCATGGCCTGTATGAAGAGCGCAACGGCAGCGAGGCCCGATACGGCCGCCAGTATCCTGCGCCAGAGCGGGAGCTTCTCCGGCTTCCAGTCCGGCGTCTCCGGAGCCGGCGGGGGCAGTCTGAGATCACCTTCCGGCAGTTCCGGCGCGCGTTCCGGCTCGCCTCCGAGGGCTGTGATGACGTCGTCCGCAGTAACGGCTCCGTCTATCATCCCGCGGGACATGCGGTTAGCCGCCGTGGTATAGAAGCTGTTTCCCGAGAAGAACGCCCTCGGCGTTCCCGAATTCACTATATTGCCGTCGAAGAAGAGCGCGCACCTGTGCGCGTTGGCGGCGCAGAACTCCACGTCGTGGCTGACCATGACTACGGTCCTGCCGCTGCGCACGAGCGTCCTCAGTATCTCCGCGAACATCAGCTTGAACTCGGCGTCGAAGCCTTTCGTGGGCTCGTCCATGAGCAGGATCTCGGGGTCGAGGAGAAGTATCTTCGCGAGAGCGGCGCGCTGCTGCTCGCCTCCCGAGAGATCGTACGGATGCCTGTCCAGAAGGTCTTCCAGCCTGCACAGCCTGACTACGCGGGCGGTCTTGGCCTCCCGTTCTTCCCCGCCGGGGCCTCTGCCCCGGAACACCTCGAGCAGGTCCTCCCTCACCGTCTTCTTGACGAAGAGGGTCTGGGGATCCTGCGGCAGTACACCTGCGGTGCCTCCGAGCCTCACGGTGCCCCTGTAAGGCTTCAGGAGCGACGCCATGAGTTTCAGAGTCGTGGTCTTCCCCGTGCCGTTGCCGCCCAGTAGCGCCATGAACTCGCCTTTCTTCACTTCAAGATCCAGTCCCTTTATGACGTCGGGAGAGTCTTTTTCATAACGGAACCATACGTCCTCCATGGATACGGCCGTCTCTTCCGGATACTCATATGCCGGTTCTGGCGGCACGGGCAGCGGCTCCCTGTCTTTAAGGAAGCCCTCGAGCCAGTCCCTTCCCTGACGTACCGTGACCGGACATGCGCCGCCGCTGTCTGACGCGGCCCATATGCGCATCGCGGCGGGCATGGACAGGAATAGTCTCCTGTCGTGCTCTTTGAGATGGCGCCCGACCTCCCCCGCGGATCCCTCGCAGACGACGCGCCCGCCGTCCATGACGGCGACCCGTCCGGCGATGGGGAGCGCCTCCTCGAGGCGGTGCTCAGTGAGTATGACCGTCACGCCCAGTTCGCTGTTTATCTTTTTGAGCACTGAGAGGAACTCCGAGGCCGCTATGGGGTCCAGCTGGCTCGTCGGCTCGTCCAGTATCAGGACGGTCGGCTGCATTACCATGACCGAGGCCAGGTTGAGCAGCTGCTTCTGTCCGCCCGAGAGCTCCGTGACGTTCTTGTAGAACCACGTCTCTATGCCGAAGAACGAGGCCATCTCCGCCACCCGTCGGCGTATCGTCGGGGTGTCGGCGCCGAGGCTCTCCAGCCCGAAGGCAAGTTCGTGCCACACCTTGTCGGTGACGATCTGGTCCTCGGGAGACTGCTGCACGAATCCTATGAGGCGGCTCTGTTCGCTCTGGCCGAGCTCATCCAGGGGACGTCCCTCGAAGAGGATGCTCCCGGACTTCGTCCCGTGCGGAGCGAGGACCGGCTTGAGCAGCCGCAGGAGCGTGGATTTGCCGCATCCCGACGGGCCGCATATGACCAGGAACTCGCCTTTTTTTACTGTAAGATCCAGTCCGTCGAGAGCCCGCTCGCTCCGTTCCGGATAGGAAAATGTCAGACCGCTGATCTTAAACGTTTCCATTTCCTGTCCTCCATGGCATCGAGTATCACGGGCGTGAGGCACAGAAGCAGATAGGCCAGCAGGAAGCTGACCGAGAAGGGCGTCACGGACGCCGCCTTCACCGTGGGATAATACCTGAAAGCCAGGCCTCCCGCGGCGCTTCCGGCCACGACGTATGCGCCGGCCAGGACGAGCCATATGAGCAGCGTCCTGTCGCGGCTGTCGAATCTGTATATGGAAAACGCGGTGCGCCCCGGGAGCCCGTAGCCGCGGCTCCTCATGGAGTCGGCGGTACCTATGGCGTTCTCGAGGGCCCACGTTATCATTATCGAGAGTATGGTGACGGCGTTTTTCAGCCGGTCTGTGAGCCTGCCTTCCGACGTGTCGCGGCCGATGCACTTCTGGGCGTCCCGCACCACATGGAGCTGGGCTCTGAATTTCGGGATAAAGCGCAGCGTCATGCTGAGCACGAGCGACAGCGCCGGTATTATCCTTCCGAAGAGATATATGAATTTGTCCGAGGTGATAACGCTGTTGAAGCATGTGAACCACGTTATCACGGCGACGATCATGGCCGCCGCGGCGAGGCCGTACCATATGCTCTCGAGCGTTATGGGGTTCCCGCTCGGCAGATACCCCAGTATCGTGGCGCCCTCATGGTTGAACGCGGGGTTCACTACGGCGGCCAGGATGAACATGGGCAGCATGTACCTGAGCCCGTCACGGACCGCTTTCCCGCCTCTGAGATATACCGCGTATATCCAGGCGCACGCGAGCGAGATGAAAAGGCATACCGGGTGCATGAAGAACATCCCGAAAAGGAGCACGAGCGCGAAGTATATGAAATTGACCAGGGGATGGCATCCCGAGAACGCGTCCGGGTTCCTCACTGCCGTTTCACCTCCGTCGTCTTATGATCTCACCGCGGCGTCAGTAGCCGCCTCCCACGTCGTAGCCGAGGTCGCAGGTGTAGACCCAGCTTACGGTGTCGCCGTCCTCGAGGGGATAGAGCGCGCTCCCGTAGTTGGGGAACCAGCCGTTTACGCTGTACATCCACCCGGACAGCTCTCCGACGTCGAACTGATAGATGTTGTATATGCCCTCAATATACGTACTGCCGTACGTCGGCGAGTATACGTATTCGAGGTGTATGCCGTACTCGCGGCAGACCCGCTGGAGCACGTCGAACACGCTCTCGCCCTCCGTGAAGGTCACCGTCACCGGGCCGAGGATCCACCCGCTCGAAGGTATCAGGTCGGCCTTGTCGGGATCGCACATGTCCATGTTGTCCAGGATCGTAGTGCAGGATATGGATATGGTGCACGTCGGTTGCGGCTTGGGTTCGGGTTCGGGTTCGGGCTCGGGTTCGGGCTTGGGCTCGGGTTCAGGTTCAGGTCCCGGTTCAGGTTCCTCCCCGTTCTCCGGCTGCGTCTGCTGGGACGGATCGTCCGCTTTCCCCTGCTCCTCAGGTCCTTCTGAGGCGCCGTCGGGGTCCTCTTCCTTGCCGCCGGGCTCAGCCGGTTCGCCGCCCGGCGTATCCTGTCCGTCCTTATCCTCAGGGACCGCGCCGTCCGCATCTCCGGGCCGAGCGGGCTCCGTATCGGTCCTGCCGCCGTCCTCAGCGGGCTCGGGCACTTCCCCGTTATCCGCGGAGGGGACGGGTTTTACGTTCCAGCCGTGCGAACCGGGCGTACCGCCGCCGTAGTAAAAGGCTCCCGCCAGCACTGCGACGATCAGTACCGGAACTATCACTTTCCACTTGTTCTTTTTCCACCACATACATTTCTCCTGATCCCGGTCCTGGCCTGTAATAATCGTCTGCGGGCCCCGCCGCGAAAGCGGAGCCCGCAGTCATTATACACTAAAACCGGCTTATATCAAACCTGCCTGCTTACTGATATACCACGTTGTTGATGAAGCGCTGGATCATCGCCGCGGCTTCGGCGCGGGTCGCGCCCGCTCCGGGGACCAGCGTGGATGCGGTGCGGCCGTTGACGATGCCGGCTCCGACGGCCCACTGCATTGCCTGCACGGCCCAGCTGCTTATATCGGAGGCGTCATCGTATGAGAGTATGTTCGTGCTCTCGCCGATGCTGACGTCGTATCCCTTGTACTTGGCGTATCTCCAGAACATCGCGGCCAGCTGCTCGCGGGTTATATCGTCATTGGGTCCGAACTTGCCGTTGCCGTAACCGGTTACGATGCCGTTGGATTCCGCCCAGGACACCGCCGGTCCGTACCAGTCGCTCTCCTTCACGTCGTCAAAGGGCATTCCGGAACGGATGACCGGTTCTCCATCGAGACGGTACAGGATGGTGGCGATCATGCCCCTGGTGGTGGGAGTTGCGGGCTCGAAGGTAGTCCCGGACGTTCCCTTCATGATGCCGCGGCCGACGACGTAATCCACAGGCCCGTGATACCATGCCTCGGCTTCGAAGTCGGTGAATTTCGTGCACGGGCAGTCATGCTCGAAGGTCTCTACAGCTGCTACCGCGGGTACCACGAAGTTCTCGGGCTTGTCGCCTATGATGATGTACTTGCCGGTCTCCTTGAAAGTGACCTGGTAGACGCCGTTCGCGCCTTCGGAGAAGGTGAATTTGTCGGCGGGGACTTTCTCATAGGTGTCCGCATAGCGGGCGGTGATCATGGCGCCGGTGCAGGGTGCGAATACGGGCAGCCAGTTCTCGTCGAAGCCGCTTGCTGCCATCAGTTTCACATCGAAGCGGATGCCGGTTACCGGAGTATACTCGAACCTGTCAAAATATGAGAAGGCATCGCTGTATGCCGTCTGATCTGCATAAACGAATGCGGCGATATGGTCATATGAGACCACGGGATCGGTGAGGCCCCAGCACATCGCGTTGTTGTTGTAGTATCCGACCGACGCGGTCTCGACTCCCCAGAGTTTGGAGATGCTGAGGCCCCAGTCGGTGGAGGCCGTCGCGTAACCCGCCGCTGCGCCGCCGGTGTAGAAAGCCTCGTGGGCGGCGTAGAGGACCTCGTTCACGTCGAAAGCGCCGCTGGCGTCAAGATCTTCCACCGTGACCAGCTTCATCGGGACCGTGACGACGCCCTTGTCGGAGATCGTAACATACACTTCGATGGGCTTCGCCGGGTCGCCCGCAGGTGCTACCTTCACTGCGGCGACAGCCGGTACGAGATAGGCTTCGGGCTTGTCGGCGACGATCATATAGTCGCCGGCCTCATTGATGGTGACGCCGTAGGTGCCGTTCTCACCGCCGGTGAAACTCCATTTCTCTATCGGCAGCCATTCGTGAGTATCCGCTTTCATGATCCGGATAACGGCCCCGTCGCAGGGCGCGAATACCGGATTCCAGTTTTCGTCGAAGCCGTTCTGCGCCGTCAGAGTCACGGTGAGTTCTTCGCCGGCCTTGGCGGTGTAGTCGTACTTATCCAGGTACGCGTAGGAATCGCTGTAGGCCGTCGTATCGGCATAGATGAACGCGCACACATGGTCCCCTTCCGCTACGGGATCAGTGGGGCCCATGCACATGGTGTTATTGTTGTAGTAACCGACACCCGTTGTCTCGATCCCCCAAAGTTTGGATACGCCGAGCCCCCACTCCGAGGTGTACGTGGCGTAACCCGCTGCTCCGCCGGTGTAGAAGGCCTCGTGGGCAGCAAAGAGCGCCTCGTTGACGTCGAAAGCTCCGTTCGCGTCAAGATCCTTGACTTTCACCTTTCCCATAGGAACCGTGACTACCCCTTTGTCGGAGATCGTGACGAAAATGTCGATCGACGCCGCAGCCTCGCCGGCCGCAGCGATCGGATCGTCCTCAGCCGCAAGCGCGGCCGCGGGCAGTAAGCTCACGACCATGAGCAGAGCCAGCAGCAGTCCCAATGCTTTGCCTGTCTTTTTCTTCATAAGAACACCCCATTCTTAAAGTTTCAGTATAGTCACGCACGGCGCCGGCCATATGCCGGGAACATGCGGTGATCACGTGTTTCTGCCGTCAGGCCAGTCCCTCCAGGAACCTCATGAATATTGCAGCCGTCTCGGCCCTGTTCGCCGTTCCTCCGGGCACGAGCGTCGCGGCGGTGCGGCCGTTTATCAGGCCCTCGGCGTTAGCCCACTTCATGGCGTCCAGCGCCCATGGGCTGATGTTTTCCGCGTCGTCGTAGCCGCTGAGATCAGCAGCCGCGCTGACGTCGTATCCCTTGTACTCCGCGTATCTCCGGAACATGGTGGCCAGCTGCTCGCGGGATATCTTATCCTCCGGTCCGAACCTGCCGCCGCCGTATCCGCCGGCGATGCCGTTTTCAGACGCCCATACCGCGGCGTCTCTGTACCACGCGCCCTCCCCGACGTCGGTGAAGGGGTTACCCGCGCTGACAGCCGGGCTGCCCTCGAGGCGCCAGAGTATCGTTACGATCATGCCCCTCGTCGTGGCAGTGCCGGGCTCGAATTTTGTCGGGGACGTTCCCTTCATGAGTCCTTTCTCCACGGCGTAATCCACGGCCCCGCGATACCACGCGTCAGCCGGGACGTCGGTGAAGCCCGCAGACGGACAGCTTTCCGCGCTCCCTACGCAGAATACGGTGCCGGAGTCGTTCTTGTAATAAAGGTTGCCGTCATAGTCGCAGATCGGGCTCGCTATGCAGTACTGCTCGTATCCCTCCGCGTCGTAGAGCTCGAACAGCTCCGCCGCGGAAGGATCGGCGGAATCGACGGTCACAAGGTCTATTCCGCCGGGCTCGGCGTTGTACGTTATGTAGAAGTAGAGCCTTCCCTCCTCCGCGAGATAGGCGGTGGAGAGGAGCGGCGAGCACTGGATGCTGGCTCTGGTCCTGACTTCGTTGAGCGTCTCGAGAGTGTCTCTGTCTGCGATCACAAACGCCGGGTAACCTCCCGGAGACAGTAGCCCGCCTCCGGTGCCGAGATACAGGCGATCGCCGTAGACTACCGGCGTGCTGACGCTGGGAGCCGCCAGTTTCGCGGTCTTGAGCCCGCTCACGGCTCCGGTCGAGGGGTCTATCGCGGCGGAGCAGAGATAACCGCCCCTGGTCGTGAAGTATACCGTCCCGTCCGCATAGGCCAGGCAGGAGTGCTGATCGCCGCAGCCTTTGAGATCGGCGTACGAGACCGGTCCGACAGCCTCTCCGGGCGCATACGACTTTTTGAAAACGAGGAGCTTGGAGTCGCCGCTTTCGGAAGCGGATGCCCCGTCGTCGGTGCCGACCGCTATGAAGTCGCCGACGGCCAGGGCGCCGGCCCAGTAGAATCCGCCTTTAACGGTGTAGGACCACTCAAGCTCTCCCGTTGCCGCGCTGACGCAGACGAAATTCGCGTCCTTGGTGTCGCCCATCCAGAAGCCGGTGTAGAGCCTGCCGCCGGAATAGGCCACGGGCGACTGCGACTGGCCTCCGATGGCGTCCTTAAATACCCATCTCGTCTCGAGGGTAACGGCGTCGAACGCCTGCAGGGTCCCCTTGCCGAGGGGGGCTATTATGAGCCCCAGATCCTCACAGTATACGGGAGGGGTGTAGCCGAAACTGGACGCCTCGGTCATATCGCCTTCCCGGACTATGCTCCCGTCCGCGATAGAGAGCCTGTAGATCTTCTTCTCGCTCATGGTTATGACGCAGTCGTCGACTATGATCTGGACGCTGGGGCTCGTGGCCCAGTTGGTCCCTATCCTGTTTGCCCATTTAAGTTCTGCGGCGCCCTCCTTCGGGGTCTCCGCGGAAGTGATCGCCATGTTGGCGTCGCTGTTGCGGAAGTTCTTCCACTGGGCGGTCGGATGTCCCTCCGCCAGGGCGGCGGGACCCACGCTGCAGAGCAGCATGACCGCCAAAAGAATTGATAGAAAACGTTTTTTCATGATCGTCCTCCTGAGATCCGCATAAGAGAAAAGGCCGCAGCAGACTTCCGTTCCTGCTGCGGCCCGATTTTTACCGCAAATCGGTTGTCCGCTTTCCCGCGGCAACCATTTTCAGCACCATAGGTCTTCCGGCTCGTGTATCTGGGCACCGAAGAAGGTGCCCGCGCCTGCCCCTCAGCCTTCTCGGGTCTCCCCAATGACCGACTCGCGTCACGAAAGGCAGCCTCATACACTTACGGCAACGGTCAATGCTCCGGACTTGAACCGGATTTCCTCATCCGCGCGCCTGTTCTGTACAGCCATGCGCGCGGGCATGATGCCTTATGTATTATTATGTAATAAAATGTATCACTCCGTCCCGTATTAGTCAACCGCAAATCTCAGGCTGTCCGGGCGTTTGACCCGCCGTTCCCCTCCTGATATAATCCCCTTGAAAAGTTCACTGTTAGACATACGGAGGACTCATGACAAGAGTATCGTTTATGGCAAGGATCGCGGAGATCTATCTCCGGATCGCGTACAGGAACCTGACCGCTGATGAGATAAGGCGGCGTATAGCGGAGCTGGAGAAAGAAACGCCGGCCCCCTATGCGCTTCCCCGTTCGCTGAAGCTCTCTTCGGATGTCTCTGAGGAGAGCGTGTGCGGCTGCCAGGTGTTCCGTCTGAACGGCACAGCAGATCCCGCCAGGACCGTCATATACCTGCACGGGGGCTCTTATGTAAATCAGATATCCCCCTTCCACTGGCGCGCCGCGGACCGGCTCGCTAAAAGCTGCGGCGCCGATGTCATCGTGCCGCTCTATACGCTCGTCCCCTACGGGACCTGGAGGGAGGCCTTCGAACTCGTCGGGAACATCTATGACCGCTGCCGCGCTGAAACTCCGGACCGTCCGGTCATCCTTGCGGGCGACTCCGCCGGCGGAGGACTGGCCCTTGCCCTCTGCGAGGAGTTCGCCGGAAAAGGCGCGCCCCTGCCGGACAGGACCGTGCTCTTCTCGCCCTGGGTCGACGTCTGCCTGGACAACCCGGATATAGATGATTATGTAAACAAAGACCCGTTCATATCCCCGACGCTCCGGGAGTACGGGATGCGGTGGGCCGGAGATCTCGGCATACGCGACCGCCGGATAAGCCCTCTCTTCGGGGACCTTTCGGGGCTCGGCCCTCTCACGGTGTTCGTCGGGACGAAAGAGATAACGTATCCGGACATAATGCTCCTTGCCGAAAAGCTCCGGGATGCCGGGGCGGACTTCGAACTCATAACGGGCCCGGGCATGTGCCACGTATGGCCCCTTTTCCCGATCCCGGAGGGCCGTGTGGCCCTCCGGCGGGCGGCGGAGATAATAAACGGATGACGCGGATATAAAGCAAGACCGGAACAGCTTCGGCTGCTCCGGTCTTTTTCATGCATACGCTGTTATTTGCTGAAGATGATGACTCCCTCGAGGTCTCCCGTCTTGTCGCCGACCACGATCAGAATGGTGTCCCCGGCTTTCAGCTCACTGGCCGCGGATATGTACCACTTGTCTTCCATCCTGGTGTAGAACGGGGTGCTGTCGTCATACTGCAGCGTGGCCGTCTTGTCGGTGACCTTGTAGTCCGCGGGATCGAACAGAGCGTAGTCTTCGAGGTCCTCGCCGCTCTTGGACTCCATGACCTTGTAGTTGATGACGCCGTCCTCGATCTTCGTCACCTGTCCGGCCGTATCGGTGAAGGACTGCGGCTCCACTTCATAATGGGTGTCGGGCTCGCCGGGAGTGGCAGACGGAATGACTATCTCGGTCGGCACGTCGGATTCGCTTGCGGGGTCTTCCTTTTTGCCGTCCTTCTTGTCGTCCTTCTTGTCGTCCTTGCCGGAAGGGGCGGGATCGGTCTTGCTGCCGTCGTTCTTTTTCCCGTCGTCCTTGTTGGAGTCGTCCTTTTTGGCGCCGTCTCCTCTGGGAGCCGTGCTGTCGCCGCTCTCCTTGTCTCCGGCCGGAGCCGGATCGTCGGAGGAATTTCCCTTACCGCATCCTGCAAACAGTGCGATGCAGATCGCCATGGCGAGAATGACCGCCAGTATTTTCTTTATGTTCAACTCTGTTATCTCCTTATGCGCGGACCTTGAGTCGCGCGGTAATAGACAGTTCTGCCGGTACAGTATACACCCAACGGCCCGTTCATGCAAGTACCTGCGTCCCGGAGCCCGTAAACGATTTGTTAATTCAGTCCCCGAGGCGCCCTGCAACAGCGTCCAGGAATTCCTCGGTATTCACCGCTCTCGCCCCGAAACCGGGTCCCGCGAGGGCCACCAGGTCCTTGGTCATTATGCCCGCTTCGAGGGTGTCCATGCAGGCTTTCTCCAGTTTCTTTGCAAAGGCGCAGAGTTCCGGTATGCCGTCCAGTTCGCCCCTCTTGTTCAGGGCCCCGGTCCAGGCGAAGATCGTCGCCATGGGGTTCGTGGAGGTCTCCTCCCCCTTGAGATACTTGTAGTAGTGGCGGGTAACGGTGCCGTGGGCCGCCTCGTATTCGTATTTGCCGTCCGGGGAAACGAGCACGCTGGTCATCATGGCGAGGCTGCCGAATGCCGTGCTCACCATGTCGCTCATCACGTCGCCGTCGTAGTTCTTGCACGCCCAGATGTAGCCGC
>CAMZHU010000030.1 GCA_947306975.1 uncultured Clostridia bacterium | reverse complement strand
AATCGGCTGAAACGGATAGAAGGTCAGGTGCGCGGACTTCAGCGCATGCTGGATGAAGACGCCTACTGCCCTGATATTCTAACACAGGCATCGGCAGTCAATTCGGCGCTGAACAGTTTCTGCAGGACGCTTTTGAACAGTCACATCCGGACATGCGTCACTGAAGATATCCGCGCAGGGCGCGAAGACGCTGCTGACGAGTTGATGGAAACGCTGAAAAAGCTCATGAAATAGTTGAAAAGGAACTCTGGAATGGAACAATATACTGTGACAGGTATGAGCTGCGCCGCCTGCTCAAACCGTGTTGAAAAAGCTGTATCTGGAGTGTCTGGAGTCACTTCCTGTTCAGTGAGTCTTCTGACGAACTCAATGGGCGTGGAAGGTACTGCCTCCTCCGCCGATATCATACGCGCCGTGGAGGCTGCCGGATACGGAGCCTCGCTCAAGGGCGCCGCAGCAAAGTCTTCAGAAGGCGGAGCGCCTTCCTGGGCCGACGCAGAAGCGCTTAAGGATCACGAGACGCCGAAGCTGAAGAGACGGCTGCTGTTTTCCGTGCCGATCCTGCTTGTCCTGATGTACTTCTCGATGGGTCACGCGATGTGGCGCTGGCCGGCGCCTGCGGTCTTTGACAACCATGTGTTTCTGGGCCTGTTCGAACTGCTCCTTGCCGCGATCATAATGATCATAAACGGCAGATTCTTCACCTCAGGATTTACCTCTCTCCTGCACGGAGCGCCCAATATGGACACGCTGGTGGCGCTGGGCTCGAGCGCGTCTTTTCTGTATTCCCTGGCAGAGCTCTTCCTGATGGTGCTGGCTCAGGGCGAGGGGCGTCATGAGGCCGTTATGAAATACGGCATGAACCTTTACTTTGAGTCGGCGGCGATGATCCCTACGCTCATAACTATCGGCAAGATGCTGGAGGCGATGTCTAAAGGCCGTACGACGGACGCACTCAAAGGACTGATGCGGCTTGCGCCGAAAACAGCCGTACTTCTTAGAGACGGAGCCGAGACAGAGGTCGGAATCGAAGAGGTCCGCACCGGAGACGTTTTCGTCGTCCGTCCCGGGGAGCAGATCCCTGTCGACGGAGTCATTCTTAAAGGCATGACGGCCGTCAACGAATCTGCTCTGACCGGCGAGAGCATACCGGTGGACAAATCCGAAGGCGATCCGGTCTCTGCTGCTACGATGAATCAGCACGGCTATATCGAGTGCAGCGCGACGCGCGTCGGAGAAGATACTACGCTGGCGCAGATCATACGCACGGTATCCGATGCCGCTGCTACGAAGGCTCCTCTCGCCCGTATCGCGGACAAGGTATCCGGCGTATTCGTCCCAGCTGTCATCGCTCTGTCCGTACTGACGCTCGCCGGCTGGCTGATCGCAGGCCGACCGTTCTCGTTTGCCATTGCGCGCGGTATCTCCGTGCTGGTCATCAGCTGCCCCTGCGCGCTCGGTCTTGCCACCCCTGTCGCTATCATGGTAGGCAGCGGCGTCGGCGCTCGGAACGGCATACTCTACAAGACGGCCTCCGCGCTCGAGGGCGCCGGCAGGACGCAGATGATTGCTTTGGACAAGACCGGAACAATAACGGAGGGACAGCCCTCTGTTACGGATATCATCCCTCTCGACAGGAGCCGAGACGAGCTTCTCAGCCTCGCCGCCTCGCTGGAAAAAAACAGTGAACACCCTCTTGCGAAGGCCGTTGTATCCGCAGCGGCGGACCTTCCCGTATCTGAAGTGATCGGTTTTGAAGCTCTTCCCGGCAACGGGCTCCACGCCCGTCTGGACGGTAAGGAACTGCTGGGCGGCAGCCTGAGTTTTCTTTCGTCGAAAGGTCTGGTGAGCGAAGACGTTTCAAATAAGGCGAATGCACTTGCTGAAGAAGGCAAGACCCCGCTGCTCTTTTCGCTGGACGGAGCGCTGGCGGGCGTCATAGCGGTGGCAGATCCGATCAAGGAAGACTCCGAGCGTGCCGTACGCGAACTTCGTGACATGGGGATCCGGACGGTAATGCTCACAGGAGACAACGAACGTACGGCCAGGACCATCAGCAGGCAGGCGGGCGTGGATCATGTTATAGCAGGTGTGCTCCCCGAGGGCAAGGCAGACGTGATACGCAGCCTGAAGCCGCTCGGCAAAGTCACCATGGTCGGCGACGGGATAAACGACGCTCCGGCGCTCACCATCGCAGATAACGGCGTGGCAATCGGAGCGGGCACGGATGTGGCGATCGACGCCGCTGATATCGTAGTTATGAAAAGCCGCCTTACAGACGTTACGGCGGCGATCCGTCTGAGCCGGGCAACGATCAGGAACATCCATCAAAACCTTTTCTGGGCGTTTTTCTACAACGTGATCTGCATACCGCTTGCCATGGGACTGTACGGAATAGAGATGAAACCTATGTACGGCGCAGCGGCCATGGCGCTTTCCAGCTTCTTCGTGTGCATGAACGCGTTGCGTCTGAATCTGGTAAAACCGCATGACTCCGGACGCGACCGGAAAAGAAATGTCATTCCCGCGGAAGCCATAGAGCAATTGTTATCCGCGGATACAAACAAGGAGGATAAAACCATGAAAAAGACACTGAAAGTAGAAGGCATGATGTGCATGCACTGCGAGGCGCGCGTGAAGAAAGCGCTCGAAGCGATACCCGGCGTTGACAGCGCTGTTGCCGATCACACCGCAGGCACCGCCGTCGTAACCATGAGCGCGCCTGTGGAGGACGAAGTTCTGCGCGCGGCGGTGGAGGCACAGGATTACAAGGTTCTCGGAGTAGAGTGACCGGCATATCATCATATATGCGATTTGCGTGATACGCGTCTCGACACTTATTCTTTTCTGTCAGAACAAAATGCCCGGCAGAACGGCCTGCCGGGCATCTGCCTCAAACCGGAAATCTGGATACAGATAACAAAAAGGACTGTCAGTACGACAGTCCTTTTCTGTATGGTGGACGGTGAGGAACTCGAATCCCCGACCTTCCGCACGTCAAGCGGAAGCTCTACCAGCTGAGCTAACCGTCCGTGTCAGCAAGGGTTATTCTACATCAGCGGTATACATTTGTCAACAGCTAAATTTCTGTTTTTTCTGCGTGCGCGCATAGTGTCCTGCCCGCACGCAGTATCATCACAGCCCTACCGCTTCACGCAGCTCATCGCGCATACGAACCGCCTCCGCACGCGCCGCTTCCATATAATCCGCTCCGTCGTTTCCCGTCTTCTTCCATGCGCACATGATCGCGCGTGAGGAGTTGATCACAGCTCCTGTACCTCTCTCATCGAACGCGCATGCTGCATCCTTGGCGCTCCCGCCCTGCGCTCCGTATCCCGGTACAAGGAAGAATACTTCCTTCAGCCTCTTGCGCAGCGCCGACAGTTCCTCCGGATATGTCGCTCCTACGACAGCACCGACACGCAGATAACCGTATGAATCGAGCTCGCCGCCCAGTCCTTTGATCAGGTCACCCACCGTTTCGTAAAGGGTGCGCCCGTCCTGGAAACGTCTGTCCTGCAGTTCTCTGGACGACGGGTTCGACGTCTTGACAAGAGCGAAAAACGCCTTGTCGAACTTTCTGCAGGTCTCATAAAACGGTTTGAGACCATCTGTCCCAAGGTATGCGTTCACGGTGACAGCATCGAATCCGAAAGGTGCGGTCTTCACTCCGTCAAGCTCGATATATCCGAGATAAGCGGTGCTGTAAGCCTCAGCTGTCGTTCCGATGTCTCCGCGCTTTACATCCGCAATGGTGTACAGCTCCTTATCCGAAGCATATAGTGCGGTCTTTTCCAGACACCTTACGCCGGCAGAGCCAAGGACTTCATAGTACGCCGACTGTGGTTTTACTGCGGGCGCTATATCACACAGCGCATCGACGAGTCCGCAGTTGAACTCATAATACGCCGCTGCCGCCGCTTCAGGAGTCGGGCCTATTTCGGAGATATGGTGTTCCAGGATAAATGGCGGTACATATTCCGGTTTCGGGTCGAGTCCGAAGACCGTCGGATTCCTCATTTTGAGGATTTTGTCCTGCAGAACGTCGAACGCCACTGTCAATCCCCCCTGTAAACGATATGACCGCTGACTATCGTGTATTTAACTCGCCCTTTTAGCTTCATTCCGCCGAAAGGCGTATTATGCGAACGCGAGTGGAACTTACTCGGATCGACCGTCCACTCCTCGTCAGGATCGAATATGACAACATCGGCCGCTTCTCCGATGGCGATACTGCCGCGCGCAAGTGCCAGGATATGAGCCGGTTTAGTTGACATAAGATTAATTATGTCGGCCAGTGAGAATCCATTCTCATGGTACAGCTTGGTGAGCGTCAGCGCGAGCGATGTCTCCAGACCCACCATTCCGCTGAGGGAATTTTCAAGACCCCGCGACTTCTCCTCATCTGAGTGCGGCGCGTGATCCGTCACGATGCAGTCAAGCGTGCCGTCACGCAGACCCTCGATGATCGCAAGGCGATCCTCTTCCGTGCGAAGCGGCGGATTGACCCGCGCCAGCGCGCCTTTTTCCAGTATCGCGTCTTCCGTCAGCGTGAAATACTGCGGACATGTTTCAGCAGTTACGGCGACTCCGTTTTTCTTCGCATGCCTGATTATGTCAACCGACTTCGCCGTGCTCACGTGCGCGATGTGCACCCGTCCGTCTATTTCCTTCGCCAGCCGCACGTCGCGTTCTATCATGAGTTCTTCCGCCTCAGCCGGCCTTCCTGGTATGCCCAGCTGTTCAGATATTTTCCCCTCATTGACTGCGTAGTTTTTGACCATGTCTGAATACTCGCAGTGCGAGCTAATGATCATACCGACATGTTTTGCTCTTTTGAGAGCGTGACGCATGACTTCTTCATCGTCTATAGGCATGCCGTCGTCAGACAGGGCAATCGCTCCTGCGTCGCACAGTGCTATGAAATCCGTGAGCTCCTTACCTTTTTCGCCGACGGTGACGGCACCGTAGGTAACTACGTTCACAAGCGCGCTGCTGGCCCTGCGCACGAAAGTCTCCACCCTGTCTATGTTGTCAATAACGGGATCCGTATTCGGCATGCTGGCAACTACGGAGAATCCGCCGGCTGCGGCAGCATGCGCACCGGAATATATATCCTCCTTGTATGTATGTCCGGGATCTCTGAAATGGACATGCATGTCTATAAGTCCCGGAGCGACCACGAGACCTGTCGCGTCGATCACCGACACAACGGGCGAGTCATGCTCACCAACGATTTCACCACGGGCGATATATACATCGCGGATCTCATCGACACCCGATACTGGGTCTATTACTCTTCCGCCGCGGATAAGAAGCACCTTGATTCACCATGCCTTTGCAGGAAATTCGGTTTTGGAACCGCTCATATGATTATATTGTAACGCCATGTTATTTGCAAGCACATGCGCATTATTGACCGTGAGTTTTAGCAGTACTTTGGCACTGCACGGCGCCGTATTCCTCTTTGACTTGGGCATCAGCCGTAGTATAATAGGCATACTTCAAATAATTCATCGGAGAGATGATCATAATGCTCAACATAGTTCTCGTCGAACCTGAGATACCCATGAACACCGGAAACATCGCGCGGACATGTGCAGCTACCAGGTCTCATCTGCACCTGGTAAAGCCGCTTGGATTCGATATATCCGACCGTGCGGTCAAACGTGCTGGCCTGGACTACTGGCCGATGGTAAACATATCTGTATACGAAAACCTCGATGACTTTTTTGAAAAGAACCCGGCAGGTCCTTACTGGCTTTCCACTACGAAAGGGAGCCGGCGTTATACCGACGCGGTCTTCACAGACAGCTGCTATCTTATGTTCGGCAAGGAGACGGCAGGGCTACCGGAAGAACTGAGGAACCGCTTTCCGGACAACTGTATCCGTCTGCCGATGCGTCCCGACGCTCGGAGCCTCAACCTTGCGAACTCAGTCGCCGTGGTGTGTTACGAGGCTCTCCGCCAGATCGGTTTTCCCGACCTGACATGAATAACGTATACTGATGCGTCCCCGCACGGGACAAGGCATTCGTGATCATATAACGATCCCCCTCATATGCGCCGTATGAACGCGTATAAGGGGGATTGGTTTTTGTGCTGTTTTACCGTCAGCGGATCGTGTAGTCTCCGCGCATGATCACCTTGACAGTATCGGCTGTGGCTCTTATCCCGCAGCCGGAGATAGTCACCATGTAAAGATGATTCGTGACGAGGTCGGTCCCCTCGCCCACCGACTGTGATGTCGTAGTATCTATGAGGGCCGGCCAGTCTTCACCGTAGGCTTCCGCCGAACCTATACGGAGCATGATCTCGACGCCGACTCCACATACTACTGTGTCTCCATAAGAGAGCGTCACTACAGAGAATACATCCGAGGATGTCGTGCCCCCCGACGAGGCTATCTTCGCATCGATCTCAGATTCCAGATCGGACAGCTTGTCGTCAAAATCGTCACGCAGCTCTCCCGCCTTCTTGCTGATGCTCGCGTTTGCAGACTCCATGAAGCTGTCTTTAGCGTCTTCGTTCAGATAGCTGAGCGCCACCAGCGGGTCGGACTGCGAACCGGCGTTCGACGCGGCGTAGATAGTGATGCCGGCTGCGATTGCGACACAGACGAGCACTATCAGCGTTATTGTAAGCTTTTTACTCTTTTTCATTCAGTTCCTCCGTATGGCCACGCGCAGAATATCCGCGCTTTGGTCTTTTGCGTTCTTCTTCGTATCAAAGAACGCGTTTGCCGTGTCTGAAGTATAACCTCGGTACGCGCGGAGATACGTCGCACAGGATCTCGTAGGAGATCGTCCCGGCCTTTTCAGCGGGCTCCTCGACAGGGATGAACCCGTCGCCGTCACGGCCGAATACCGTCACGACATCGCCCTCCGTCACGCCCTCGACATCAGTAACGTCGAGCATGCACATGTCCATGCAGATCCGTCCGACCTGAGGTACGCGCTGTCCCCGGACGAGCATCTCCAGTTTTCCTGAAAGAACTCTGTGGAGACCGTCGGCGTAACCTATCGGCACCACTGCTATCCGTCTGACAGAGGGAGCTGTGTATAGCCTTCCGTAGCTGACGGTGTCCCCTGCGGCGAATTCCTTGATCTGGTAAATCCGTGTCTTGAGCTGCATCGCCGGTCTGAGTTCCAGACCGCCATGGTCTTTATCCGGATAGCATCCGTAAAGGGCTATGCCCGGACGGACCATATCAAGATATGTTTTTTCATAGTTTATCATTGCGCCGCTGTTGGTGCAATGCCTGATCTTGAACTTTTTGCCGGAGAGCGCCTCGAGCCTGTCCGCAAGAGAAGTGAACGCCTCGAACTGCATCTCGGTGTACTCCCCGCCGCCTTCTACGTCGGATACCGCAAAGTGCGTAAAGATTCCTTCAATATCCAGATTGGGCAGTCTCATGATCTCAGCCATCTCGTCTGAAGGATCACGTCCTCCGTGGCAGGTGAATCCCATTCGTCCCATCCCGCTGTCCGCCTTGAGATGCACCTTTACGGATCTTCCGAGGGAACTTGCAATTAGCGACATCTCCTTCGCCATCGCGAGACTGCTTACAGCCTGGGTGATGCCGTATTCGATAAGCTCGGGCGTACGCTCAGGCGACGTGTATCCGAGTATGAGTATGGGGAGCATCGCTCCTCCGGCTCTCAGCCTCATGGCCTCGTCCAGACAGGCTACCGCGAAGTAGTCGCACCCTGCCTCCTGCAGCACAGCGGCGACTTTACTCGCGCCGTGTCCGTAGGCGTCCGCCTTGACCACGCCGAGAAAGCGCGTATCCTCTCCGAGCCGGGCTTTCATCTCCCTGAAGTTGTGCTCTATGCAATCGAGATCTATCTCAGCCCAGGTCCTCTCTGTATCCATTTTGCATCACTCTTTTCTGTAATCTGGACGCGGCCGGTAATATCCCCGCATCCCGGGGTTCTGTATCCTTAAAGTGTATCGCGTCCGGTCATTCCTGTACGCTCTTTACCGCTTCGGGAATAGCTCGGAGCAGATCGTCAGGCGTAACGGAGTATTCGCCCAATTCCTCAGCGCATATGTCCCCCGCCAATCCGTGCAGATATACAGCAGCAGTAACCGCCTTTTTAACGGGCAGGCCCTGCCCGCACAGTGCGGTTATCATACCTGCAAGTACGTCGCCGCTGCCGCCTTTGGCCATAGCCGGGCCTCCGGTAGTGTTGATGTAAACGCTTCCATCAGGGAACGCGCTGACTGTCCGGTGTCCCTTGAGCACGAGCACGCAGCTGTGACTGACAGCAAATCCTGCCGCCTCCGCGATCCGTCCTCTGGATATATCGCCGCCCAGTCTCGCGAACTCTCCGGCATGGGGCGTCAGTATGACAGTTGAACCGGCTTCATCAAGGATATCTGTATTGCCGGAAACCGCGTTGATCCCGTCAGCATCCAGCACCAACGGAACTTTTGTTTCCCGAACGAGTTTTTCGATAAGTGAATCCAGCATGTACGATCTTCCCAGCCCCGGGCCGGCAAGACATGCTGCGCAGCGTTCAAGTTTTTCCGCTATAGGTCCGCGGGCATCCCAGGAAACGAGCCCGTCAATATCTGTCGGAAGGGGAAACGGCATGACGTCCGTGCATCTTGCCGCCGTGACTCCGTATATGCTCTCAGGCACTCCGAGGTGTACCAGCCCGGCTCCCATCCTGGACGCTGCAGCAGCAGCCATAACGGGCGCTCCAGTGAACCCCGGTGCTCCGGCGATAATGAGATCTCTTCCGAAATCCCCTTTGTGGGCGTCACGCTTTCTTGCGGGTAATTTCACGTCATCAGCTGTAACGGCGCGTATCGTGCTGTCCGCGGCAAGGATCAGATCGTCCGGGATACCGATATCCTCAATGCGTATCTTGCCTGCGTAAAGGCATCCGGGTTCCGCGTAAAGGCCTATCTTGGGCAGCGAGAACGTTACCGTTACATCTGCCCGCACAGCCTCTCCCGGCACCTCCCCGGTATCCGAAACAACGCCGCTGGGGATATCTGCCGATACTACTGGGACACCCGAGGCATTTATGATCTGTGCGGCGATGAGCGCGTCTCCCCGCAAGGCGCTGTGCAGTCCCGTACCAAACATCGCGTCGATCAGAACGTCGCATGAGTTTACGTAATCTGTTATATTTTCTATTTCTGTAAACTTCTCCAACTTTCCGCCGACCTCACAGAGCCTGCGTTCCATCTCGGAGGTGTCGTCAGTCATCTTCTCGCGGCTTCCAGTCAGGAAAGTTCTGACGCTGTATCCGCGTATGATCATATACGCCGCTGCCGCGACTCCGTCTCCCCCGTTATTGCCGCTGCCGCAGAACACCGCCGCCCTGCCGCGGTCTCCTCCAAGCTCCATGGCCGTCTCCGCAGTCGCGCGTGCCGCATTGCGCATCAGGAGCGTGGAAGGTATTCCGTATTCTTCAATAGCACGTCTGTCCATTTCGCGCATCTGCGCGGAGGTCATGAGTTTCAATTCTAACACCTCTTTTAACCCTTTGATTATACCGATAACAGTCAGTTTAGTCAATTTTAATGTTGCCATCCGGAGATTATTGTGATATAAAGAGAAATAATGATTCCAGATTAAAGCATTGATCGGGAAAATAACGCCGCTATACCGCAAAAGAGAGGGGCTGCCACCGGCTGAAAGCGCCCTGCGTGAATTGCGTTTGGTTCGCCCGTGAGCTCCGGCCAATCCCCGGCGGCTGCGCCCCGTTACAGGCGTTCGAGCGCGGCTTACAAGCCGAAATCGGGTGGTACCGCGGAGGTTTTCCCTTCGTCCCGCTAATTGGGGCGAGGGGTTTTGTTTTGCCCTGAGGCCGCCAATGTTATAATTATGTAAACTTATTTTCTGTCAATAATAAACAGGAGTGAATGGAATGAAAGAAAAGCTGGAACTTGTGCGGAAGGAAGCGCTCGCCGCTCTCGAAGAGGTCTCCGCGTCGGATGCTCTCGAAGCGCTCCGGGTAAAGTACCTCGGCAAAAAAGGTGAGCTGACCGCCGTGCTTAAGCAGATGGGCAAGCTCTCCGCAGAGGAGAGGCCCGTCATAGGTCAGTTGGCGAACGAGGTACGTGCAAAGCTTGAAGCGGCGATCGAATCGCGCGCCGAACAGCTTGCAAGCGAAGCGATGGCCGCTCGTCTGCTCTCCGAGACCGTGGACGTAACGATCCCCGGAGAGGCAAAAAAACTCGGCAGCCAGCACCCGATGTACCAGGTGCTCGACGAACTTAAGGACATATTCATCGGCATGGGTTTTGAAGTCGTTGAAGACCGTGAGGTGGAACTGGCAGAATATAATTTCGACAGGCTGAATGAAAAAGAAGGTCATCCCGCCCGTGAATGGACAGACACCTTCTACTTCACTGAGGACAGCAGCATCCTGCTGCGCACACAGACATCACCCATGCAGATCCACGTCATGGAGCGGCAGAAGCCTCCCATCCGTATGGTCGCGCCCGGCCGCGTTTACCGCAAGGATGAAGTTGATGCCACACATTCGCCCATGTTCCATCAGGTCGAGGGCATGGTGATCGACAAAGGCATAACGATGGCGGACCTGAAGGGCACCCTCAGCGAGGTAGCGCGCCAGCTTTACGGCGAGGAGACCGTAACCCGTTTCCGTCCGCATCACTTCCCCTTCACCGAACCGAGCTGCGAAATGGACATTCAGTGCTACAAGTGCCACGGAGCCGGATGCCCCACCTGTAAAGGCGAGGGGTGGATCGAACTGCTGGGCGCCGGTATGGTGCATCCGACAGTGCTTGAGGGGTGCGGCATCGACCCGGATGTCTACTCCGGCTGGGCGTTCGGATTCGGTCTTGAGCGTCTCGCTCTGGCATATTTCAAGATCAGCGACCTGCGTCTTATATTCGAAAACGACGTACGGTTCCTTGAACAGTTTTAAGGAGGTGTGAGAGCATGGATCTTAGCAGAAAATGGCTGAACGAATTCGTAGACCTTGCCGACGTTAGCGACAAGGCATTCAACGACGAGATGACGCTCTCCGGCTCCAAGGTGGAGACCATTACCCGCGAGGGTGCAGAGATCAAAAACGTCGTAGTGGGCAAAATCCTGGAGATGGTGCGCCACGAGAACAGCGACCACATGTGGGTCTGCCAGATCGATGTCGGTCAGAAAGTACCCGTGCAGGTAGTTACAGGCGCGCAGAATCAGAAAGTCGGCGACCTCGTACCTGTCGCGCTTCCCGGTGCTGAACTTGCCGGCGGCAAACATATCGAGGCGGGCGAACTGCGCGGCGTTGTTTCCAACGGCATGTGCTGCTCCTGGCAGGAACTGGGGATGACCGAGCACGACTGGCCTCACAACCCGGAAAACGGTCTCTTCCTTCTGAACAACGACCCTGACCTCGCAGCGAAAGGTCTGAAACCCGGTGACGAGATCACCGAAGCGATCGGCTATAACGACACAGTCATCGAGTTTGAGATCACGCCAAACCGTCCGGATTGCCTGAGCGTCATCGGTCTCGCACGTGAAGCCAGCGCTACTTTTGCTAGGCCTCTCGCGCTGCATATCCCCGCGGTAAAAGGCAGCGGCGGCAACATCGCAGATCTCCTCGACATCGAGATCGAGGACGGCGACCTCTGTCCGCGCTACACCGCGCGCATGGTCAAAAACGTCCGCATCGCACCGTCCCCGCTGTGGCTTCGCGAACGTCTGCGCGCCTCCGGCGTGCGACCGATCAACAATATCGTCGACATCACCAACTATGTCATGCTCGAATACGGCCAGCCGATGCACGCGTTCGACTTCTCCTGCGTCGAAGGCGGCAGGATTGTTGTGCGCACTGCGCGCGAGGGCGAGAGCATCCAGACTCTGGACGGCAACGAGCGCGAGCTGACTACAAACATGCTGTGCATCTGCGACGAACACAAGCCCGTGTGCGTCGCGGGCGTAATGGGCGGCGCAAACAGCGAGATCGTGGGCGACACTGCGATGGTCCTCTTCGAATCCGCGAACTTCAACGGCGTATCTGTCCGCCGCACGGCGTCTGCCCTTGGCATGCGTACCGACGCGTCTAGCCGCTATGAAAAGGGTCTCGACATCATGAACACGCTCAAAGCGGTGGAACGCGCCTGCGAACTGGTCGAGCTGCTCGGCTGCGGCGAGGTCGTGGACGGCGTAATGGATGTCATCGCCAAAGACAAGGTGGAAACCGTTATCCCGCTCGAGCCCGAAAAGGTCAACCGTCTTCTCGGCACCGAACTTGACGCGCAGGTCATGCGCGATATCCTGCTCTCCCTCGGCTTCACTCTCGACGGCAATGATATACACGTCCCGTCGTGGCGCGAGGACGTGGAACGCAGCTGCGATATTGCTGAAGAAGTAGCGCGCTTCTACGGATACAACAATATACCCGATACGCTCATGCGCGGTGAGACGACGCGCGGCGGTTACAATGACGCACAGCTCTTCGAGCGTTCGCTCGGTACGTCTTGCCGTGCGCTTGGCTACGACGAGATCATCACCTACTCGTTCATCTCGCCTTCCTATTACGACAAGATTCGTCTGCCCGAGGACAGTCCGCTCCGCGAGAGTCTCAGGATTCTCAACCCGCTGGGTGAAGATACCTCGATCATGCGTACGACTATACTTCCTTCTATGATGGAGGTCATCGCTCGCAACAACAACTACCGCAACAGTGCCGTAAGGCTCTATGAACTCGGCAAGATCTACATACCGCGCGATGACGGGCTCGCAGACGAGCCGAAAATGCTCGCTCTGGGTGCCTACGGCGACGGCGCTGATTTCTTCACTTTTAAAGGCACGATCGAAGAGATCCTCCGCGCCGCCCGCATAGGCGACGTACGTTTCGATGCCTGCCGTGACAATCCTTCCTATCACCCCGGGCGCTGTGCCGCGGTATACGCCGGTGACAAGAAACTGGGCGTATTCGGTCAGATACACCCGCTTGTCGCGGCATCCTACGGCGTTGAAACCGAGGTCTTCGCCGCAGAGCTCTCTTTCGAGGCGCTGTACGGATCACACGGCGGCAAACCGGAGTATCAGCCGCTGCCGAAATTCCCCGCTGTGGACAGAGACATCGCCGTCGTCTGCAACAATGAGACCACTATCGCGCAGCTGACCGACTGCATAAAACGCGCAGGGGGCGAACTGCTGCGCAGTGTCAAGCTTTTCGACATCTACACGGGCTCACATATACCTGAGGGCAAGAAAAGCACCGCTTTCTCGCTTCGTTTCCGCTCAAATGACAAGACCCTGACAGACACGGAGTCTGACGACGCGGTACGCAAGGTCCTTGATAAGCTTGCTGAAGAACTTGGCGCTTTCATCAGATGACCGCTTTACCGTCCACCTTTCCCCGTGTATAACCTTCCGGGAGCCGCCTGTCCGCGGCTCCCGGATCACTTCATTTTTCATTTGACAACTCTGCACGCATGCGTTATAATGACACCTGCTTTGAAACTTGCTGGTATAGCTCAGTCGGTAGAGCAGCTGATTCGTAATCAGCAGGTCGTGTGT